>CAZFWM010000221.1:0-12261 GCA_964522545.1 uncultured Thermodesulfobacteriota bacterium
ACGATGAGTGAAGCCAGTACCGGCTGGAGGTAGCCGTACAAAATTGTCGGGTAACCCTCCTTTTTGATCGTGACCAGGGGCTCGGCATAGCAGTGTCCCATGCATCCCACCTGGATAATACACGCATCGAGTCCCTGTTCGGCGATCTCACTCTCGATCGCTTCGAGGACCTCGATTGCCCCGGCCGCCCGTCCGCAGGTGGCGGTTCCGACCGTGATCACAGGCCTCGCTCGATCCTCTCTCGAGCTGAGCGTTGTCTTGGCTCTCTGCCTTATCGCATTAAACGCTGAATCGATTTCGTCCATGGCCGACCACTCACCGCTCATCTCTTCTCTCGTTCTCCTTTTCTCTCTTTTTCTCCGCCGCGGCTCGCTCCATCTCGAATTTGAGCATGAAACCATCGACGTTGCTCGTCATCATATGCCCTTGTATTTTCTCGTCCACCACGCTGACCGGCGCCATGGCGCAGCACCCGATGCACGCGACCCGATCCAGGCTGTATTCCCTGTCTTCCGTCACCATCCCCTCTTGGACTCCAAGCTTGTTCTCCCACACATCCAGGATCGCCCGTCCGCCCTTGATGTGGCAGGCGGTCCCCATACATACTTGTATGTGGTGTCGACCCGGGGGGACGAATCGGAAGCGGTTGTAAAAGGTGGCCACCCCGAAGACCGTGGACTCGGGGACTCCCATGAATCGGGCCGTCTCTTCGATGGCCTCTACGGGAATGTATCGGAGTTTCTCCTGGATTCTATTGAGAATTTCGATGAGATGCCGTCTGTTGGGTTTGAAGAGACCGAGGATCTTCTTAATCTCTTCGATCCCCTCCGGGCCGGCGTGTGTCAACTCCATTAGCGATCCTTCCCGTTTTCAGATCATCACGGGCCTTCTCTGAAATCTCGGGATCATCCGGAGGCAGATCGACATGATTGTGATAATCGATCACTCGGAAGATCATCTTGTAGGTATTTCTGCAAAGCCTATTCCTAAGTTAAAAAGCTTGAGCATCCTCAATAAATTCTCTTTAATTACATAAAATTAGAGAGTCACCCTCCTTTACAAGACAATCCTACCGCAAACGATGAGTAGCACTTCTGCAACCATCTCCCGCTTCAAGGGTTGCAAATCTGCTGCATCTAAAGCCCTAGTTTTTCTTCCTTCTTAATCGAATCTACCCCAACTTATATAAAACATTGGAGTTTCATCTTCATCTTCAAATGGCACAGATTATGCTGAAAAAGTAGGGGCGAGAGAACCTGGCAAAATGCTCTCCGACATAGGAGAAAATCATAAAAGAAGATCAGAAATGGAAGCTACCACCGGAGCTCATAAACCTGCCCATTCCTTGAATCAGGGAAGGCGGCTATTTAGGAAGGAGGAATGTCATGTCTTTAGAGAAGCTGAAAAGCCAGGAAATTTTCGAGTTTTTAACATCCGATCAAGTCAATGCCCTCAGCAATGCGGCAGAGGTCGTCACTCTGAAAGCCGGGGATACGGTTTATTCCAAAGGTGCTCCATCGGAATTTTTTTTCAGTGTACTTAAAGGGCAGGTTTCCCTTCGTCTCCCCCACAAAGAGGGCGTCAGTGTACTCATCGACCAGGTTATGCCGGGGGTCGTATTCGGATCCTGCATCTGCTTTGAGATGGACTCCTATGCCCTGACCGCCCAATGCACCGAAGATTCGGAGCTCCTGAAGATCAAGGCCACTACCCTGAAAAAGCTGATGGACGACGATCCGCGCATGGGATATGCTATCCAAACCAGAGTTTCATGCATTTATTTCGCTCGCTATGTCGAAACCATGAAAAAGCTGCAAGCTATTATCATGAACATACCGATTGAATCCGATTGAGGAAGTTGAAAAAATAAATATATTTAAAATGGAGAAGTATTTTTTTCCTTGAACTCAGCCTTGGGCAGGTGGATCATGAAGGTCGCGCCTTTTCCTGGTTCACTTTCTACAACGACTCTGCCGCCGTGCCCCTCCACAATGGCCTTCACAATCGCCAGTCCCAGTCCGGATCCTTCCACATATTCCGTCCTTTTCCCTCTGAAAAAGGCCCCGAAAATATACGGCAGCTCTTCGGGTTCTATCCCTATTCCTTCGTCCTTTACAAGAATAATCCACTCATTTGAATTTTCTTTAATTCTAATAGTGATCGTTCCGCTTTGTTCTGAGAACTTTAACGCATTATCCAGCAAATTAGTGAACGCCCTCCGTAGGCGTGCCTCATCGGCCTGAATTATGGCTGAATTTCCAGTTAGATCCAAATGGAGCTCTACTCCTCTCTCAGCGACAAGGGGGTGATATGTCTCGACGAGCTCTATCAATAACTTATCCAATGAGATTGAATTTATATCCAGATTTAACTGGCCTTCCTCCAGGCGAGAGAATTCGGCAAGTTCATTGACCATTACATCGAGCTTATCCGTTTCTCCTTTTATGATTTCGAGATATCTCAATTGTTGTGAAGAGAGATTTTCTCTATTCTTGTACATCAGCCGGGTTGAGAACCCTCCAATGCTTACCAAAGGGGACTTCATGTCATGGGCGATCATGTATAGTAAATTTAAACGATCCTTTTCCAAACGTTTTAGCCTGGAAACATCCTCCAGGACCTCGACAGCGCCTAGAAGCCTACCATCACGGTCAAACGTGGCTGCTGTGGTCATCGCAACCGGTAGAAACTGATTGTCTCGAGTTTGAATGGTAGTCTCCACTCGGATAACTTTTTTTTCTTTTTTTAAAATCTTCTGAATGGGGCAATTGGAAAGACAATATCCTCCATGGAGAATGTCTCCACAGAAAACACCTTGTGCCTCATCAGCTTTGTATCCTGTAATTTTCTCTGCCTTGGAATTAAACTTCAGTATCTTTCGTTCCGGGCTTAAGAAAATTACCCCTAACGGGATACTCTCAAAGATCAGATCATTAAATAATCGATTGTCTCCAAATGGTACGTTCATTTCCTTGATATCTTTATATTGCATTCCGGATTGGGTTCGGATGCCACCCTATCGAATCCTGTAAGTCGACTGCTGAGGCATCGAGGCGAAGATCCGGGCCATTCTCTTCAACACCGCTGGGTTGGACATGTACTGTGCCAGCGGATTGAGCGCCTCGTCCCCGCCGGGTGTTCCATCACTTCGATCAAAGGCAAGCAAGGGTGGGTCGTATCCTCCGTTGCCGTCGACGTCGACAAAGATGGCGTTGGTCTGTGCATAGGGGTGGATCGGAAAGATGGAGGAAGGGCTCTTCGGCAGAAGCCCGGCCAGAAGATCTTCGATGATCTCGCTCGGGTTCTCCATTTCTCCGATGGCCTCGAAGATCAGGCAGATAATGAGGCTCCACCATGTCTTGTGAAGGCCCTGCTCATCACACTCGGCCAGGATGTCGCCGATGATCGCCTCAAAGCTCTCAGAGCTGAGGGCCATGGAGATGAGATTTCCGATCTGAATGTAGGGGAACTCGTTCGCCGTGAAGACCGGGGACAGATTGTCCGGTCCCATTACGAGCACCACGAACCATGTATCCTCGTCGAGGCCGTCGAGCTCGATCCGGTGATCGTAGTTGACAATCCGGGAGTTATCGAGATGCTCCCCGGGCTCCAGGCTCCCGAAGGCGTTGTCGATCTCCCGGACAAGCTCTCCGTTGGCGTAGATCTCGATCCGAGCCACGTCGAACCACAGGGGGCTCTGGATCCGGATGTGAAGGCCCACGCTTCCGTCCGTGTCCGTGTGGACAGAGCCGAGGGGGTGTCCGTCGACGTCGACTTCGACGAAGGGGCCATAGGTGTTGAAGACCTGCTGCGAAAAGATCCGCTCGACGATCTCCTCGTCGGTGGCCAGGCCCGGCTTGTCCGTGCTGAACATGAGATAGCTCCTCGGACAGCCGGCCTCGGTCCTCACGGCGCTGTGGGAGTCCGATCCGGCCGTGGCGGCCCGGATGGTCCCTTGGTTGAGATCCCTGAAGTAGTCGTCCAGCACATGGATGAAATCGGTGCTCAGGGGATTCGTCCCGTCCTGGATGAGACTCTCTTCCACCAGGGTGCGCTTCATGATGCGATAGACGCTCACCCGGCAGCTGGCGAAGGTCGGATCCGTATCCCAGAGCGGACAGCCGTCTATCCCGGGCTCACATTGCGGGCACTCCGGGTACAACCCCTTGTCCTCCTCCCCGGTGGCCCGCATCCTGTCGTACTCGAGAGCCGTGGGGGTGCGGATGATCTCGAGCCGCTTGGCATTGAGCACCTCCGTCGATTCATAATCCTGAGAGTAGTTGTCGTCCACCACGAGGGGATTGAAGATGCTCATGAAGCTGCCCGTCCCGGAGGGGGCGCCGGTCACGGGATCGAGGCTGTACACGTAGTAGTATCCGAGGATCGAGTCCCTCGGGTGGGCCACGTGGCAGACCGTGTTGCTCCTCCCCAGAGACCCTTTTGCGCGGAAGGCATCGAAGATCTGCTGGGGGACCATTCCCCTCCAGTCGATGGCGCCGTTGCCGGGCTTGGTCAGGTCCTGCTTCAGGGGGAAGCCGATATAGTGCCCCATCTCGAAGGTGGTGAGCTCTTCGCTCAGGATGGGGTGAATGAGCCCCTGTGCCCCCAGATCCCGGACGATGGGCGTGTAGTTGACTATGACGTCGTGATCCGTTGCCGTGAGGATCTCCACGCCCTCGGCCAGGTTGGTGATGAGCCTCTTTTTTATGGGAATGCCGCTGTCCACGCTGACTTCGCAGTGCTGATGGAAATCCATGGACATGTATCCCGCAGAGTCCACGACCTGCCTGATGAAGCCGTAGATCTTGGCGGGAAACCTCGGTCCCACGGTCACCCTTCCGGTGTCGATGGAGTATTCGATGCCCCGGGAGAAGGTGTAGTCATATGTGCCCGGCTCGACCACGATCTCCCCTTTTCCGTCATGGGTGTGCGCGACGTAAGAGATCCCTTCCGGCAGGAACCCGTCGCCCAGGACCGGGCTCGGTATGGCGTGGCCGCCGACCCCCTTGAGGGTGAGCTTGCCGGGAATGCCTTCATGGGTGGTCGCGTCCCGTAGCTCGAAGACGATTCTCCCGGCCGGGGGGATGAGCAGGGTCTGCTCGGTCGTATGCCCGTCCTCCACGGTCACGAGCACCGGCAAGGGGTCGGCACGGTCGTGGGCATGGGCGCAGATGATGTAGCGACCCGGCTCGAGAGATCCGGAGAAGGACCCGTCGAACAGGGTGTCTTCTCCCGCATCGGTCCCGAACTGAGAGATGAAGGACTGGCTCCACTTCTGATACAACGGGTTGCCGACGCTCGCCTCCATCAGGTTCGCCTCGAGCTCCTGGAGGGTGGGGATCCTCCCGTCCAGGGCTTCCCCCTCCGGGACCTTGAAGACGAGCACGCTTGCGCCGCTCACGGGATCCATGGTCATCTCGTCCAGGAGGTGTCCCTCGAGCTTTCCGGTCTTTGTCCCCCGAATCTCATAAATAGAGTCCAGCACGGACGCGACGTCCCCCTCGCCCACCACGAAGTACCGCTCAAAGCTGAACCGGTCCTCATGCCGGCTCACGGCCCCGACCACCGCCGTGGTGGACGCCGAAAAGAGCGGCACCGAGAGCTGGCCGTCCCGCGTCGCGAATCCGTACGAGACCTTGTCGCCCACGCCGATCAGGAAGTCGGCGAGGATCGGCTGGGTGAAGGTGCTGGTTCCGTTGAGGAACAGATCGCGCACCAGGATGTCCTCTCCGAAACCGAAGGGCGGGCCGAAGACGTTCAGGCTGCTGCCGAAGAGCAGGACGTCTCCGAGGACCTGGTTCCCCAGGATGATGTGGGCGAAGACATCCAGGGGATCGCTCGTGTCCGGGATCGGGGCGACCTGGTCCGATCCGTCTCCGCGCATGGTTACTATGGTGACCATCCGGATATACCGGACGCCGGGGTCGAGTATGTAATCGGTGGTGAATTCATAGGTGTGGAATCCCCCGACAATCCCCTCGAAGGCGAAGAGGGTGAAGAGGGGGATCGCCGTGCCCTCGACCCTCACGATGGCCGGGCCCCCGTCCGATCCGTCTTTGGCGATCGATACGCGGGCCACGCTCGGATCATCCACTTCGGGGATGAGCAGGTTCACCGTCGGAATCGATTCCTGGAACTGGTCCCGCCCCGTTGCGTCCCGGCCCTTCCGGATGATGTCCGCGTCCACGAGCGTCCCCCCCGAGAGGCCGAATCCCGGAGAATAGTTCACATCCGTGATGATGGCCTGGATCTCCGAGTTGTACAGCATGAAATCATCGGGCATACCATAGGCATCCGCTCCTTCCATGCACTCGTTGTACTCCGAGATCCTCTTGGCATAGGCTCGATCCGCCGGATGCCGGTTTTCTGAGCTACAGTGGCAGAGAAAGAGGCCGAAGAGCAGCAGGGGCCATAGATGGCCCGCCCGGATCGTACTGCTTCTCAAACTTTGCATGGATCGCCTCCTTGAAAAGTAAGTCCGTTGATTATTTTGAATAGGAAATTATAAGTTCGACAATTGAGCAACTTGAGGATGTTGCGAGCGAAGCGAAGTCGAAGATTGCGAGGGGCGGAGCCCCGAAGCAACCCCCCATGTTCATTTCGCCGTGATCCTCAGTGGATTGCTTCGTCCCTTCGGTCCTCGCAACGACCCTCAATTGGGTCCGCGACGAAGATGCGGTTTTGTTCCTGCCCGCTTAGAATGCAAGCTGCAGCTGTGCCATGAAGGCGTCGTTGTCGATCTCTCCCACATCGTCCGTCCCCCAGCCGTCCTCATTACGAAAGATGTAACATAGCTGTAGCTTGTGGAGATGACTCCCTTTGAAATACCAGTTCACGCCCCCCGTGATGTAGTGGATATCCTCAGTGTACTCGGGCTGCAGGTTGTCGTCGAAGGTCTCGTACCGGCCGACGACCTCCACCCTCTCGGGCCAGACGAAAAAGCCGGCCTGTACGTAAAAACCGTCCTTCTCCACCTCCTCAAGCACTCCGGGAATCTCCTGGCCCACGAGGTCCGGCTCGATGGTCACGTTGATGTATCCCCCCTCCAGTGACAGCCTCCACCACCGGGCGTAGGCATCCACCGTGTAGCCGAGCACCTTTGCCTCCAGGGGCTCGTTGTAGAAAAAGCCTCCGCCGATACTCACCTTGAGATCGTCGTCGAAGTAACAGCACGGTTCGCCGAGGGGATTCACCTCCACCCTCCCGACGAACATGACCTTGTCGTTGTCGTCTCCCTGAAAGATCGACTCATTGCTCTCGGCGCGCCCATTGTAGACGCCGAAGGAGTAATTCACGAAGCCCTCCTTGAAGCCGCCGTCCAGGCTGACGCCCACATCGCGCTCCGGGGCCAGGGCCTCCGCCAGCCAGGGGCGGAGGATAAAATTCAGCCTGCGCGAGGAGGTCATCTGGGCCCGGTTGAAGTCCAGCTTGCCGGCCCCGACGGAGAGGGTGACCGGATCGAGAAGGGCGACCTTCTCCCCCAGGTCGAAGCGCACCCAGCCGTAGGCATCGATTATTTCAGCATCGAGATCGTCCGTGGGATCGGCCTCCCGCCCCGAGGCGGCCTGTAAATAATAGCCGAAGGAGTAAGACACGCTTTCGAAGAGCTTCCCTTCAATGAGCTTGCCCTTGATCCCGAAGCGGGCCCGGTGAATCCTGAAGCCGCTCTTTTCGTTGGGGATCTCGTCGGGACCGTACCAGTCGTCTTTTTCACGGACCGTGGCGAGCCCCTGGATGCCGCCGAACAGTCTCAGGGAATCCATGAAAAAGCCGCATTTTTCAAGGAATCCCCTTTTATCTTTTTCTATGTCTTCCTCCTCCCCCTGGGAGCCCATCAAATTCAAGACCAAGCTCAGGGGCACTCCCTCCTCGTCCTCTGCCAAAGCGTTCACCCCGGACAGGAGTGAGAATAAAAGAGCGAAGGTCAGTCCAATAAGGATAGTTCTTCTCATAATCCTACCTCCCCATGTTCAGGTCACTTACTTCTGTTCGACCGAAAGTCGAATAACTTCATAGAGCTGATCGGGCGTGGTCTTGTTTTTCTCGGCTATCTGTTTCAGGGAGAGCTCCGGATTCGCTACGATGCTCTTGTCTGAAAGCGTTTTTACCATATCGGGAACGTCGAGATCGAATTCAGCACACAAGTCGGTCAATTGACGCTTGCCGATGCCGGGTCTCGGTATTCTGGGAAGCCTTCCGGCCATTCCCCTCCGACGGCCGGAGCCGGCCGGACTCATTACATCATAAAGTTTCTGCGGTGTCACCTGATTCATCTTGGCGACAGCCAAAAGGGTCTGGCCTGTGCTCTCGAGTCGATACCCGGCGGAAACAAGCCGGGTTTCGATCTCGTCGAGGTCCATATTCATTCTTCTGGCAAGGGTCTCGAGAGAGGACAGCTCTGCATGTCCAAACGGGGGCTCTCCATAGCGAAGGCCTGCCGAATCCTTGATCGACTCGTTGAGGTCCAGGACCCACTGACATGGCGGAAGGCCGAAGTGCGTCGCCAGTATGAACGCGGCACTGATGGCGATTGCGATCACGGATTCTCCGGTAAAGATGACCAAACGCTTCCTGTGGTCCTTCAGGTAGGAGAGGATCGCCGTCCAGTTGTAGTAGATATGAAAGATGACACCAAGAAGAAACAGGAGCCCGAGGTTCAAGTGCAGATTGGACCATTGGTCCTTCGATAGCCCCCACAGCCTCCATTCCGACCAATAGGCGACGCGGCCGTGAGGGACGATATAGAGGATGACGCTCGTTACGATGAGCAGCAAAAAAGAGACGAGCGCCGTGAGTGATACGATTTTTCGGAATTTCATGTCACACCCGAGTCCAGGAGTTTATCGATCAGCCGATCCATTTCTACATAACATGCTCCGGGTTTTTTTCATAGTGAAACACCCCGCGGCAGGCCGCGGGGTATTCTGCAAAGGTTTTAATAAAATTGATGGCTAGTTGTTTTGATCCTAGGGACGGCCGCCTCTACCTCGCCCGCCACTCCACAAGGGAAAGCCGTTTGCGTCCCGAAGAGTGAGTATGGCATCTCCCTTCTTGATTTCTGCCGCGACGATCGCCGGACTTCCTTCGAAGGTGATCCTCGATCCCTTCACCACGATCTCGTCTCCTTCCTCGATGCGGACGCCCTGATTCTCTATATACCAGCCGGGGCCCATGTGGACCGAAATCACCTCTCCTTCGGTCTGGACCATCAGATGAATACCGTAGGAGCTTCTACCGTTCGTCGGCGTGAAGGTTTCCACCCCGACGACCTTACCGCTTATGGTTTCGACGGTATTCGTGTTGTAAATCCTGCCGCTCATCATTCCAGGCCCCTGGCCGCCTCCTCCTCTCCATCTCTTGCCTCCCTGGGCCATTGATTCGCCGGCGGTCAGCAGCCCCAGAACGAAGCACATCGAGAATACAAGTCCTTTTCTTCTCATTTCTTCCTCCTCTTTTCTTGTATTGTGTTTCGTCCGACTTAATGTCGAACAGTTGGTACACCTCGTTAAATTATCGGTTCGCTTAAAAAGACGGTCATTGTGAGGGGCGAAGCCCCGAAACAATCCCGCGGGCGCCATCGCCGATCCAGGTCCTTTTCATGCCTCAACCTCATACACTCCACCCAGAGCCACACGCAGGAATTTCTCCCCGAACTCCTCTTCCAGCCGGGCCGTTCCAGCCGTTCCCGTGCAGTGGCAAGGGGCAATCTTTGTGATATCGAGTTTCTTCAGCTCTCTTACGATCTCATCTTTTTGTTCTTCTGTAGTAGGCGCAATGAAATGCAGCCCACCCAATAGTAAAGCGATCTTGCTCTCACCGCTCAGTTCAAGGGCCTTTCTGGCAAGATCCTGGGGGCTGGGATGGGAACACCCAACCAGGAGGACGAGCCCTTTTCCCTCTATCGGAATATAGAGCGCCTGTTCGTGAACGGGATGTCTCTGAAGTGGAAAAGATGTTTCGAAGCAACCGGTTGAAAAGATGCCGGGGAGTATCTCCCGTGGCTCCCCGACCTCCACGCGGTTGAACCACGGGGGGAGACGCTTTTCAATAAATGCATTGAGAAGTGAAAGCGAAGGCTCCCTCACAGGAACGTAAAAAGGGGGATTGCTTTTTATGTGCCTAAGCAGCGCCGGCAGCGCCCCCGTGTGATCAAAGTGCCAGTGACTGAGGACCCCGCAGTCGATCCGATCCAGGTCAACTCCCAATGTTTCTGCATTGTGCCTCAACCTCTTCCAGGTGGTGCCGACATCCATTAAAATCCTATACGTTCTCGAATCTTGAATGGCCTCAACATATAGGGATAAGCCGACCAATGGGCGGATGTGTCGGAGCTCCCATGAACCTTTCAAGTCAGGATGTTTCCCGCCCTCCACCAAAACAGTTATTTTGACCCTCTCAGCCATATAGTGCTCCCAATCGCCTATTCCTTTGCTCCATGGACATAGTGCATTAATGATTTCTTACTGCGATCCCATCTTCATGAACAGTTTCTTCAACTGCTTTTCGGTCAGGGGCTCGCCATGGACGGCGAACTGGACCTTCGGGGGCTCATCCCCCTCAATCGGGACCCACTGACCCTCGGCGACCTTGTTCAGGAAAACCCACTCGAGGTTATCCGGTGCAACCGGGACCACCCCCTCCCACGGGACCGCTTTTCCATCCTTCCAGGCGACGACAGGCACCTTTTGTCCCGCCTTGATGAGTTTTACGGCTTCGTTGTCGTGACAGTCGGCGCAGGTTCTCCCTGGAGACATGATGGAGTGGGTATAGTAGGGGACATAGGCAATGAAGGTCTTATTCTGGTAGACCAGGGACATGGCCGAGGCGCTCGTCACCTTATCTTCGTGGTTGATCAGCAGGAGCCAGCTCTTCATGGGAAGGAAATTCCCCTTCTTCTTTCCCTCCCTGAGGGCACTGTCGAAGTGACAGTTATAGCAAGCCATGGTGCTCCTTACGTGGCACGCCGCGCAGTCGAGGTTTTTTTTGTGCTTCTTGTGGGACCGGGTCGTCGGATCAAAGGCCGGTGCATCGCCGCCCTCGTTCTCGTGGCAACTTTCGCAGGAGGCCTCCACGGCGCCGGGCGCCCTCATAGACCTGTAGGGAGTGCCGTCCCCATGCATATCCCCGGCCGAGTGGCAGCCGACACAGACCATGCCCGCATCGATATGCACATCCAGGGATTCGGTCTGACGGTCGAACTTGAAGGTCGCTCCCTCCCGGCCGTGACAGGGCAGGCATGTGTCCATTTCCCGGGCTTTATCTGTTGAGAAGGCCATCTTCTCTCCGGCCTTCACGGCGTGGCACTGATCGCAGGTCTGGACGTGACAGTGCTTGCAGCCGAGGTCCTTGTAGGGGATGTTCGTCAGATCCATAAAGCCGCCCTGCTCCTCGTACCAGTAGCGCATCCCCTCGCCCGTGTGGTGGAGGCTCTTGTCGAAAAACGAGGCTTCCTCCTCCCCACCCGAGGCCATGGTCCAAGAAGCGAGCACTAGGGCGATGACGACAATAGCCGGACCGAATCCCTTCCATGCCTTGATGAGCCTTTTCTGCCTTTTCATTGTGGACCTCCTTGTTGTGTCCTAACATATCGCCTTCATCAACGTGAGAAGCCTCACCCCGCGGCCGTGAAGTTGTCTGAACGTGGCCCCCTGGCTGATGTATTTTAAGACCTGCTGGGGATCGATCACTACGGTCCCACACAAGATAAAATTGGATAACTAGAGCTTCTTCAATCCATCTATGTACCTGCGTGCCAGATCCACGTAGACTCGTCGGGCCATTCGCTGTAAGTCCTGTCCCTTTTCGCTGACATCGCCGGTCACACGCGCAGGAACCCCAACCGCAATCTTGAACGGAGGAATATTCTCTGACTGCCGAACAACTGCGCCCTCACCTATCAGGCTTCCTGAGTGCACCAGCGCCCAGTCGCTCACGATGGCCCCCATGCCTACAACCACATCTTCCTCGATCGTGCAATTATGAAGGATTGAGCCATGGCCTATGGTGCACCCGCTCCCAATGATGCATTCTTCCCCTGGCCGGGCATGGATGATGCAATTTTCCTGAACGCTTGTCTCATCACCTATGAACACCGATCCATAGTCCCCTTTTATCCGGGCTCCGGGGCCGATATAACATCTCTTCCCGATTCTCACGTCACCGATTACGTCTGCCGTCTCGGCAACATACGTGCCTTCCCCAATAACCGGTCTACTGCCTATCCGGTTGACTCAGCATGGTACAACATGTAGTATTGGCGGA
>CAZFWM010000222.1:0-12245 GCA_964522545.1 uncultured Thermodesulfobacteriota bacterium
TCTCGTAGTGTAATTCAACTCAGCTTTTGAGACATAAATTCAGAAACGGGGGGGGGAACAACGGGTTATCCCCGTTTTTTCGAGCAAGCAGTTGATATTTTTGGAAATTCCGAACATCAGTGTATTATGACTACCGCGGGAATGGCGAATCTAACCAACATCCCGGAGAATTTTTACGTCCTAGAGTACTCTCCAGGTAGTAAGATCATGGCGATGTCCGATGTAGTGGTCTGCCATGGAGGAAATGGCACCATATATCAAGCAATGTCTAAAGGAGTCCCGATCGTCGGAATTCCAACTCTCCATGACCAAGAGTTCAACATGGACAGAGTCGAAGATTTGGGGATTGGCATTCATTTGAGTGAGATTAAATTCAAACCTTCTCATCTTATAGACGCCGTGAAAGCGATACTAACCCAGAAAAGCTATCAAGAAGAAGCGCTTCGATACAAACAAATCCTAACGGAATATAATGGTCCGCAAAAGGGGGCGCAATTAATAAATTCTTTTATAAATTAATCGAAAGGGCCGGAGCCCCCTTGGAGAGATCCGTTCCGATGTGAAGCCTCGGAACGAGGGAATGGGCAGGCTCCTAGGTCCGTCCCTAATCTTCGCCACGGGCCTCACCCTCGGCTTCGTACCGACCCTCTATTCGATTTTGTTCCGCGTGAAGTTCAAGGATTTCAAGATGAAGGCATCGTAGAGGCGACCGGTCGGTCGCCCCGGATATGAGCATCGTGCCTTTACGCCGGTGCCATTAATCACCGGGATTTTTTCTGCTCTTTTTATAGTTCTCTATAAAATTGACGATCTCAGAAATAAACCGTTCAATATCGGCTAGATTATTCGTGAGGATATCGTATATCTCATTTGGACCGACCTCATGATAGAGATGAACCAGCCTGTTTCTGTAACCGGCCATCTTCACAAGCGTCCTGGAATAATCTTGCGCCAAGATCCCTTTTGCCCCAAGCTCCAGGGCGATCTTCTTGTATTCGAGTTCCTTGAATCCGTAACTCTTAGCAAGTATGTGTCTGCCCACATCAAAGGCAGCCTCCAGAGATCGTCGTAAATAGCTCTCGGCAGCGGCGGGATTCCTTTTGTCCGCAAGAAAATCCTCTTCCGACATGCGGGAGAGGTCCTTCAGTTCAGAAAGGAACTCCTGAATGAGAGAGAGGTTCTTCTCTATCTTATGGATGTGCAATTTCGAAATAACCATTCCTGACCGCTTCCAGAAAATCTTTTTCAAATTCAACTTTTTTGAACTTCAGATCCGAAGCCTTCTTCATCACTATTTCTTCATAATCGTCCAGGAAGAGTTCATCTTCACAGTAAATAAGCTCCCCGGTTATGGCCTCATACTGAAGAAGAGATTCCGTCTCCTGCAGAAACACCAGGTCGATCATAAAAGGTTCAAAAAGAAGGCAAAGGTCTGCATAAAGCTCACCGTAAACAGAAAAGGTTTTCTTGGGGAGAGTTTCGAAGACCAACCCGATGTCAAGGTCCGAGCCTTCCTCTACATCCTCGACAATCCCGGACAGAAAAGCGGCGCCCGATTCTTTTTGGGATCCAAAAAGATATGCGATCTTGACGCCGTATCTCTTGAATAACGCTGTTAACTCTTCCACTTTCAGAAAGCTCCTCAGTTGTAATCAACTTTCAATATAGCTGAGGGGAGGTCGGTTTACAAGGCGTCCTGAACTAGAGGCCGACGTATCTGCGAAGGCAATCATGGGCATTAGCATACAGGATGTCCTTGCATCTTATTTCCCGTAGTGCTCCCGGATTACAGGCCAGGTCTTATCCATGAAATCCTTGAAGTGCGCGGCCGTTTCCTCCAGCAGGGAGGCGTCTGCCAGATCCTCGATGCGGACACGTTTTTCCGCCTCCACTGATAGCTCCCCTTCCTTCAGGAAATAATAGCCGGGCTCCTGTTGGTCATCATCGGCGTCCGGCACCACGGACCTAGCCTGGATCTCTTCCGCGATGGTGCGGAACAGGGGATCGCGCTTATCATAGTCCGAAGCGAAGCCCCAGCCCAAGGTGACATTGGGCGTTCTTTTGTTTAACAACCAGGCAGCGTAATAGTGATTTTCAGTGACGTACCACCAAACACTCTCATCCTCCTCCTCGCCCTCTTCATCGGAAACCTCCTTGGGCTCAAAGGGAAGATCGGGGGCAAGAGCCTTCTTGAGATTTCGCAGGAAAACAAGGCCGATTTCCGGCCATTCCATCTCCTTCGGTGGGGCCGGCTTCTGCTCCGGGGTGCTTTCTTCTTCGAGCGTGCTGCGCACCTGGTTTTCGAGCTCTTCCAGGCGCTCCGGCGCTATGCCTTCCTGCATGGACAATGTATTTATCATGTCGCGCTCTGCATCGGTGATTTTCCCGTCCGTGTAGGCAAGCTTTAACGCATTGAGCAGTTTTTCCTCTCCATTTGTTTGTCGTTCAGGCGGGATTGATAGGGATACTTTTACCTTTTTCACTTGTTCGGTAATCTGTTCCGATGCTCTTCGGATATGGTCCTGCCCTTCCTCTCCGAAAGCATCGAGCCAGTGCCTTCCCCTAAGCTCATATTTGAAGGTGCCGGTGGGTTCTATATTCTCAACACGTACCGGAATCACAATAATTTTTTTTGTATCTGCCGCCACTTCGAGCTCCTTTTTGACCTGTTCTGAATTGCTTGAATTGGTGGAAAAGAGAAGCGCCATGAACGGGGTGACTTCAATAGCCTCCACAATGGAATCTCTCCAAGAACGCCCCGGGAATATATCTCGGGGGGCTATCCAGCATTTGACTCCCTGCTCTTCGAGATGGTGGCAAAGAGCGTCGGCAAAAGCCTTGTCTTCTGAGGAGTAACTGATGAAAACATCGTAATCCATGATAGTAACCTCCTTTGTTTGAACAGTCAGAAAGAAAGTGTTTTCAATTCTTTCGACTGATCGATTTTCTCGACAACCTTAAATAAAAAAGGGATATTTCTTACAGGCTCCCGATCGTAGTCTTTCGTTTCCTTGCTCAACTCCTCCCATGGAACCAGGTCCGGGTGCGTCTTGTATTCGTCACTGCGTTCATTTCCATAGTCGTACCCGGCCAGGTAGTAGGCCGAACACCAGCGCGCGTGCTCCATGCGGGCCAAGGTTTCCACTTCATCTTCCTTAAAGTCGAAGGGCTTGTCTTCGGGGGCGCTCTTCACAATACACACGCTTGCGCCGATGGCCCTGAGTTTCACGGGAATGTGGTCCGCCTGCTGACGGTTGGCGTCCCGGAAAAACATGTCCAGTTTCTTCCAAGGCTTTTGTGCAGGCTTGCTGCCCAACTCTGTGCCGCTGGAAAGCTTGCGGTCGAGGTCCTGTAGTTTCTCCCAAAGCTTCTGTTTGGCCTTGTTGCCCTTGGCGCTGCCGAAAAGGCTTTGGTGCAGATAGACCAGATGGAGGACCTTGGCCAGCCTGTCCTGCTCCTCTTCCAGTACCATTTTCGCCGTACATGTGGTGCTTATCGCACCGAAGGAACGTATCCGGCCCGATGAGGGTCCTGATAATTCCTCGCTCTTGGTCAGCGTTGCAAGACCCTTTTCGTTTTCCATCCTCACCAGTATGGGCACGTCCTTGCCTTTCAAGGCTCCGTCCATGAGGATAGCCACGGAAAGGCATTTTTCCTCGTCCGGCAGGCAGACCACCACGGTTGTGATGAGCCCTTTATCTTCGGCCGCCTCCTCGATTCTGGCAAGGGCCTCCAGGGACGCGGGTTCTTTTTTGACCGGACGGCATTTACAGAGTTTTTCTATTTTCGGATACCGGGCGAGGAATTGTTTCCAGCGTTCATCTGCATCCGGATCCAGGATGGTCACCAACGGTCTCCTGCCGTTTGCGAAGTGACCGATCCGGGCCAACTGCAAAAGGATGCTCTCGCCCATCCTTTTGAACCCGACGATGACGAGATGGACGGCCTGTTGAGAGTCGGCTGCGATGCGCTTTCGGTCGGGCGGGTGCTTCTCCAGCAGGAGCCGGGCCGTGTTCTCGAAATTGTTGAATATCCTCAGATCGAAGGAGTCGTGAGGTACTGTGAAAATAGTGTGACTCCGCAGTAATCCGCACAAGGCAGGCTCCCTGATATGCACGTAGCACTGCACGCGCCGGTCTTCTTTTACCATTTCACGAAGCCTGACCGCGATCTCGACGTTTGCGCCGTCCTCTCCCACGACCGCTATCACCTGGCCGGCCCTCATGGCCCCGGCGTAACGGAGAGAGGCACTCGCCGTGGCATCCCGGGCGAGGACCAACATACCTGAATCTTTCAGCTCCCTGGCATGCTCGTTGTCCGGGTCCTTCTCTATGGCAACGACTCTCCTGTTTTTTGTCTTTGAAAGGTTCTGAGCAAGCGCAAATCCCTTTTGCCCCAGACCGCATATCACTATATGGTCCTTTGCGAAACGTAGAGAAAAGGTCCTAAATGTGTCCCGGAAGAGTACTGCGATACCCAAAAAGACCGTATAGCCGAAAATCAGCGGCGCCAGCCAGCGCGCCACTTCAAGCTGCCAGTTTTCTGGAACCAGCACACAGTCGAACATGAAAAGTCTCAGGGTGCAGTATGCATACTCCCAGAAAGAAAAGCTCTGCCCGGCATCCGTGTACTGTTTCCAGTGTCCAAAGATCCCCAGAACAAAGGCGGCGGTTGCTCCGATACCGAAAAGGGGCCACTTAAAGCGGCCCAATATCTTGAACATGTATGCACCCCATAAAGGTCTTCAGCAGAAAAGGATACTAAAAGCGGTGAATACTCCGGCGTATCGTTTTAATGAATCTCACTGGATTTTTTTAAATTTATAAACCATTAGAGAATGTATTGTCAACTTTTTAAATACCTCTTCCAGGGGCAGCAGCGGACTTGTATGTCGAAAGGAGCAGAGCCTCTGGGAGAGTTCCGTTCCGAGGCGGAGCCTCGGTACGAGGCAAAGGGCGGACACATAGGTCCGCCCCTACATTTGGCGGGCACTGCCCCTACCTTGCCGGCCGGAGGCCGGCGTTGCAGGCAACAGGGGCGACCGACCGGTCGCCCATTTTTCTAGCGGTCATCCAAATCGTGAAAGGCGGCTATCGTGAATCCATTCTCCACGAAATGCTCATCAAAGGCATAGGCGACTTTGAGGGCTCTGGACTCCATGATCTCAAAGCTCAGGCAATCCACCAGGCTGAGGTCTCTGTCGTTTTCGGCAATAAGACGATGCATAGCGCGACCATGCCATTCCTGGTCCACCCATACAATCTCCAGCAAGGGATAGATCTTCATCTGAAAGTCGGAGACTGCTTTCATACCGATCCGACGCTGCAAGAGGGCAAGTGTCTCCAGAACGACATAGGAGCTGGTCAGTAGTTGAACGTCATGTTCGACGAAATACTCGAAGTTGAGCTTCGCTCGTACGTGCATGAAATCATCGCTGACCATGAGAGCGAACAGTGCCGACGTATCGACGAAGACGATCATTTTTTAAATGCCTCCTCCAGGTATTTATCGTGTTCCAGTGAGATGTCATGGGGGCCTTCTGTTTTATACTTGCCCACAACCGTCCTCGCCTGCCTGTACAAGGCGGCACGATCCGGTTTGCGGGTCAGGAGAAGCTGATCGACCGCCTTTCGGATGACGGCCGCAATCGACTCCCCGTTGAGCCGGGATAACTCTTTGAGCAGATTGTACTGTTCTTCCGTCAACTGAACCTGTGTTCGGACCATCGATTTCTCCTGTCTTATAGATCGACTGTTAGCATATCGTCTGTTTTGATGTAATGATATCAGAATGATAAAAAATCGTCAATCATTCAGATATCCCGGTCGAGCTCGAATCCCTCGAAGATCCGCTTCACTTCGTCCCGCTCTTCCCGGCTCATCCATGTCTCCCGGTCATACTGCGGCTCCCGGCCCAGGCCTTTTGACTTGGCGATCCAGAGCGGGTTGTAGGGGAGCAGGGCCAGACGGGCGACGCCCCGGTCGCGCAGCCATTGGGCGATGGCCCGGAGGTTTTCGCGGGTGGCCGTTACGCCGGGGACCAGGGGGATGCGCACGAGGGTGTTCGAGGAGGAATGTCGGATGATCTTCTGGATGTTCTCCTTGATCCGGGCGTTGCCGCGGCCCGTGTAGCGTTTGTGGAGGTCCTCGTCGATGAACTTGATGTCCACGAAGACCTTGTGGATGTGGGGTAACAGCTTTTCGGCGAACCTCTCCCACTCGAAGTCCCCGCAGGTCTCCACGAGGACCGGGATGCCTCTTTCGGCGAGCTTCCCGGAGACCTCGGCGCTATAGTCCATGGCCAGGGTCGGCTCGCCGCCTGAGAGGGTCACCCCGCCGCCTGAGTTGTCATAGAAGGCCTTGTCCCGGACCAACAGCTCCACAAGCTCGTCCGGCGTATAGGCCTTTCCCACCAGATCGAGCGCCCCCGACGGGCACTCGTCAGCGCACTCTCCACAGAGTGAGCACTGGCCCCGGTCCATGGCACCCGGGCCCTCCGGGCCGATGGCGCTTTCGGGGCAGACCTCGACGCAGGAGCGGCACCCGATGCAGGGTTCGGCCTTGAAGAGGATCTCCGGGCCGGGCCGGAGGCACTCGGGGTTGTGGCACCAGGTGCAGCGCAGGGGACACCCCTTGAAGAAGACCACGGACCGGATGCCCGGGCCATCGTCCAGGCTGTTCCGCTTGATCTCGGCGACGAAGGGATTCTTGGTTGCCGTCATTTGCTGCCGAGGGCGTGCTCGGTCCGCTCGATGAGCTCGAGCTGGAGGTCGCGGTTCAGCTCCACGAAGTAGGCGTTGTACCCGGAGATGCGGACCATGAGGTTGCGGTGGTTTTCGGGGTGCTCCATGGCGTCTCGGAGCGTATCGGTGGCGATCACGTTGAACTGCATCTGCATGCCGCCGGAGGCGAGATAGGTCTTGGCGTAGGCGGTCATCGTATCGAGCGCCTCGGCGGGCGTGTCCAGGGGGTCGGGGACCACCTTGACGTTGAAGGCGATGTTGTTGGGCATCTTCACGGGATCCAGGGCCGCCACGGTCTGGATGTTCTGGAGCAGGGTGTCCCGGGTCCCGGGCGCGGGCGTGATGCCGGGCGTGAAGGGCTTGTTCCTGAGCCGGCCGCTCGGCAGGGCGCCGGAGAGGATGCCGAAGGCCACGTGGTTGGACATGGACCAGAACCCCGTGGTGTACCGGCCCCCGCGGTAGTGGGGGAAGGACTGGTAGAGGTCGTAGAACCGGTTGATCAGATCCCGGGCCAGCCGGTTCGTCTCCGGATCGCCGGACCCGAACTTGGGGATGCGGTTCCGGATGCGCGCGTGCAGGGCCTCGTATCCTGCGAAGTCTTTTTTCAGGGCATCCAGAAGAGTCTCGAAGGAGATGCGCTTCTCTTCGTACACAAGCTTCTTCACGGCTGTGAGCGAGTCCACCACGTCCGCCAGCCCGATCAGGGCCACCCCCGAGCTGTTGTATTTCGCCCCGCCGTGGACCACGTCCCTGCCCTTCTCCATGCACCCCTGGATCAGGGCCGAGAGGAGCGGGGTGGGCCGAACGAACCGGTGGGTCTCGCCGAAGAGGTTGTTGCACTCTACGGACCTCTCCGCCAGGTAGCGCACCTGTTCGAGATAGGCTTCGTAAAAGGACTCGAAGGTGTCGAACCGGGAGGCATCGCCGGTGCGGGGGCCGACCACCTCGTCGCACAGGGGGTGGCGACCGTCGTAGAAGGCCATCTCCAGAGGGGCCACCAGGCTGAACATCATGGAGTTGGTGTGGCCGAAGTGCCGGCCCGAGCTGGTCGGCTCCACGCACCCGGTGGCGCTCCAGTCGCGGGCGTCTTCGGATGCAAAGTCCTGGTTTTCCAGGGCGGCGATCACGGCCTTGTCGTTGTGGATCGACGGGGTGGACCCGGTGAGGGCGTTTACCTCGCACAGGCGCCGCAGGTAGGCCTCGGAGTTCACCTCCGGGTGCCACCGGGCGTTCAGGTTGGGGTCGCGGAGCCGGAGCATCTCGGTAACTTTGAGGAGGATGAAGGTCATGTCGCAGACCGCGTTGGAGCCGTCCTCCAGCACGCCGCCCAGGGTGATGGCCTGGTCCGAGCTGGACCCGCCGAAGAGCTTGTTCCCGATGTCCGCCACCTGCGGGAGGTGATCGGTGCAGCGCAGGAAGAAGCAGCCCACGAGCTCCATGGCCCGCCGGATCATGGCCTGTCGGGCCTCTTCGTCCGCGCACCGGGCCATGTCCGCCAGGAAGTACGGCTGGAGCCACTTGTCGAGGCGGCCGATGGATAGACCTGCGTTGGTGTTCTCCATGTGGCAGGCGACCCAGACGATCCAGAGGCTGTTGACCGCCTCCTCCAGGGTCTCGGCCGGGCCGGCCGGCACACGTGCGCAGATCCCGGCCAGGTTCTCCAGCTCGGCCCTGCGGACCGGATCGGCCTCGAGGGCGGCCAGCCGGCGGGCCTCGCCGGAGAGGTTCTCCGCGTAGGCCATCACGCCTTCGAGGCAGATCCTCATGGCCTTGTAGAAGTTCTTCTTCTCCCTCGCTCTCGCCTTGTGCTCGCGCTGGCCCGCTTCTTCCGCGAGAGAGGCAAGCCCCTTGCTCAGCACGGTCGGGAAGTCGGGGATCGTGTGGGAGAGGGAGTGGGCCTTCCACTGGAAGTAGAAGACGAACCGGTCGTCGAGCTTCATGCAGGTGGGGTTGTCCGCGTTCTTCCGTGCGGTCTCCTTGAGATTCCGGTCCATCCAAAAGGGGAAGATCTCCTCGTTGAGAAGCCGCCTGTCCTCCTCCTCGATGAGATAGGGGTTCAGCGTGCGCACGTGCATGGTGTAGAGCTCGGGCCAGATGTAGACGCCGCCGAGGTCCGGGTAGACCACGATGCCGATGGCCTTGTCCGTCGTGGTTCCGGCCACGAGGTCGCTCTCCCGAATCCGGGGCCTGCGGTTCTTCATCAGGTAGCGGAAGGCGCCGGCCTGGCGCAGCTCCGGGTCCAGGGACGATCCGTCCGGTGCGGTCTCGAAGCCGTTTTCCCTGAAGTACTCGGTCACGAGCCGGGCCCGCTCCGTGGAGATCTCGGGCCTCGTGTGGAAGAAATCCCCGAGAAACCGCTTCAGTCGGGGAAAATCGTCCAGGGTCCAGTCCGAGAAGGCCGGGTCCTCCAGGTGCCGGACCTCGTCGCACCGGCTCATCCGGGCCGGCCTCGTCGCCGGGGCCGGGTCGCTGTGAAAGAGGAAGTCGTGTTTCGGGTTTTCGGCGGGGCGCTTCTTAGCGGTGAGCCGCTCCAGGAGGTAGGAGAACCGCGTGACCACGGAGAGGTTCCCATCGAAGGTGAGCTCGTTGCGCAGGAGCATCTCCACCGTCTCGGCCGGGGAGGCGATGAGCATCTTCTTCATGCACGCCACGTCCCGGAGCACGAAGGAGACGTCCGGGTCCGGGATGGGACCCTTCCCGGAGCTCGCCTTACCGTCCCGGATGTGGATATGGTGGACGCAGGCGCTGTCCCGCGTGCGGAACAGAATCCTTGCGTTCCACGGCTCCGGTCCACTGCCCGTGTCCTGGTACAGATTTCTCCGGAAGTTTCGGTCCAGGCGGGCCCGGATCCCCACGCCCTTCAGCACGAGGCCGAGCAGGGCCGGGGTGAACCGGTTCGAGAGCGCTTCGGTGAGCGCCTGCGTGTCGGGGAGCTGGAACATGTTATTGGAGCCTCTCATCCAAACATCTACGCAACATGCGCAAATGTGGGCTCAATATCAGGAGCCACGTGGGTCAACAGTCGAAATAAAGGAGGGTCCGGTTCCACCCGGACCGCGGACTGAAACGAAATGAGAATATCGAACAGCAGAACAAGAAACCGCAGAATTTCGAAGGAAAGAATGATCCCTTATCCTCTTTCCAACCTTCTGCGGTTCGATATTCCTTGTTCAATATTCGATATTCTCTTTTTTTTCGGCTCGACCATATTAGGATACCGGAATTCAGAGAGCAGAACAAGAAAGGGGTGCTAAGCCGCTGAGCCGGCTCGATCGATCGGCCCGGTTGTGAAGTCCGGGGCGGCCGTGGTAGCATGATGAGGTAATGCCCCACCTGCAGCAGGTATCGATCTAACCCGAAAAACGCAGCATGAAAAAGAAGATCTACCTCCCTTACGACCCGTCACACCCTTCCCGGCGTGAGTTCCTCAAAGACACGGGCACGACCGCCCTTGGGATCGCCTTCTGGATCTCGGCGGGATTCGGATGCCACGGCGATCCCAGAGAGGGTGGGACCGACGCCGACCTGGACGGTTCTTCGGCCCGACTCGTCGGCCCTGGGGAGGTGCCGGCCGGGAGCCTCGCCGGCTGGGACCTCGTCTACACGGCCGGCAGGGAGGGGCTGCCCACCGGGGCGAGGCTCGCCATGGTCGTGGAGCACGGGGCGGACTGGGGCGAGGCGACGCAGTTCTCGCGCAACAAATTCGGCGGCGTTCGCGTACGGTGCGATGCCGGCGTGGGACTCAGGCTCCACCGGGGCCTGGTGACCTGCGGAAACGGCCTGGAGCTGGTGGTGGAGAGGGGAGCCCTCCCCACGGGAGGGCAGGTGTGCGTGAGCATCGGACATCCGGATGAAGAGGGAGGCCGACTCCGGGCGCCCTCGGTGGCCCACGAGGCCACGATCCGGATACTCCACAACCTGCACGGTGAAGGGGATGAGCGGGGTTTCTTCCTCTACGAGGAGGTCCTGCCTACCCCGACGATCCGCGTTCTGCCGCTCGAGACCGTCCGGGTCGACGCCATCGCCAAGTCCAAGGCCCTTGCAGGACAACCAGTCCCTCTTCTTCTTAGGGCCGAGGACCGGCACGGCAACATCACCCCCGATTTCGAGGGCCGCTTCGAGGCCTTCGACGACGAGAGCGACGCCGGGCTGGGGGAGATCGTCATGACCGGGGCGGACCAAGGCTGCGTCCTGGCCCGCGACATCCGCTTCGACCGCACCGGGGTCCGCCGGGTCCGGATCGAGGAGAGGCGGCGGGGATGGACCGCATGGTCCGATCCGATCGAGGTGACCGACGATCCGGGGCACGAGGGGGTCCTCTGGGGCCAGATGCACGGGCACTCCCTCGTCTCGGACGGCCTCGGCACGGCCCGCGACTACTATGACTATGCCCGAACCCGGAGCAACCTCGACTTTTGCGCCCTCACGGACCACGGCTACCTCACCGAGCGGGTCCTCAATGACATCTTCCTCCGGCACTACATAGACGAGCCCACGTGGACCGAGTACGCGGCCGTGACGCGAGAAAAGAACGATCCGGAGTCCTTCGTGACCTTCCTGGCCTACGAGTGGACCAGCAGCATCTTCAGCGACAAGAACGTATACTTCCTCCATGACGATGAGCCGTGGGAGCCCTACCCCGGCACCCTCAGGCAGTTCTACGACCGGTACCGCGGCCGCCCCGTGACGATCATCTCCCACATGATGTACGCCATCCCCTTCTTGCGGGCCACGAACTGGAACGTCTTCGATTCCTCCCTGGAGCGGGTCGTGGAGGTTGCCTCGGTCCACGGCGTGCGGGAGTTCCCTTACAATCCCTATTTTCCGGAGGACACGTGGGTTCGGCAGTTCGGCGCCCTCATGGCCGGGCACCTTGTGATCGACGCTCTGCGCAAGGGGCACCGCCTCGGCCTGGTCTGCTGCGCGGACACGCACACGGGGTGCCCCGGAAACAGCATCAGCGGCATCCAGCCCTGCCGGATCGACGGCCTCATGGCCCTTCGGAGTAGTGAGCTCACCCGCGAGGCGGTCTGGGACCGGTGGATGGACAGGAGGGTCTACGGCACGACCGGCCCACGCATACTGCTCGATGTGTTTCTGGCCGGCATGCCCATGGGCTCCGAGGTGAAGGCCTCCGAGGCCGAGGCCCGGGAGTTCGATGTGAGCGTCTTCGGTAAGATTGGGGTCGAGAGGGTCGAGCTCGTTCGCGAGGCCCCCAACTTTCCGGTCGACACGGTAGAACTCGCCCCGCCGGTCTGGAATCCCGGGACCATCACTCTCCGGGACCCTTCGCCGCCCGAGGGTGAGACATTCTACTACGTGCGAGTCCATCAGGAGGACGGCCACATGGCCTGGTCGTCGCCTTTTTGGATCGTGCTGTAGAGCGGACTTTCACTCCCAGGAGTTAAACGCAAAGACGCAAAGGAATATTAATCGATCGATTCGAAGGGACTCAATTGAGGGTCGTTGCGAGGAGCGACAGCGACGAAGCAATCCACTGAGC
>CAZFWM010000223.1:0-7881 GCA_964522545.1 uncultured Thermodesulfobacteriota bacterium
AACCTTGCTTTTTTATTATGTTTTTGGGGGAATTAGCTCAGGAACTTCTGCTTAATTGTCCAGGAGGGCTTACGGGATGGCGAGATGCCCAAAGTGTGGCAGCGAAAATTTATTAAGAGAGATCCGCTCTACCCAGGGCAGCCCGGGAGGTCTTGGAGAGTTTTACCAAATCTATCTATGCAAGACCTGCGAGGAAAGATTCAGTAAATTCGCCATGGATGAGTTCTATAGTTATATAATCGTCTCACAAGGATACTGGTATATAGGCTTCGGAGTGCTTATTATCATTTTTTTAATTGGGATTAGATTCCTTTTTTCTATTCAGACATAAAAAAATTTAAACAATCCCCACAAAATACGTCTCGTCGATCCTGCCGTCGCAGTCGTTGTCGACTCCGTCCGGTACTTCTTCAGCCTCCGGGTGGATCGCGTCGTCCCTGTCGTCGCAGTCTTCGCACGCCGGGAATCCGTCCATGTCCGTGGCCGTGCCCCTACATTTTGCCGGCCAGAGGCCGGCGGTACTATTCCTCGTGTTTCTTCCTGAGTTCGAACCCGGAATACCGAATCCGCTCCTCCCCGTCGACGATCACCGCGTGGATGGTCCCGTCTATATGGGGCAGTCGCCCCCCGAGGCCGGCTATCACGGCCTCGGTGTCCGAAATCGGCGACAGGGCCAGGCTCAGGTCCGTGGCGGCCATGTCCGCTCCCGGAATGAGCACGTCCAGGACGAGGAGGCCCTCCTCCTCCCGGAGGGACACTTTTTCGATGAAGTTCAGCTCGTCCGGGTTGAGCACTTCGTAATCGCCGGTCCGTGCCCGCCATGCCCCGGGGATCGGGCCCGGCTCGACCTTCGCGCCCAGAGGAAACCTCTTTCCGAGGCTGTGTTGCACCAGGATATCCCGGCCCTCCACGGTCGCCGTGGAGAGTCGGATCCCCTCGAGCATGTCGATCTCGAGGGGGATGAGGCCGAACAGGAGGTATCGGAGCGAAACGGTTCCGTCGGCCCGTGGAACCAGCTGCATGGTCCTGCCCATCATCTTCGTGATCAGCCTGTCGCCGTCGGACCGGACCGAAAAGAGGCCGAGGGCCGTGGCATAGTGTCCGGTGTATCTGCGCCGTTGCTCTTCGGTCAGGGGAACCAGGGGCGGGGGATCGAGGTGTGCAGGCTGGGTGATGCCGGCCTTGGCCTCGAGGGCCAGTGCCAGGGCCGCCTGGGCCACGGGGTGAATCACGCCGTCTGAGGCCGAAGAATTGCCGATAACGACAACGCCGAGCTTGTGCTCGGGCAGGGTGACCAGCGTCGTCCTGAACAGCAGCGAGGACCCGCCGTGACGGGCCGTCGCGATCTCCGGGTCCCGGAGATCTCCCTCTAGAAACGGCTCGTGGCTCAGGATCCAGCCGAGGCCCATGCGGAAATCGAGGGCAAAGGGGAGATCCCCGTTTTGGGGGCTGAGCATCTCCGCCAGGGTCTCCGGCTCCAGGATCCGCCGGTCGCCGGCCCGGCCTCCGGCAAAGACCATCCGGATGAACCGGCTCAGGTCGAGCACGTTCGAATAGAGGCCGGCCGAGGGAATATATCGCCTGGGGAATTGTTCGTGCTCCACGTCGCCCAGGTACCCCTTGGAGAGCACCGCCTCGATGTCCGGCCGCAGGGCAAAGGAGGAGTGGGACATCCCCACAGGCTTCAGGACCGATTCGTCCATGTGCTCCACGAAGGCCTGCCCGCTCACCGCCTCGACCATGTGGCCGAGCACGATCATCCCCACATCGGAGTAGGAGTAGACGGAATTCGGCGGATAGAGGGCATGGTCCTCTTTGATCTCGTCGATCATTTCGGTGAAGGGAACGGGACTGCGGCTGTAGACCCCCTTGAACCGGCCGGAGGGCAGGCCGGAGTAGTGGGTCATGAGGGTGCGGGGAGTGATGGGGCCGGCATCGGGAAAGCGGCTCTTCATGGAGAATCCGGGGAGATAGGTCTGCAGAGGGGCGTCGATGTCCACTCGGCCCTGCTCGGCCAGCTGCATGGCCGCCGTCACGGTGAAGAGCTTGGACACGGAGCCGATGCGGTACACCGTATCGGGCCCGGCCGGGATTTCGTTCGCCACGTCCGCATAGCCGAACCCTTCCGCCCACACCAGGCGCTGGTCATCCACCAGGGCGATGCTCAATCCGGGAACCCCGTGCTCCCTCATTTCCCGCTCGATCAGCCAGGATACATACTGCCGGGTGTACTCATAATTGCCCGGGGGAATGAGCGTGGGCCTCTGCGGCGCCGTGGCGCAGCCGGCCGGAATTAAGAAGAGCAGGAAGATCGATATGAGGATCTTTGCTAAACCTTGAATAGACTTGTCTCGTTCCGAGGCTCTGCCTCGGAACGCAACTCCCCAGGGGCTCTGCCCCTTTCGGCCAATACGTTCACTGTAATCCGATAGGGGAGGCGGAGCCTCCCTTGCGTTCGTTCCCAGGCGGAGCCTGGGAACGAGGGAGAACGCCGGTGAAGCCGGGATGAATCCAAAGGACGACTTCACTGTTGCGCTACTCCACCACGTGAAGCGCCCAGTCGTTCGAGTCGGGCTTGGTGAAGGACTCGGTTGCGCCCCCCGCGCGATAGATGGGCGACCCGAGTTGTCCGGTCCGCGGGTTGTAGAACCGGCAGGTCAGGGTCTTCCCGGCGGCGTGGCTCAGATTGAGGCTGAATCCGGTGGACGAGCCGATCTTCGAGTAGACCACGTACTCCCGGCCCGGGTCGGCCAGGCAGTAGGTGCCCGAGCTGCTCAGCTCGTTGTGGGGCGCCATGGAGTCGAGGTCGACCACATGGTCGTTGAAGAGGCGGCTGGCGTGGCCGAGCCAGTCGCGCTTGTACATCCCTTTGTCCGCTCCCGAAATGTAGGGGTCGTATCCCATGATACCCGTCCTCACGGTCTCCTGCCCCTCGTCGGCGTGGAAGAAGTAGTGTCCGCCGCCGATGGAGAAGGTCCAGATGCTGGTGCGCAGGTCCTCACCCATGTAGGGCCCGGATTCGAGCAGGAGGTACGGCCTCGCGGGCCCGGCCTGGAAGTAGGAGACGGCGTGGGAGTTCTTGTCGGTGCTGAACGCCTGGCCGTAGACGAAGTCCACGCCGGACCTGCGTGAGTTCCAGTCGACCCACACGGCCCCGCGGCTCTTGAAGAACTGGAGGAAGTGGTCGCCGCAGTTGCCTTCGCTGTAGGAGTGCTCGTCCATGAAGACGAAGAAGACATTGCCGAGGTCGTTGAGTTCGTCCATGAACTTCACACAGAGGCGCTCCCAGATCCACTGGGTCTTCTTGGCGTTCGTCCAGCCCCCTGACCACGGCTCCTGCCAGACCTCGGTCCCGGGGGATGCGATGACCTGGACGTCGTCCCGGTCGGTCAGGTGCCCGCCGTTGGCCACGTTGAAGGGGTGATAGGCCCAGCCGTCGCTGTGCTTGGGCCAGCCGAAGAAGACGGTGATGCCGACGACCGCATCCCGACTCTTGGCGTGGGTGCACATGTCGCGCATCCTCGGCCAGTAGTGGCTGAAGTCAATCTCCGGGCCCTCGTCGAAGGCCTGGAGGTTCCATTGGTAGAGCTGGTCATGGGCCAATGGGCCCGAGGTGTGGCGGGCCCACGGCGTGAGAGCCGGAATGACGTACCCGTAGCGGTCCTCCTTCTCGCTGCCGTCCTGCTTCTGCCGCACGGCGTGGATCGCCCAGACGTGGACGGCGTGGATGCCCCGGTCCGCGCAGTCGTCGATCCACTCGCGATGGTCGAGGTTGGCGTCCTCGGGCACGACCTGGGTTCCGCTGTCGCCCACGAGCATCAAGGTGCGGCCCTGGTACGTTATGTAGTGGCCGCCCGGGCTGGTCTCGATGCCGCAGGCGGCCGGCACGGTGAGGGCCGCCTCGGCCGAGGCCAAAGTGCCGCAGTCGTCGGTCACCACGCAGCCGTAATCGCCCTCGTCGGATGCCTGCGCGTCGGCAATCTGCAGTGTGTCGGTGACGGAGCCAAAGACAGGGCCGCCGTCGGAGAGGTCGACGCCGTCCTTCTGCCACTGATAGGAGATCGTGCCCGCGCCCAGCACGGCGATCTGGAAGGTGGCCATCCTGCCAGCACACACCTCCTGTGGCTGGGGTTGCTCCGTGATCGTGGGGGCATCACTCACCGCCAGCGTCGCCCCTTCCGAGATCTCGGTGCCGCAGTCGCCTGCCACAACGCACTGGTAGACGCCGCCGTGGCCCGCCTCTGCCGGGGCGATCCGCAGGGTCGCAGTGGCGGCGCCCGAAATGGGGCCGCCGTCGGAGAGGTCGGCCCCGTCCTTCTGCCACCGGTATGCGAGGCTGCTCCCCGTGGCGCTCACGCTGAAGGAGGCCGCCTGGCCCGGGCAGACCGCGAGGGCCGATGGATGTCCTGTGATCACCACGGGGGGTGTGCACTCCGGTGCGCCCGTGATGGAGATGCAGTCCAGGCTCCTGGAGTCGTCGGAGCCTCCTGTCAGGGTGAAGTAGATGCCGGTGACGGTCCCGGCGAGGGCGGTCACGCTCTCGGTCCAGGCCCCGGCCGCCCCTGCCGAGGCCGCCAGCGCCCAGGCCCCATCCCGGAGCACGTAGGCCTGGACACTCGCGCCGCTGTCGTTCCGGTACCAGAAGGAGAGGGTGAGATCCTCATAACCGGCCGTTGTAAAAGGCGTCCCTTCATAGACGACATCGCGATGGCCGTCGTAGTGGCGCTCGATGTAACCGCGGGTCGAGCCGCAGGCATCCGCGTCGGTGTAGTAATTCACGGTACCCGGCTGCGGATCGCCGTACTTGTAGACCCCCCAGCGGCCCGAGGAGAAGGGATTGGTGTCGAAGTTCTCGACGAAGAGGATCTCCTCGTAGCGTATGGTGAGCGCTGCCGGGCTCGATGTGGCCGAGCCGCAGTCGTCGGTCACCACACAGCGGTAGCTCCCCACGTGGGAGTCGGTCACGCCGGCGATCACCAGCTGCGCCGTGGAGGAGCCGGAGATGGGCCCGCCGTCGGAGAGGTCGACGCCATCCTTTTGCCACTGAAAGGCGAGGGTGCCTGCTCCCGCGGCCTCCACGATGAAGACCGCCGTGGAGCCGTAGGCGACCTCCTGGGCCTGGGGGTGCTCCATGATCGAGGGGGACTCGTCCACCGCGAGTGCTGCCGTGCTCGACGTGTCGGTGCCGCAGTCGCCCGTGACCACACAGCGGTAGCCTCCCTGGTCGGCTTCGGTCACGTCCGCGATCTCCAGCCGGGGCGTGTAGGCCCCTGAGATAGGCCCACCGTCGCTCAGGTCGGCCCCGTCCTTCTGCCACTGGTAGACCAGACCGCTCCCTGTGGCCGTCACATCGAAGGTGACCGTTTCACCCGCGCAGGCCCTCCAGTCCGACGGGTGCCCCGTGATCTCCACCGGAGGGGAGCACTCCGAAGTGCCCGCGATGGAGATGCAGTCCAGGCTCCGGGAGTCGTCGGACCCTCCTGTCAGTGTGAAGTAGATGCCGGTGACGGTCCCGGTCAGGGCGGTCAGGCATTCGGTCCATGCCCCGGCTGTTCCGACCGAGGCCGCCTGGACCCAGGCCCCGTCCCTGAGCACATAGGCCTGGACGCTCGCGCCAGCGGCGTTCCGATACCAGAAGGATAGGGTGAGGTCCTCGAACCCGGCCGTTGTAAAAGGCGTCCCTTCATAGACGACATCGCGATGGCCGTCGTAGTGGCGTTCGATGTAGCCGTCGGCCGAGCCGCAGGCGTCGCCGTCGGTGTAGTAGTTCACAGTGCCCGGCTGCGGCTCGCCGTACTTGTAGACTCCCCAGCGGCCGCCGGAGAAGGGGTTCGTGTCGAGGTTTTCCTCGAAGAGGACCTCCTCGAGGGCGCACTCGCACCCGTTGTCCGGCTCGCCGTCGCAGTCGTCCCAGCCCGGGTCGCACGATAGGATCCGGCACCCCTCGATGCCCGCGCAAAAGGCCGTGGCGTGTGGCAGTTCGCAGACGACGTCATCGTCTTCGACTCCGTCGCAGTCGTTGTCGATGCCGTCGCAGAGCTCCACCGCGTCAGGATGGACGGTCGGGTCCGAGTCGTCGCAGTCCACGGGTCCGCAGAGATCTCCATCGATGGCATACCGGTCTCTGTCCTCATCCGTGCAGAGCACACACCCCCCCTGCCCGGCGAGGAGGATGTAGGCGAGGCCGAGCGTAGCGAGGGCGACCACACACAATTCTTTGGTCCATTTCATTGCAGCAAGCTCCTTGAGGGGACGGGCACGGCATGCCGTGCCCCTACTGTGCCGTCTGGATAATCGTAGGGGCTCGATTTATCGAGCCCTTTATTTCAGGGCGTCATGAATGCCGCCCCTACCGATAAGGCCAAACGATTACATGCTCTCGTCGATCACCCCATAATAGCGCCCCATCCAGTAGGCGAGCAGGTAGTCCACGCCCGGGTATACCTGTCTGGGGTTTCCGCCTCCGCAGGAGAGCTGGAAGGGGTTTCGCTGCCAGCGAAAGTCGGCGGGGCACTGCTGGTCGACCGGGTAGGCCTCGAGCGCCTGGGGGCTCACGTCCCCCATGAGATCCCTGAGTATGGGGTACTGGTCCTGGAGCTCGTCCAGCCAGACCGAGATAGGGTCGATGGTCGCCTCGGGCGGAACGATCGCCTCGCGGACGTTGGGGGCGTCCGGGAAGAGGGTGAGGTCCTCGATGATCATGGCCTCGATTTCCGCGTCCGGCGCCGGGAGGATCGACAAGTGGACGAGCTCGAACCACGGATTATGGATCATGTGGACCCAGCGGTGGGTCTGGCCCAGGAAGAGCTCCCGCCAGAACAGGAAGTCCTGCCAGAGCCCGTAGGCCCGCGCCAGCCGCATGAGGCTGTAGGCGTTCGTGTGGCCGAGGTTGTTTCCGTAGAACTGGGAGTACCGGTTGAAGAAGGAGATGCTCGTGAGCGTGTGCTTGACGTACATGGAGGGGTCGGCCAGCAGGTCGTACTCGTCCCAGAAACGCTGCTCCCCGGTGATGTGGGCCGCAATGAGGCTCCACGTGGCCTGCTGCACGGAGAGCACGTTCGGGCCGGCCGTGGTCGGCAGGCCGTCCACGTCGATGATCCACCAGCTCTGGGCGATGAGCGCATCCACTACTTCGGTCACGTCCGCCGCGATCTGGGCCTTTATGGCCTCGTCGTCGATCACGTCATAGGCGAGAACCATGCCGAAGAACCAGCCCGTATACTGGTCGCGGCTCGTGTTTGTCTTGAAGATGTCCCCCGCGTACTCGCCCTCGGCCGGCAGACAGTGCTCGTCCGGGCAGCCCTCGCTGTAGGGGTAGACGTCCGGGCCGCGGTACCGGGCGATGAAGCCGGTCCGTCCGGTCACATGGAGGTGATGGTGGAGGGTCTCTACGGTGGAGAGGATCTCCCCGTAGGCTTCGGGGTCACCGGAGACGAGGTAGCGGAAGGCCTGGCTCGCCAGGTAGGTCCCGGTCCAGATGGTCGAATCGCCCCGGCCCCCAAAGCGATCCACTTCGGTGAGGCTCTCGTCGGAGAAGTAGGTCTCCGCGATCGCCCCATATCCGAGGCGGTGCCAGGTCGGGGTCCAATCGCCGTGGAGATCGGCCTTGTCGGCCAGCTCGCCGGCAGCGGCGGCGGTCGAGAAAAGCAATACAAGGGCAAAGACAAAAGCAGCGTTTCTCATCATTCTCCTCCTTTACGACCCCAAAGGGATCAGGGCATGTAGCCTGGGGTGCCAACCCCAGGACAGATAATCCCCCACGAATACGACCCCGTAGGGGTCAAGGCATGTAGCCTGGGGTGTCAACCCCAGGACAGATAATCCCCCACGAATACGACCCCGTAGGGGTCAGGGCATGTAGCCTGGGGTGCCAACCCCAGG
>CAZFWM010000223.1:7981-12188 GCA_964522545.1 uncultured Thermodesulfobacteriota bacterium
CACGAATACGACCCCGTAGGGGTCAGGGCATGTAGCCTGGGGTGCCAACCCCAGGTTCGAGGTGTCAATCCCCAGGTTCGTTCTTCCAGATATTACCCCCACAGATATCTCTCGTCATATTGAATTCCGTGTCTCTCGAGCAATTGTACGAATTCTTCTTGGAATGTCTTCTTTCGATGATGCTCGCTCTGCCTTCGGATATAATCTATGATAGCATCGACCTGAGATTCACTCACAGAAAATGCGCCATAGCCTGATTGCCATGAAAACCTGCCAGATATTTTATTATGTTCATTTACCCATTTCGATGAATTTGCCTTGATCCGTCGCATCATATCTGCAACTGAATGGTCAGCTTTGACCTTTATAGCAAGGTGTATATGGTCCGGCATACCTCCGATTTCCAGAAGGATTTCCCCTTCACCTCGAATAATGCCCCCGATATATTTATATAGCTCGCTACGAAGGGATTCTGTGATGAGAGGTCTCCGAGACTTCGTGCTGAACACTACATGACAAAGGAGGTTTGTGAATGTGCTTGCCATCCTGACCGTCCGGCCTAATAAAGCCTGTTCATGATCAACATCGCCCCTCCGGGGCTCAATTTTTATGGGAATCCCACCTTGACCCGGGGCTCACGCCCCGGGCTATATGACAGCACCCCTTCGGGGTGTTGCATGACAGTTGGGTTGCAATCCCCCTAAACGAACAATTTCCGGTAAGATCCCGGAGGGATCAGGGCATGTAGCCTGGGGTGCAAACTCCAGGATAACAAAAAACAGATAATATGTCGATTTGGCCGGTCTGGACATGCCGGTCGGGAATTAGCCGGTCATCCTCTTGCCAATCGTCGGTGGTCTTGCTAATTTTTCAGGTGGAATGGAAAGGAGGAACAAATCGCGTCCTTCCGCGAAAGGGCGGCGATCGCAAGAGGAGATCAACCATGTCAAAAGTACGCAAGACCATGGAATCGGTCCTGGAGAACGTCTCCCATTATCCCTTCAAGGTGGTCTTCTGGGACGTAGGAGAGCGGACCTTCGGCCGCGGTGAGCCCGAGTTCGTCGTGCGCTTCAAATCGGAGAAGGCCTGTTCACGGGTTCTCTCCAACGTCAATCTCGGATTCGGCGAGGGGTACATGGAGGGCGAGATCGACGTCGACGGCGAGCTGGAACGCTGCTTCTCCCTCGCCTTCATAAAGGACGCCAGAAGGGTCGACGCGACTTGGGCCAACAAAGCGCGGCTCCTTCTCCTTGCGATAAAGAACCGGAACTCCATGGACGGGTCGCGCAAGAACATCTCCCACCATTACGACCTGAGCAACGATTTCTATCAACTGTGGCTCGACCCGAACCTCCAGTACACCTGCGCCTACTTCACCGACCCGGGCCAGTCGCTCACGGACGCCCAGGTCGGCAAGATGGACCATGTATGCCGCAAGCTGCAGCTCCGTGCAGGCCAGACGCTTCTCGAGACCGGCTGCGGGTGGGGAGGATTCGCCATCCATGCCGCCAAACGGTACGGCGTCAAAGTGACGGCCTACAACATCTCCTCGGAACAGATCGCCCTCGCCCGGCGCCGGGCCGCCGAGGAAGGGCTTACGGACCGGGTCACCTTCGTTCACGACGACTACCGGAACGCAAAGGGCGATTTCGACGCCTTCGCCTCCATCGGGATGCTGGAGCACGTGGGCAAGGGCCACTACAGTGACCTGTGCCGGGTCATTGCCGGAACACTCAAGCCCCAGGGCCGCGGCCTGCTCCACTTCATAGGCAAGAACAGCCCCCGGCGATTGAACCACTGGCTCACGACCTACATCTTTCCCGGCGCCCACGCCCCGGCCCTGGAGGAGCTTCTTCCGGTGATGGGAAAAAATGATCTGATCACCTGCGACGTCGAGAACCTCCGGCTCCACTATGCGCGAACCCTAGAGCACTGGCTTGCCAACTTCGAAAACCACGTGACCACGGTCGAAGAAATGTTCGACGAACGATTCGTGAGGATGTGGCGCTTCTATCTCGCCGGTGCGATCGCCGCCTTCCGGTACGGCGGCCTCCAGCTCTACCAGATCCTTTTTCACAACGGCCTGACCTCGGATATCGCCCTCACAAGGGACCATCTCTACCGCTGCGGAGAGGAGAGCCAAGAAATCAGGACATGGAACGGTTCGATGTGATCATCGCCGGCGCGGGTCCGGCCGGTTCGACCTGCGCCCGCGCTCTCTCCAAGGCCGGCCGGCACACCCTCGTCCTCGAAAAAGCTGTCTTTCCCCGAAGGAAGCCCTGTGCCGGGTGGGTCACCCCCGAAACCTTCGACCTCTTGGAGATCGATCCCGCAGAGTACGGCCGGGATGGAAGGACCCTCGCACACCTCGAGCGCTTCGTGGTCTGGGATGGCCGGGGCGCCGAGCACGAGGTCTCCTACGGCCGGACCGTGAGCCACGGCGTGGTCAGGGCCGAGTTCGATCTGTTCCTGGCCGAGCGTTGCGGCGCCGACATCCGGTACGGATCCGGGGTGACCGACTTCCGTCGGGAAGGATCGGGTTGGATCGTGAACGAACGCTTCGAGGCCCCGGTCCTGGTCGGCGCCGGGGGCCACTTCTGCCCGGTGGCCCGGTCCGTGGGCGTTCGCTCCCGCCCTGAGCCCGCAGTGGTGGGTTGCATGGAGATCGAGGTCGAGCTTTCTCCACAGGACCTCGAACGCCACGTCCGGTACCCCGACACACCGGAGATCATCTTCTGCGACGACCTGAACGGGTACGGGTGGTACTTCAACAAGGGCGATGTCCTCAACGTGGGGCTCGGGCGCCTCGGGGGCAAAGGGGTGAGAAGACATCTCGAATCCCTGCTCGAGCGGCTGCGTGCCAAAGGGAGGCTCCCAGAGGGGGATGCCTTCTCCATGGCCCGCTTCACCGGGCACGCCTACAAGCTCCACAGGATCGGGCCCAGGCAGAGGGCCCACGACGGGGCCCTGCTCGTGGGGGATTCGGCCGGCGTGGCCTACAACATCAGCGGCGAGGGGATACGACCGGCCGTCCTATCCGGGAGGCTCGCCGCTGAGACTCTCATCGAGGCGGACGGCAATTTCGAGAAGCGCGTCATGGAGCGATACGAGCGTCGCATGGACGTGGTCCTGGGCGAGCCGCTCTCGGGGGCAAAGCTAGAGCTCTGGAGCCGCATTCCCTCCGGCGCGGTGCGGGCAGTGGTGAGGGGGATGCTCCGCTCGGACCATTTCGTGAGGAAGGTCGTTCTCGATCGGATGTTCCTGAGGCCGGGTGCCGGGTTGGGATGAGATGGTGATATAGAAAGGTCTAACGACGCAGTAATACCAGTGAATCCAATCCCGCTCTTTATTTTGGCTGATCTCAGGTGCAAATATGAAAATAAAAGGATGAAAAACTTAAAAGTGCAGATTGCTTCGACAGATAGCGGTAATCTTACTTTTTGCGCCCTCCAAATTTTTAGCTATTACCAGGAGATATCTGTACCTTCGTCAAGCGGTTAACGTGGAACTGAGAGGAATGGAAACGCGCCAGCGTTTTCCTCGCCCCCCTCAAGTGACAGGTTAGCTACCAATCATGCGTCCATAGCCCCAGAGAGCTATAGCCAGAATATTTGCGATAATTGGAAGCAGGAAATCGAGATTTTCAATCCAGCATACTGCACGCACAATGGCTGGGACTTTGATCTCGATATGGCAGCCTGCATGGTCCCTAATTGCTTTAAAATCAACTCTCTGGTTCCCAATCCCTGGGAAATAGCGTTCGACTTCCTTTTCGGCCTGTTCGGCATACTCTTCGATGTCGATTCCTGTAGAAGGTGTATGCAACGTTCTCCCAGAAAGAAGAATGCGGCGAACACGCATGGGTGACGATTGTGCCAGTATGCCGTAGTAAATGAAACGCAATGTCGCATATACAGCTGCAATAACAAGAGCCGTTGTAAGCGAATCTGGGTTACGAATAATCAATGGGAAACCGAGGGGCGCAATCCTTACAGGTGTTTCAATCTCTACTTCAGCAAGCACTAAGGTGAACAGAATTACTGCAACCACCAAGGCAAGTCGTCGGATCTTTGAAATATCTAAAGTTTCCATTTCAGTGCTATCAGACTACAAGCAGCGAACGCTATGGCTCACCAGCCGCCCGAAAGAACAGCTAGCCCTCAATCAAGCGTAGATAGACCGGAGAGTACTTGTTAAAAAAAAGAAA
>CAZFWM010000224.1:0-12174 GCA_964522545.1 uncultured Thermodesulfobacteriota bacterium
ATTGACCGTCACCAGTGGAAAGCGTATATTCAAAATTGACTGAAAAATTGCTGTAGATACTACATAATCCCTCATTTTGTTCGATCCTGACTCTTTTAGCTGATCCTGACTCCGAGAGAGGGGGGGCCGTGATCCAAAAGAGCATGCCCACCTTGCTGGTCATCGACGATGACCGGAGCATCCGGGACACCCTTGAAGCGCTCCTGAGCAAAACCTATCGCGTGCTCACGGCCGAAGACGGCGAGAGCGGCCTGGAGTTGATCCGATCCCACGATGTAAACGTAATCCTCCTGGACATCCGCCTGCCCGGAATCAATGGCCTGGAAGTCCTCAAGCAGATCAAAGAGCGCTACAATGATATAGAAGTCATAATGATAACCGTTGTCCAGGATGTCCCGACCGCGGTGCAGGCCATGAAGCTCGGGGCCTTTGACTTCATCGACAAGCGATTCAGGTACGACGAGGTCAACGCACTGCTGGAGCGCGCCCTCGAGCGCCAGCGCCACCAGAAGCAGATCCTATATCTCAACCAGGAGGTGAACCACCTCCTGCCGGGTGAATTCATAATCGGCAATAGCTCCAGTATGCTTGAAGTGATGGACCTGGTCGACAAAGTGGCTGCGATCCCGGCGACCATCCTGATCTGCGGAGAGAGCGGGACCGGAAAAGAGCTCCTGGCGCGAATGATCCACCAGCGCGGCTACGGCCCGAAGCGCCCCTTCGTCACCACCGATCTCGCCTCCATCCCTTCCAACCTCATTGAAAGCGCTCTGTTCGGCCACGAAAAGGGCTCCTTCACCGGCGCCACTGAGCAACGCTTCGGGAAGTTCGAGCTGGCCGACGGCGGCACGATCTTTCTCGATGAGATCGGCGACCTCCACTACGACATGCAGGCCAAGATGCTGCGCGTGCTTCAGGAGGGGATGATCGAGCGGGTGGGCGGCAACAAGAGGATCCGGGTCGATGTCCGGATCGTGGCGGCCACGCACCGCAATCTCGAGCGGCTGATCAGCGAGGGAACATTTCGCGAGGACCTCTTCTTCCGGATCAATGTGATCCCCATCAATATCCCCCCGTTAAGAGAAAGAGCAGAGGATATTCCGGAGCTGGTGCACAGCTTCATAGATCGATTCAGCAAAAAATTCAGAAAAGAAGTCAAAGGAATCTCCGGCGAGGCCCTGGAGATACTGTCCTTCTACCCCTGGCCGGGAAACGTGCGGGAGCTGGAGAACCTCATCGGACGGCTCGTGGCCACCATCGAGCACAAGGAGATCACGCCCGAGGACATCCCGATCGATTACCATCTGTATAACTTGAGAACCTCTGAAGGGGTCTCGCCGAAAGTGGATATCCTCACCAGTGCCTGCGATACCTTTGAGAAAAATTTCATCCTCAAGGCCCTTGAACGATCCCAGGGAAACCGGAGTCAAGCGGCCAAAAGGTTGGGTATTCCGCTCAGCACCCTCAAATACAAAATGAACAAACTCGCCATCTATGATGCGCTCAAGAAATAGCAGCCGAACACCGATAATTCCAAACCGATAAAAAGGAGAACTCCATGGATCGCTTCAAACTCTGCCTGCTGTCCTTCTTTCTCGTTCTCTTCATCACAGGCCTCCCCACACAGTCGTATGCCGAGCAGGAGGAGGCAGAGGGGGACACCGAAGAGCTGGGCACCGTCGTGGTGACCGCCTCGCGCTATGCCGAGGGTATCGAGGAGGTTCCGGCTTCGGTCACCGTGATAGATGGCGAGGAAATCGAAGCCCGCAAGGCCGTGGCGCTGGACGAAACCCTCGGCAGCGCCGCCGGCCTCCACATCTTCCGTCAGGGGAGCCTGGGGGAGGAATCGAACATCCGCCTACGTGGGACGGAATACAACCAGGTCCTCGTGCTGATCGACGGGGTCAAGGCGAACTCCCCTCTCGATGGGGCGTTTGACTTCGGCGACATCCTTGCCGAGCAGATCGACCGGGTCGAGGTGGTGCGCGGCTGCATGAGCGCCCTTTACGGATCGGAGGCCATGGGCGGGGTGGTGAACATCCTCTCGGCCCACGGACGAGGCCCGAACCGCTACAGCCTCCTCCTGGAGGGGGGGAGCCGTGGAACCTTCCGCGCCTCGGCCTCGGTCCAGGGGGAGACCAAACGGGTCCGGTATTCCTTTGGCGGCTCGCGCACGGATGAGAACACCCATTCGGAGCGTGACACCTTCTCGGCCAACGCCTTCAACGGCAATGTCGAGATCGACCTCGGCGGCTCCACCATGCTCCAGGTAACAAGCCGCTACCTGGGCTCTGAAAAGGAGCTCGGGATTTTCTTTTACTGGCCGGGCGATCCCGTCGATCCGAGCCTTCCCTCGATGGATGGCCCGATCACCTTTGTACACGACCCGAACCGCGACCTCGAGAGGGAGCGCCTCTTTTCGAGCATCGGCCTCATGCACGAGTTCTATGACTGGTGGACCCTGGAGGTGAAGGGCGGACTGGTTCTGGACGATCTCTACGAGAACAACGAGATAGATCCGGACGCAGAGTATGTCACCATGAGCGATCGACTGAACATGGATGCTCGACGCCTGGTGGCCACGGTCCAGAACCGGTTCTGGATCGGCGATCTCGACACCATCGTGGCCGGCTTCGAGTACACCGATGAGCGCTTCACGCTCGACGAGTACGGCACGATCGACTCGGCCGGCTACGGTCCCCCCGAGTACGCTCCCCCCTTAGATGAACGCCGACGAAACAGCGCTTTCTTCCTTCAGAATAACTTCCAGTGGGACGAGAGCCTGTTCGTGACCGCCGGCGTGCGCGTCGACCACAGCGACGACTACGGAACCGTGGTCAGCCCGCGGGGGGCCGTGGCATACCACTTTCGCCGCACCGACACCCGGCTACGGGCCGGCGCAGGGACCTCGTTCCGGGCGCCCACGTTTTATGAATCCCACCACCCTCTATTCGGCAATCCCACTCTCGATCCGGAGGAGTCCGTCTCGTACGAGGCCGGTTTCGATCAGGGACTGCTGGAACGCCGTGTCCGGATCGGGGCCACTGTCTTCTACATCGACTATAACGAGCTCATCGGCGCTAACCCCGACTTCAACCCATTGGCTACTCCTGGGAAGCCTGAATCCTACTGGTTGATCAATGTCGGAGAGGCCTTCTCCCGGGGCGTGGAGGCCGAGGTCCGCATCCTCCCCCTGGAGGGCCTGGAGCTCGGCGCGGCATACACATACCTGGAGACCGAGGACCTGGACACGGGCGATGAGCTGCCGATCCGACCGCGCCACCAGACCCACCTCAGCGCCACGTACCGACGCGGCCCGATTCTCGCCCGGGTGGATGCCCTTCTCGTGGGGAGCCACTTCGATGACCTTCCCTATGTCGATATCGACGGGGACCTCTTCACGCCGGGACGCCAGTCCGGATACTCTCTCCTCGATCTTGCCCTTTCCTACACACTCGAGGAACCATTTCGCTGGATCGATGAGTTGACTCCCCATATCCGGCTCTCCAACATCCTCGACGAGGACTACGATGCTGTAGGAGGATTTCCTGCGCCCGGGTTCTCCACGATCATTGGACTCAGGGCAAGCTTCTAGGATCATGAAATCCGAAAAAAGTGGCCAAGTTTTTGGCCGCACCTAATTTATGATATGATTTCAGCAGGTTAAAACACTCCCCTCCTGCTCTTCCCTAAAAGAGCAGTCAGTTTTTTAGCCATTTCGATCGCATTCGGTCTTTCTTATAAAGCCGTAATAAAAATATTTTTATTTTTTTTTATTTTGTCCTTTCTACCTCTGTCAAATCCAGATCCGTCTCATTCCGGGGAGTTATTTGAGGACGGCTAAAAAACTGTCCGTCCTGGTCAAGCTTTTGGCCACTCTCAATAACTTCTGTGATATTAAAAAACTAAGGCCATTCCTTCATCACCATAGAACATCTAGCTGCAGATTTTTGGCCGATGTTTGTTGTGTAATAATATCTTTTTATGTTGATTTTCTTTACCTCGGCACGTATGTTGCCTTTCATAGCCGACATTTGGTCCTAATGAAATGAACCGGGGGCAAAGACGATGAAGTCTTCAAAATTCAACCTATACATTCCGGCCAACAATGGGAATGATAATTATATCATTTACAATACTCTTAGCGATTCCTGCGCGGCAGTGGACAAGGTGGTGGCGGAGAGGCTCCGCCGTGGCTCTCTGAACGGCGATTTCCGAGAAGAGGCCTCTGCCTTGCGGCAGGCTTTGGCCCCGCTCGGGATGGTGGTGGAGGCTTCGGTTGATGAGGACCAGGAGGTTGAATACTGGTTCCAGCGCATCAAGTTCGACCGCTCCATGCTGCGGATCACCGCCATTGTGACCGAGCAGTGCAATCTGAGCTGCCGCTACTGCTATGAGCGTGAGCGCCAGGGATCGGCCAAGATGGACCGGGCCACCTCGGAGCGCTTGGTCCGGTGGATCGAGCGGCGTCTAAAGGCCACAGGGGCGAGGGGGATCCACATAGACTTCTACGGAGGCGAGCCACTGCTCAATATGAGTGCGGTCGAATCGATCAGCACCAGGCTCTCTGCCTTCGCAAAGGCACACGGGATCGCCTTCGAGACGGCCATCATCACCAATGGAGTCCTGCTCTCGGAAGATTGGGTGCAACGTCTCACCCTGCTCGGCCTGCGCGAAGTGAAGGTGACCCTGGACGGCGATGAGGCCAGTCACGACCGGCTCCGTCCGGATCACGGCGGCAGAGGTACCTTCCGTCGAATTCTCGAGAACCTGCGCTCCATTCGAGGCATGGTCCCGATCCGTATCGGCGGCAACCTGGATGAACGCGCTATCGAGGGCGTCCCCGCGTTGCTGGATGAGCTGGAGGAGGCTGGGCTCAAGGACTCGATTCTCTCAGTCCAGTTCAAGCCGATCTTTGCCATCGAAAACCGCAGATCCGGAATCGAGGCCTACAATGTGTGCAAGTTCGATGATTTTCCAAACCTTGGGGCGTTTCTCGATATCCACCGCCTGATCACGGAGCGCGGATTTCCCACGGACCCGCGAATTTCGCTGGGACCGTGCGAGGCCTGCTGCGACGGGAATTTTGCCGTCGGCCCCTGCGGCGAGCTCTACAAATGCGCGGTAATGGCAGGCCAGAACGACGCGGTCGTCGGCAGCATCGACCGCGACGAGCTGAACTACTGTAACACAAAATTCATGACCCTGGATCTGTGGCGCAGGTCAGAGTGCCGGGCCTGTGCCTTTCTTCCAATCTGTGGAGGGGGCTGCCGGCACACAGCCCAGGTGGAAGGGGGAAACTGGGAGGTTGCATCCTGCAATCGCCGCTACTTCGAGGAGGTCTCGATCCCCATGATCCGGGACCTTTACACCAAAAAAGGAGGTGAAGGGAATGAAGATCACAGTGCTCAAGAAAGGAAGCAAGAAGAGTAATCCGAGTCCTATTTGGTGCCCGAGTTGGGTCCGCTAAACGGATTCAAAGAAGGACTGTTGACGTCAAAAGGGGGGAGCAGGGAGACCTGCTCCCCTTAACTGTATTTGACAGGATGGTTATTGAAGTCTATACATTTTTCATGTCCTCGGCTTACTACAAAAAATCCAAACGGATCGTCATCTTACTAATTTTCGTTTCACACTTTTTCACTAGTTGCGAAAGCTCCACCCAAGTATTAAACGATTATGAGGTTTCATGTCTTAGGATCGCCGACTATATACCCATATCTACCCTAAATCCTCTTCTCGCCATGCACGGCGCATCTGTCAGTCTCCTAGAAATCCTTTACGACACCTTGATCCGCATCGATGAGGACGGAGAGGTCATCCCACACTTAGCCAAGTCCTGGGAAGTATCAAACGATCTCAAGCGATGGAGATTTTATCTTCGCAAGAACGTAAAGTTCCACAACGGCACTGAGCTAATGGCCAAGGATGTGCTTTACACATTTAAAATAGTCAACGATCAGGGACACCTTTTCTACAGGTCAGGATATGCAAAGTACATAGAAAGGGTACGTTGTATAGATGAATACTGCATCGAATTCATCTTTTCCGAGCCTCTATCCACATTTCTCTCTTTCGTAAATATGGTAGGCATCTTCTCTGTACCTAATAAACAAGAGGAGGACGACTTTCTCAATCCGAACTTTCAAGCAGTAGGAACAGGTCCTTATAAATTTGCGAGTTTAGATCATAAGCAAGCCCTTTTCAATCGACACGATGAATACTTCCTCGGAAGGCCAGAAATCAGATCATTAAAGGTAAAAATACTACCTGACCATGAGACCATATGGGCAAAACTCATGCGAGAGGAGATCGATATTTTCGATTTCTTCGGTCCTGATAACTACCACTTCCTCACTCAGATCCCCGCGTACAAGACCGTCGCAAAACTAAGACCCTATTACTGCATGATGATCTTCAACTGCGATGATTCCCGATTTAAAGATATTCGGGTCAGACGGGCCCTTAACCTATTAGTTAACAAAGAACGTATCATTGAAAAAAACCTTGAGGGGCACGGGAAGATCTGCTCGTCCAATGTCTATCCAAGTCACTGGGCATTTGATGGGTCTCTCCAACCATACTCCTATGACCCGCGACAGGCCATCGATCTCTTGAATGAAGCGGGCTGGATCCTCAATTCTGATACCAACAAGCTTGAAAAGGGATCGATTCCTTTTGAGATCACTTTAATTATTCATACCCTTGAGGCTTCAATGCCTAAACATGCAAGGAGCATAGAGCGAGATCTAGAGGCAATAGGAATAACAATGATTACTGTTGCGCTTTCTCCCGAAGAATTTTATGAAAGAACTCGTAAAGGTGCATTCGACGCAGCCATTCTAAATTTATGTGCAGGCGATGACCCGGATTTCAATTTCACCTTCTGGCACTCTTCATCAGAAAATCCTATAATTCAAAACTACTACTCCAACCCCGAGGTTGACCGGCTCCTCACCGCGGGACGCAGGACGATCGACCGAGAGGAGCGCAAGAAGATCTACTGCCAGTTTCAACATGTGATACACGACGACCCCCCAGGAGTTTTCCTCTACTGGATGGAGTACCTGATCGCCGTGCACGAGAGGTTCGGCAACGTGAACGTAAAGATGGTGAGCGGAGGCTATTTCCGGGACATCCCGAACTGGACCGTGGACCAGGGAGCGAAGCAGTGAGGTCCATCTCTGCAAGGATGGCCGCCCTGCTCCTCGGGGCCGCCCTCATTCCCATCACGATCTACGGGGCCGTCTCCATCCTCTCGGCCCGCAGGGCCACCGAGGCCTCCATCACCGAGGGGAACCGCCTCGTGGCGATCGAGGCGGCCGGCCGGATCGACGCCTACGTGGCGGGCAGTGTGGACATCCTCCGGGCCATCGCAAACGACATCCACATGAGCCGCCTCACCGACCACCAGAAGGAGCGCATCATCCGCAACTACGTGGATGATTTCGAGACATTCCACGCCATCGACCTGGTCGACCGCAACGGCTCTGCCGTGGCGACCACCCGCATCGTGGACGACCGGGAAGAGTCGCGCATCCGGGCCGCCTTCGAGGCGGCTCTGGAGGGTGAAACCTACCGCTCCGAGGTCTATATCTCGAAGAGCCTCACACCGCGCATGATCGTGGCCCTCCCATACAGCCACCTCGGAGAGGTCGACGGGGTTGTCATCGGCGAGATCAACCTGATCGACATGTGGACCACGGCCGATGAGATCCGGATCGGCCGGGAGGGCCGGGCCCTCGTGGTCTCCCGGACCGGTCAGCTCATCGCCCACGGCCAGCCCCGGGCCAAGCCCCACGTGCTCAAGCAGAAAAATCTCATGGACCTCGAGATCATCCGATCGGTCCTCCAGGGGGAGACCGCCACGGCGGTCTACACCTCTCTGGCGGGCGACCGTGTTCTCGCCGTGGGTGCGCCGGTAACGGGGCTCGGCTGGGGAATCGTCATCGAACAGCCCGTCTCGGAGGCCTACCTCCTGTCGAACCGGATGACCCGGAGGCTCCTCCTCCTCATCGGGATCTTTCTCGCGGCGGCGATCACGGTGGGTACGCTGGGGGGCCGCGTCCAGATCGTCCGGCCGATCCGCGCCCTCATGGAGGGCACGCGCCGTATCGCCTCCGGGGATCTCAGCCATCAGGTCACAGTGAAGGCCGCCAGTGAGTTCACCGAACTTGCAGATGCCTTCAACCTGATGACCGTCCGACTCGCCGAGCTCCAGGAGGAGATCAAAGAGCAGGAGCGCAGCGCCACATTCGGCCGCCTGGCTGCCGGCCTGGTCCACGACCTGCGCCACCCGGTCACGAACCTCGACAATGTGGGCACCGCCCTCTTTGCGGATCCCGGCGGCCCGGATCTTGGGGGCCCTGTGGACAACCCTGAAGTTCGGGCCAGGCTCTTGGGGGTGATCCAGAGAGAGACCGGCTATATCCAGCGAGTCCTGAGTGATCTGCACGGACTCACCCATCCCGCTGAGCTTCAGCTCTTCAGCCTGGATGTGAACTCCTTCATCCGGGAAGTGGCGGCCACCTTCGAGGAGACCGCCACTGCACGATCGATCCGGGTCGAGCTCGAGCTCGCCCCAAATGAGCCTCACGTCCGTGCCGACACCTTTGCCCTGGAGCGAGTGTGCAAGAACCTCATCTCCAACGCCTTCGACGCCATGCAGGAGGGAGGCCGGCTCCGTATCATCGCAGCACAGCCCGGGCCCGGCTCCAATGGCGGGCGCGTGTCGATCGCTTTCGAAGATAGCGGCGTCGGGATACCCGAAGAGAAAATGAAGACCATCTTCGATATCTACAACACCTCCAAGCCCAAAGGCCTCGGACTCGGACTTGCCGTGTGCAAGAAGCTGGTGGACGAGCTCGGAGGGAAGATCGAGATCCGGAGCACCCCGGGTCGGGGCACCACCATGATCCTCCTTTTCCCCCTAGATATATAACGCTGTAGTATTCACATCCTCCTAAATTCCCTATTTTCACCAAACTTCCATGAAAAATTAAATCCGGCATGAGATTTGCCTTTTTTGGGGTCTGAAAACTTCACTACAGGTGTTTTTTCCTCAAAGGAGGATCCATGGTAGCCAGACGACGGTTCTCTCTCGACAATACGGAGCTCGAAGTAATCTACAAGGAGTTCGCCGCCTCTGACAGTTCGGCTTACTACAGCGCCGAGATCGCCTTCAGCCCCAGCGACCGGATCATTCTCGACGAGATCAACATCGAGCGGCTGGATCGCAAGCTCTCTCTTCTTCTGCCGGCTATCGCTTACAGCCGCACACTAGCACTGAGAGGGGGCGAGTCATGGGCCGGAGGTTAGGATGTCCCTAGTTTTTCGACAGATCCACGGCGGGATTGGGACCAGGAATCCAAAATGGCATATATAAAGCTTCCAGTGAACGAGATTAGCTTTAAATCGATATTGCCCTATAACATTTACCTTGAACGTCCAAACCGAAAAATCGTCCTCTATCGAAGCGAGGATTATCCGATTCAAGAGAAAGACGTGCAAAGACTGAAAAAGGATTACAAGTACGTACTCATCGAGAAGAAATTCGAGAAGAAGCACTATGAGGCTCTAGAGGGCAACCTCTTAAAAGTGCTTGGGGATAAGGGAATTCCAGTTCACCGGCGGACCGAAATCGCCAAGAAGTGCACGGATATCGTCATTGAACAGACCGTCCACAATCCGAAGTCCATAGAGACCGTACAGCGCACGAAAAATATCGTGAAAAATATTATATCCTTTATTCTCAGGAATAGCATCAATTTGAAATGGGTCATTGAGTACTTCGAGAATTTCGAGCATATTCGACATACCCGCAATGTCACTTACTACTCCATCATCCTGGCCCGGGAGTGTGGAGTCTCTAATTACGAGTTCGTTAATAAAGTGGCTACTGTGGCAATCCTCCATGATCTGGGGCGGGCAAAGATACGGTCGGACATAACGGAATTTGATCCGCACATCTCCAACGCTGATAAATCCAAACTTCATAGACATCCATTAATCTCTCAGGAAATCATCAAGAAATCCAAGCTCACGAGTTTGATCCAAGAAGAGGATTTGACTGGGATCACACAGCACCATGAGAGGCTCGACGGCTCAGGCTATCCTCAATGCCTGAGCCACTTTGATCTGGGGCCTTTGCCTCGCATGATAAGCATTATAGATCAATTCGATATACTCACTCAAAAAAATGGCCACCACCCTGGCATGCTTCCTTTCGATGCGCTTACCAAAATGGTTGGAGAAAAAGAAAAATACGATGAACGTATTCTCAAGAGTTTTATCAACGCGCTAGATCATGCGCCGGAATCGGGTGATCAGGAGAGACCGCCCCAATTTTGTTAGAGGATTTGCCTTCGACATGAGCGTGGTTATGAAAACAGCAACCGGGGAATTCATGAGGGTGGGAAGGTCCGAAGGGCCCTTCCTCATGCCACCGCTTCACTTGGTAGTCGCTGATTACTCAGCCGAGGCACAAAGTAAGCCATGAATAAGAAGAAAATCCTGATCATCGAATCGAAGCAGGAGGTCAAGAAGAATATTGAGACTGTCCTGAAGGGTGAAGGTCACAAGGTCGATGCCGTCCGAACCGGGCCATCGGGGATCAAGCGCCTCGAAGCGAACCAATACGATATCTGCCTCATAGAGGCCGAAGGGACTGTCGACCTCAATTTTGATCTGATCAATGACATCAGGGCTGTCGCACCGGAGGCCCGACTGATCGTCATCACCGACCCCTTCGTGGTCTCGGCCTTCATCAAGGCCACCAACGGCCGGCCCCTCTCCTTCATCGTAGACCAGAATGATCCGGATCACATCACGACCGTTGTAAAGCGGGCCATCGACGCATCCGAGCGGGAGCAACGAAGCCGGCAGGCGATCAAGGCCCTCCGGGAGGATGTGCGCAGAGATAAGCAACAGCTCGAGCAACAGCTCATCCACACGGACCGGCTGACCACCATGGGGGAGCTCTTTTCCTCATTGGCCCACGAGCTGAATAACCCGCTCACTGTGGTGAGCGGCTTTGCCGAGGTGATGCTCCGAGAGCCACCTGAAAATATCGATCGGGAAAGCCTCAATACGATCTTCGTGGAGGCTATGCGCTGCAGGAGACTCGTGAACAGCATGCTCAGCTTTATCCGAAGGTCGAAGCCGAAGTGCGAAATCGTCGATGTAAACAAACTCATCGACGAGATCCTCGAACTCATTGAACGGCCCTTGACGCTCGATAACATCTCGGTGATCAAACGCTACGACTCGAAGATCCCACCGATCCATGCCGACACATTCCAGATCCAGCAGATCTTTCTCAACATCATCCGCAACGCCCATCACGCAATGGCCTCCAGCCCGGGCACCCGGGAGCTCACGATCGTGACAGAGTCGATCCAGGGCGAGACAGTGATCCACTTTTCGAACACAGGGCCGGCCATACCGAAGGACATGCTGGAACGGATCTTCGAGCCTTTCTTCACCACCAAAAGAGAGGGAATGGGGACCGGCCTGGGGCTGAGCCTCTCCCGGCAGCTCGTCAGTCAGTACGACGGCACGATCACCGCCTCCTCCCCGGATACCGGAGGAGTGAGATTCACCATCCGGTGCCCCGCGGCCCAAACTCGGTACGACTCACTTCCCAGCCATTCGCCCCCGGAGCAACAAAAAATCGTCGGAAAGAAGATCCTGGTGATCGATGATGAGACCGCCCTCTGCAAACTCTACCAGCGGATGCTCACAAAGCTCGGCTATGAAGTGGATGTGGCCTATGATGGCATAAAAGCTCTCCAGTGCATTGAACAAGGCTCCTATGACCTGATCATATCCGACCTTCGAATGCCGGGCCTCTCCGGAGAGATGATCTATGACCATCTGATGACCTCGAGCCCGCAGACGGCCAAGCATCTCATCTTCTCCACGGGGGCCCCATTGGTTGAGGAGACGAACCAGTTTCTGGCAAAGAGCAACCTCCCCGTGATCAGGAAACCTTTCTCCATGGAAGAGCTCGACGAAGTCATTCAAGCCCGTCTCATGTTCCTCGCTCCTGAATAATCGGAACAAGGCTTTCATTGCCCCAACCCAGGCCTTCTTCAACCCTAACGTTGCATAAAACGCATAGCGGAAACGCGTCAGAGCGCGTCAGATGTGGCCGCGCGCAGGCTCGGACAGGCC
>CAZFWM010000225.1:0-12162 GCA_964522545.1 uncultured Thermodesulfobacteriota bacterium
CGCAATTGACCTTGACAAAGGGCCCGTCCCTGAGATGGCTGTTGCGGTAGACGGCCCTGGCGATGAGCTCTTTTCCGGTCCCGCTCTCACCATGGATTAGAATGGTCGCATCGCTCTGGGCCGACTTCTCCACGACCCCCATCATCCGGCTCAGGCCGTGGCCGGCCCCTATGATCCCGGTGAAGTCGTACTGCCCGGCGATCTCCTCTTTGAGGTAGCGGTTCTCGTCGAGCAGCTTTTCCTGGAGCCGGAGGATCTCGGAGCGTTGCTCCTCGACCTTAGAGATCTTTTCCCGGAGGTCTCGGTTCAACGTATCGATCTCCTCGAAAGCCAGCGCATTGGTAATGGCCACGGCTGCCTGGTTGGCCAGGGTTTCGAGGAGCTCGCGATCTTCACTGGTGTACAGGGTCTCCGATTTCTTCTCGCCCAGGGATAACCATCCGAGGCTCTCGCCTTCCCTTCGAATCGGCACGATCAGGCTCACCTGGGCCTTCTTCATCGACTCGAGAATTCCCTTCCGTGCGCCGGAAGCGACTGGAGACGCAGCGAGGTCCTGCGAGGCAAAGGGCCCCTGTCGCTCTCGAACCGTCTTGCTGATGGGGCCGGCCCCCTGGATCGAGGCTATTGCAAGGAGGTCCGGCAGACCGTGAGAGGCCGCGACCCGGAACTCCGCCCCTCCCCGGCCGTCCTTCAGAACCACGGCGGCGTTCCGGACGCCAATGGCCTGGGAAACAGCTTCACAAAGGCCCTTTGTGAGGTCCTCGACACGGTTGATTGAGATCAGCTCCCGGCTGAAATCACTAAGGGTTTTTCGGTACTCATAGGCCTCGCGGTTGAAGGTCCGGTCTACCAGGCGCTTTACAAAATGCCGCAGCGGTTCTGCGACGAAGGCCACGGTGAGCGCGAAGGCGAGCACGGCAAGATGAGAGGCGGGCCTGACAACACGGCCAAAGAGCCAACCGAGCATACCGACAATGAAGAAATACAGGGAGATCAGGACCACACTTACGCCCATGTAGATCAGACTTCGATTGATTGCCGTGTCCACGTCCCACAGGCGGTACTTCAGGATGGCCAGAGCCAGAGAGAAGGGGAGGATGACCGTGGTGACAACGATGAGTCCATAGAGCACGGAAAAGAACCAGGTGGGCCAGTGCGCTGCGACCTCGTGGGCCGTGAGGAAAAAGCTGAGGCCTCCTATTGCCGGAATCGCAAGGAGCAGGGTGGTCATGGCACCGATCAGGATGATCTGTACCTGCTTCTTGCGCTCCGGTGATCCTGCTGTGAAAAAGGAATGGACAATGCTCGCCACAGAGGCCACTAAATAGACGAACCCTATGATGAAGTACAGGGTGAAAATCTCCCGCATCCACACAAAAGCCGGGCCGCAATCGAGTCCACTTCTCACGGCCGACGCGACATCGAATGCCGCCCGGGCGAGCAGGGCCAGGAAAACCAGCGGAAGGGCATACAGCCCGGCCAGGAGCCAGGGCCTGCGCTTCACCGGCGACTTCGCCTCCGGAAATACGAGGTAAAAATGGAGATTCACCGGGACGACGATCATCAGGCCGCCGCCCCAGAGCAGGAAGAGCAAGGGAGAATAGGGCTGCTTCAGGAGATGATTCGAGAGGGCGAGGAGTACGAAAAGACATGTATTGAGAGTAAGATAGATACCGGAGCTTGGGTCTTCCTGCTTCTTGAAAAAGACATAGAGTCCGAAGACGAGAAGGACCACTCCCAGGCCGGGCCCAAAGAGGGATGGATGAAGCACGGGGTAATGGTCGACGGATATGGAAACCCGGCGGATCCCTTCATCCCGCCGGACATCCACGGGAATTTCCAGGCCGACCTTATCGGGGCGCCGGATAATATTGAGGTAGTCGGTGAGAGTGTCTACGGGGCTTCCGTTTATCGCGACAATTCGATCCCCTACATGAATTCCGGAATCCGCTGAAGGTCCGTCCGGCAATATGCGAACGACCTTCAGGTCGGGGAAGACGATCAGTCCGGTGTAATTCGAAAAGTGGAGGTACCAGCGGGCCGACCAGACCAGTAGAGCCAGTGATATTACGACTCCCAGAAGAAGGTAACGGCGTACAGATCTTCCCATTGTCACGCGATCTCCCCGAACAATGAAGGTTTGTCGAACGGTTGAAGCTCAGCGCGCTTTCTCCTGATACTCTTAGATTATCACATGGCGAATCCGAGTGTCCACATCTGGACAATCTGTCCATGATTGGACAAAGAGTCGATTCGTACAGCAAGTAAAAAGCTGAGAATAAAAATGATGCCCCGCAAATTTGCTCTTGTCCCAACCACCTGACTTTACAGCAAATTTTACTTTATTTCCTCGTGACTCATCAGAAAATCCAGACTATAGACGGGCCTTGGCATCGAGTTTGCCATTACTCATGCCCAAGCGCGCTTGGCAATCAATGATCGAAAAGGATCTGGACAACCAAAAAGAATGGAGGACAGGGAAATGAAAAGGGCAGTTAACAAGAACAAGGTTCAACTCGGTTTCATCATCCTCGTGAGTCTCACTCTCCTACCGGCTTTCGGCTGCAAGGAAGCTCCCACTCTGGCTGAATTCCTGGAAATGCATCCGGCTGAAGCAGACCTTCTCGATGTGGGGGCCCGCTATCAGGTCATCCAAGATATCTTATGGCTCCTCGACGATCCGGTCGGAGATAGCGGCATGCGTCTCCTGGATATTACTTTTGGGGATCATAACCCATATGCCGAATTTTCTGAGACGGCCCATGATGGTGCTTCATTGATCTCGGTCTACCTGACCGAAAGGCCCTGGGATATGAAGGGACTCAAACCAGGGGAGATCCCATTCACAGACGGACCATTCATCGACTTGGATGAAATATCGATTCCGGACATCGATGAAACCGCAGCAGAAAAAGTCCGCCTCACCTTTGACTTCTATGCAGGAGAGATCCCCTGGGGCACTGAGGCTTTGGATGGGCTCTTCGGATATTCGGAGATGGAGATCCTCGGGATCCTTGCCGATTTCGCCGCACCCACCATCCAGACAGCCCTGGCAAGGTACACCGATACAACAGAAGTCTCGGTTCGCGTGGTACGCGCCGAGGGCGCACCTTTTCTCGCTTCGTACGACCACGCCGTGGGCGAACTCGCCCTGAATCCGAACTACCTGCACCTCGTCTCTCTCCTACCGCAATCCGCTCTTTCGCTGCTTGCAGAGAATTCCACAACAGGTCTCAAGGAGTTCGAGCTGTGTGTCGATTATGTATCAATCAAGGCGTTCGAATTGTTCTATGAGGATCTGTTTGATTCCCCAGATTGTGACGAAGAAGGAATCATTGAAGGTATTGCCTGCATTTTTGCCTGGATGATCTTTAATGCAATCATAATTGTCTTTGTGTATTCATTCTTCTATGTATTGTTATATCCAATACTCGCAATACCCTGCATTCACTTCATCTTCAATTGCGGTACAATTGCATCGAGTACGGCAGGTACCCTTCCTCTCGCCGGCCTGGTTCTGCTGCCGCTGGCGTTCATTAAAATCATCACTCGAGTTCGGAATCAACGATCCGGACAGCCGCAGGACCGGGAAGGGTGGACAGCAAAAGCGAAAAAGAGCCGACTGGCACCTCCTGTTCTCTACTCGCTCTTTCTCGTAACCTTCGTAATCGTCCTTCTCTGCGTGATATTTCTGAGTTCATCGGACGCCATGGCCGAGAGCGTAATCCAAGATGAGCCGATTGCCAGTCTTCTGCGGGACGAGAAGGACTTCGGAATCAACGCAGCTTTCGGTGGTCCGGCCCTCATAGGAGGACTGCAGCTCGGCTTCAATCCCCACGCACGGATCGGCCTCGATGTGGGGGTGGGGATCTCCGCAGCGCCTACCGTATACCTCGAGAGCAAGTATTACTTCATGTCCAAGAACTTTACTCCCTATGCCGGGCTCGGTGCCGCTTATTGGGCGATCCCGTTTTTTGGTTGGCCCATATCCACCGTATATATCTACCCCACGCTCGGCGTACAGTACATGTTCGATAATGGGTTATCCCTCAGTCTCCATGGGGATGCATTCATAGGGGCTTCGACCGGAGTAGTATTTCCATATGGGGGGCTCACGATCGGATGGTACTTCTGATCCAATCGAGGTTTGCGGCCAATGGCCTCCGTCGCTCATGCGGCGGGGGCCTTTTTTTCATCTGCAGGAAAAAATCCGATGCGGACCTTGTCTCTATTTCTCGCACACGCTTGAAAATATGTGAAAAAACACTTTATGATATGCAACCTCAATGGAACTCTGCACAATCACGATTGGAGATGAAATGTCCGAACCTTGTGCTCGTGCAAACCGCTCCCGGCCGAAGGACCTGATCGGTATGATCTCAGGGCCGCTCCGATATATTCTGATCGCCATCCTTTACCTGGCGACCTGCTGTGGATCGGCCGCGGCAGTCGATTTCTCCGCGGGACCCGTGGAGATGGAAATCGGCGGGACCGTGGAATTCTCCGGTGTCATTCCTTTTTCAGGCCAAGCGCCGTCCGAGGATCCCTCCGCCCGGCTTGCTCTCGACTACAGCGCCGTCTTCTCGAGCGCCGCCGAGTTCACGGCGCGCCTCGAGGGCCTCTATGACGGCTCGGTTAAAAAGCCCTCCAATAGCGCCCCCTTTGCTGCATGGGACCAGGTCTTCCCGGACCAAAATCCTTATGTCGAACTGGACGAGGCTTATGTGAGCCTCTTTCTGGGAATGTTCGATATTCGCGCCGGCCTTCAGAAATTCTCCTGGGGCACCCTCGATGAGATCAACCCGACAGATAACCTCTGTCCCAAAGACTTCCGGCACCCCTTCGGCCCTACCCCGCTGGAACAAAAGATCGGGATCCCCTCTGTGGACGTATCTTTTTACCCGCCTTTCGACGATATCGAGATCAAAGGCGTGTGGATCCCTTTCTGGGTCCCCTATCGGATGGCCGACCAGGGCGAGAGGTGGTATCCTCCCCTGTTCGAGGCGCCCGGGACGATGGACATTCGCAAGAGCCTGGTCGAAGAGATGGTGGAGGGTCTGATTCCCCCGGGGTTCATCAACTGGGCTCTGCGGCCTGCCGGTGACACGCTGCAGGTCGAGATCAGCCAGACAAACGACGACAGCGACCGGCCGCCGAGGAGCCTGAGCCACTCCGCCTTCGCCTTCAAGCTCGCCCGGTCGATCGGCAGCGTGGACCTCTCGGTGAGCTACTTCAACGGCTATGATCCCAAGCCTGTGTTCGGCGCCGAGGGCAGGGTTCTCTCAGAAGTCGGCTTCAGACCGAACAAGCAGGATATCTTCCTCTACGATCTCACACTCTACCCCTTTCACAGGCGGATCCAGGTCTTCGGGGCCGACGCGGCCACCGCCCGCGGGTCCTTCACGTTCCGGGCCGAAGCGGCCTATTTCAAGGGCCGGTATATAAATATTGGCCTCCAGAACCTCGATAAGATCATAGAAGACACCCCGGGCCCGGAAAGTCTCGATGAGATCGACCTTGCTCCGCGATCCGGCGGAGGGCTCACCATGGAATTCCCCTTCAATCCCCAGCTCACATTCCAGAAGGACGTGGTCTCGGCCGGGGCCGGGATGGACTATCAGTGGAGATCCTGCATATTCAGCCTCCAGGCCGTCCTCGACCACATCCTCGACTACCGGGACGAGCCGCTCGTCTTCGAAGAATACGAAGTCATGGTCACTCTCGGCCTGCGCGCCACCTTCCTCAACGACGCCCTCGCCGTGGAGGGAGGCCTGGGCATCAATCCGGCCCAGAATCTTCTCCTCTTCAAGTCCCGAGCCGATTATCTCTACTCCGACAACATCTCCTTCGGTCTCGATATCGTCCTGCTCGACGGCTCACTCCAATCCCCATTCGGCCAGTATAGCAAGAACGACCAGATCGGCCTGAGGGTGAGCTACAGTTTTTAACGGAATCGCTCATCGTGGAAAAACTATCCTGCAGTATCGGCCTGTTCGCCCACAACGAAGAGGCGAACATCGGCTTCTGCATCTCTGCGATACTCGCCCAGCGTCTGGACCGGGTCCGGATCGCCGAGATCGCCGTAGTGGCAAGCGGATGCACTGACCGGACCACCGAGATCGCGGCCGCCTTCCAGGACAGGGATCCCCGCGTCCGGCTCCTCATCCAGGAACAGCGCGAAGGCAAGGCCTCTGCGGTAAATCTCTTCCTCGAACACACCAGAGAGCCGATCTGCATTATCGAGAGTGCCGACACGATTCTCGATCCCGAGGCCGTCGAGCATCTCGTCCTGCCCTTTGCCGATCCGGCCGTGGGCATGACCGGGGCCCGGACGGTCCCGCTCAATGAGCCCCGGGGCTTCACGGGCCGCCTGGTCAATTTCAACTGGGCTCTCACCCACGCACTCTCGCTCCGTTCCCCCAGGCTGGGCGAGTGCGTGGCCTACCGGCGCATCTTCGATTCCATCGCCCAGGACACAGCTGTCGAAGAGGCCTATGTCGAAGCCCTGATTCGGCGAGCCGGCCTCGAAATCCGTTATGTCCCCAAAGCGATCGTCCGCAACAGGGCCCCTGACTCGATTCGCACCTACCTCTTGCAGAGCCGCCGATATACGACGGGACACCTAGACCTGAAACACCGGCTTGGCTACTCGGTCTCCAGCATGAAGCCGGGCCGGATCGTCCGCACCGCGCTCGAAGGACTACGCGGCTCCCCTGTCGACCTCCCCTGGAAATTAGGGGCGATCCTTGTGGAGGCGTGGGGACGGGTCCTCGGGGCCTGGGACTATTTCGTCAAGCGAAAAAACCCTTTCATCTGGGATGTGGCGGGGGACACCAAGGTCCTCAGAACTCCGAACGTCTATCTGAAGGGGATCAGGCATGAAAAAAGGGATCCATCGGGATGAGGAATTGTTGTGAGTCGACTTACCCTCTCTGCTGAGCTTCGCCTGCTTGCCTCGCTCTCAGACCTCTCCCTCTCCGCCTCCGATGCCCGAAAAAAGATCAAGGAGGCCGTCGAGATCGGCTGGCCGAGGCTCCTGGCCGCAGGGACGATGCACAAACTCCTCCCTCTGATGTCTTACAACATCAACCGTCTCGGCCTGGAGCGGAGCATCGAGGACTCCGCCGCCACAGCTATCGGCGAGGCCTATCTGGCCCACCTGCGGGACAAGGAACAGCAGCGCGCGGTGCTCCGGACCCTCCTTGCCGAAGCCCGCCTGCGAGGCCTGGAGGTCATGGTCCTCAAGGGCTCAGCCATCGCCGAGACCCTCTATCCCCGGCCCGAGCTGCGCCCCTCGGCGGATATCGATCTTCTGGTCAGAGAAAGCGACTTCTCTGCCATCGAAGGAATGGCGCGTGAGCTGGGATACCGGGAGGTAGTGGCCGAGCGCAACGTCCACCACTCAGTCTTCGTGAGAAGCGACGCCCCCCGCCTGCGAGTGGAATGCCACCGGGGCCTCTGGATCGAGCTCAGGCACCGCTACTCGCTCGAGGAAATCTGGGCCCGTGCGCTCACTGTCGAGCTCGCAGGCGAAGAGGTCCGGACCATGTCTTGCGAGGATCTGCTCTGCCACCTCACCTTTCACATCGCCTCCCACCACTACTTCCGGGCGCCACTGCTCTGGTATTACGATCTCTGCCGTCTCATCACGGAGCGAGGGGACCGGATCGACTGGGATCTGGTGAGCCGGCTCGCCGACCAATATCGCCTGGCCGCTGTTCTCGGTCTCTCGCTCCTGATAACCTTCGAGCTCTTCCCCGGCCGGGCCGGCGTGCCTGAGCATGCAATACCCCGTCCCGGCCCGCTCCGCTCCCTCCTCTTTTCTCTGATCTGGAGAGCATGGCGCCCCTGCGAAGAGTTAGAGCGCTCCTCACGCCCCATCGAACTTTCCCTGCTCGCCCTCACCTTCGATACACAGGCCGATGCTTTCGGGTGGCTTGTGCGAAAAATCCGGATCGACCTCAAAAAGTAAAAAATAGGAAGATCCCTCTTTTTCACTTTATTCTATTGAATTATTTTCCTGAAACGTGTATATTTTATGTAAGGAGAGGGCTTACCGCCGTTAATCGCGAGTGGATGCAAAAGATCTTGCGACTTGACGGATAATGGCCTCGGATGAGGTCAGGAGGAGATCCAATGGAAGAGAAGATCGAAAAGGATCGCCTGGATTCACCAGAAGAGAACGAGCAGCTCGAGTACGAGCCTCCCACGATCGTCACATACTCCGGGGAGGACCTCGTCGAGAAGCTCGGGCCGGCACACGCCTGCACCCCCTTTGGCGTGGCCTAGACCGACCACCTACTCCTGTTCTTTTCCAACCACGGGGACGAGGGCATATTCATTACCCCCGATCCTTCTCGGAAAAAAAGGCGCCGGATAATTGACCGGCGCCCTTTTTGTTCTCACCTTCCGATCTGAGAAATTCTATCGTTTCTTCACGGCCGTCACGATCAGCGCCGGAGCGAGCAGAAAGGCCAGGGCGAAGAGCACATATCCCGTTGCATCCGGCACCATGGCGCCACAGAGCGCCCCTACCGTGACCGACACCGGCCCTTCGTACTGGCTCTGGCCATAGATGTTGACCGCTTCGAGCCGGTATTCGTAGGTCTGTCCGATCATCAGGTCCTGATCGACGTAGGTGTAGTCCGCCCCGAAGAGCGGGCCTCCCTGGGCTGGTATCGGATCCACGGTTATCTTTTCATACTCCCCTGCCCCATCGCTCCTCCAGAGGTAGAAGCCCGCGGCCTCGATCTCTTCGGCCGTGGTCCACGTGATCTGGACATCGCGTCCGAGAGCCTGGGCGTCGAAGAGAACGAAGTCGACAAAGAGGGGCGTGGTCCCGGGATTCTCGTCCGCCCCGATGTCGGGGAGTGTGCCCCGCTTGGAGTACCCGTCGCGAACTTCCCCATCGAAGTCATACTGGTACTGACTCCCGCTGATCACAACGCCCGCTTCGATGCACTGGGATGATGAGTTTATGTGCAGATCCGTAGTGGAGGCGAAATGAGGGCTTTTCGAGATGCTGTTCGCGTCCCCGCCCGACGCGGTCCGCCATGTGGCGAGGGTGGAGTACGACGAGGAGGCCCATCTGCCTATATATCCATACGGAGCCCAGAGATCATTGTAATTGGAGGTGACGCCGGTGCAATCATAAAGCCAGATGGCATACTCGGGCTGGGTACCGGCGCTGGAAAAAATGTTGTTGCGGATGTCCGGAGAGTTGCTCAGATAGGCATAAAAACCACTAGATGCAAGGATTGAATTGTAATAGAACAGGGTGTTATTATTATAGCCGGAACCCGGATTTATATGCGCTTCAAAGATCCCTAGGGCACAATCATAGATCATATTATTGAATATAACATTATCATCCTGATGAGTAGCATCCGTTTGGGATTCAATATAAATGCCTCTCGTACAATTATGAATAGTATTATTTGATATTATATTATCGTCACAGCCTTCGTACATATAGATTCCAGAAGTGACTACCCCCCCTCCATCCAATTCGTTATTGTTTATCGTATTGGAGTTCGCACGTTGAGAAATTGTGATCCTGGAATCTATGATCTGGTTACCCTGAATAATATTATTGTCTCCTTCGTATATATTTATTGCCGTACTACCCGCATCGATTGCACACTGTTTGATCATGTTGTTGTCCGATGCATCCCCGCTGATGCTAACGCCGGTCGCCGTCGTGGTAACGTTGAATCCCCAGAATTCGATGTAAGATCCTCCACTGATAGTTATGGCAGTGCTGCTCCCCCCGTCGATGGTCACGTTCTCCCCAGTCGCCTCCTGGAAGCGGATATAGTTTGAAGAACTCGCTCCGGTGATCGAACCTATGGATACCTGTTCCGAATACGTCCCCCCAGAGACCAGGAAGGTCACCGAGCCGTCGACGCCGTAGGTCTCGAGGGCCGAGACCGCATCGCTGAAGGAGGTGTAGTCCTCACCCCCGCCGAGGGTGTAAGTTCCGTTTAACGCCGACGGTAAGGGTCCGCCGCTCTTGAAGACATCGCCGTTAATTCCCGTTCCAACGTATACGGCGCCGTCCGAGGCAGCGAGCAAGGACCTGGAGTACATCGCGCTGCTGTCCGGGCTGGTCTCGGCCCACGTGGAACCGCCGTCTGTGGTATCGTAGACGTTGCCGTTACCAACAGAGGTCGACGCGATGATCCTTCCGTCGCCTGTCGCAACGATATCATAGACGTGCGTCCAATCACCACCGAAGTCACCGGCCTCGGTCCACGAAGCCCCGCCGTCTGTCGTCTTGAAGACCTGGCCGTTATTCGATGTCGCCGCGTAGATCGTGCCGGCCGGGTGCTCACAGAATGCTTCGACCGCATACGATACAAGCATACCCATATCGTTCCATGTGGCCCCGCCGTCGGTGCTCTTGTAAACATGCCCGTCATTGTACGTGCCCGCGTAGATCGCACCGTCCGAGGCCTCGAACAGGGCATAGACCTTGCTGTCGCTAAAGGAGGTGAGGTACGTCCAGGTGATCCCGCCGTCCGTGCTCTCATAGACATTGGCGAACTGCGTCCCGGCGTAGATCGTGCCGTCCGAGGCCACGATCAGTGCGTGGACCTCAGGGTTGGCCAGGCTACATTGAGTCCATGTGGTCCCGCCGTCGGTGCTCTTGAAAACGTTTTTGCTAGCGGTGCCCTGGAAGGTCCCCGCGTAGATCGAGCCGTCCGAGGCCCCGAGCAGGCAATAGACCGTGGAGGCCCCGCTGAGATCGGCGGTGTTGGCCCATGTGGTTCCGCCGTCGGTGGTCTTGAATACATCCCCGTTCCCACTCGTCCCCGCGTAGATCGCGCCCCCCTCCTCGGCCAGGGAATAGACTTCGATCGCACCGCTCAAGTCGCCGGTGGGGGTCCATGTGAGAAGGCTCTCGAAAATGGGTTCGCTACTCTTGTAAGCATAGCTATAGCTTAGACTCTCGCCGGTGGGTACATAGAGATATCGATCCGATGTCTCTATACAGGGGTCCATCCAGGCGTTCTTCGGGAGGCCCGTGTCGGCCCAGGATGCACCTCCGTCGTTTGTTCGACGGACGCCATTCGGACCAATGTTTGCATATATATAACCATCAGAGGCCTCCAGCAGGCCATAAGCACTTAATGTGGCGCCGAGGTCCCCGGTTGTTTCTGTCCAACCGGTCCCGTCGCTCGATTTATAGACTTTTCCGGGCTGATCGCCAGTAATCGCGTAGATGTACCCGTCCGAGGCCTCAATCAAATCATTGACAATGTTCTCGGAGATACCGACATACGTCCAGGTCCCACCGCCGTCGTTCGTCCGATAGACATTGCCTTCTCCTGCGCCCCCGCCCGTCCCGGCATAGATATATCCGTCAGAGGCCTCCAAGAGGCATTTAACAGTGCTTGGAATACCTGAGCGTGCCTCCCAGGTGTTCCCGGCGTCGTTCGACCTGTAGACATGGGAACCCTGGTAGGTCCCTGCATAGAGGTACCCGTCCGAGGTCTCGATCAGATCTTCCACAGCACTTGCCCCGCTCAGGCCCGTGAGCTGATCCCATGTCGTCCCGCCGTTGTTCGTGCGGTAGACATAGCCATTCCAAGCGGTTCCTGCATAGATGTTTCCTTCCGAGTCCTCAAGAAGGGCAAATACCCCGCCCTCGCCGAGAGGGGCGGTCTGAGTCCAGGTGGTCCCGCCGTCGTTCGTCCGATAGACCTCACCATCCTGATAGGTCCCTGCATAGAGGTACCCGTCCGAGGCCTCAAGAAGGCAAAAAACGTTATTTTGTGGGATCTGTGTCGTTGCCTGCCAGGTCCATGCCCACGCCTGGGCGGAGATGAGCGGAGACCCGACGATTAATGACGCAACCGTGATCATGAATAACCTTTTCATATCAGCCTCCTTAATGGCACAGAGGGACAAAGAAAGTTCGGTATCAGGCCAAAGGCCATCTGCAAAACCCGATCATCGAGGTCGTGAGTCGCGCAATTCCGGCTATAGGTAAACTGCAGCTTTTTTTTGAAGCACGAAAGTCGGTGGGGGAGGAGTGAGACGTGGATGTCCACCTGGAGGGTTTCGGCGGGGCAACGGCGCTGCAATAGTAATTATTACACATTACACTCGACAGTCAGAAGTTTTCTTAAGCTGCGTCATTCAGAAGTGTATCTTTTT
>CAZFWM010000226.1:0-12084 GCA_964522545.1 uncultured Thermodesulfobacteriota bacterium
TCTCGTAGTGTAATTCAACTCAGCTTTTGAGACATAAATTCAGAAACGGGGGGCTACGTTAGAAACGGGAGACGTTTTACAGCTTTATAACCTCGACTGGGTGGATACCGGTAGCTGAAAAGTGCTCTAGCTGATCGACACACACGGCCTCACTGGCTTTCTGGTGGGGCCTTTTCTTGTTAGTTCAAGCACGGAAGTTTAGCTCATCAGATACTAACGCACTATAATTTTAGCGGGGATGTTTTATGGTTATGAGGACAATTGGGAATGTCCGATGAGGAGGGCTCGGTCTTTCGGATTGGAACTCGATCCAGACGCAGGGGAGAATGTCTCGGGTTCAGTGAGCCTTTTTCCGCCCCCCTTCCAGCTCTTCGGGGCGGAGATAGAGCCAGCCCGCCTCCGGCTCGGGATCGGCCTTGTCGAAGCCGGTCTTTTGGCTGCGCTCGCGAATCGCCTGTTGTGTCCGCTGCCAGTAAGCTTCCTTGCGCCGGACGAAGAGGCGGAGCCCCCCGGCGGCCGCGTCGCAGTAGAACAGCATGAAGTGATCGTTGGGCGCATCGCCGGCCACGAGGATGGGTCGCTGGTCCGGGTGTATGTATTCTTTGATGGCCGCCAGCTTCCCTGAGTACCAGGAACAGGGCGAGTAGAAATAGGTGCTCAGCACAAGCTTCATCCGGTCCGCCCCGAGGTACCAGGCCGTGCCCTTCTTCCCTGCCATTCGGTCCATAGCCCCCGCGGTCACCTCGCTCCCCGGGCCGGTGAGCAGCAGGTTCACGCCGATCACGTTCTCCGGCGGGACGCCGATGCCGAAATCGGGGTCGCTCACGACCATCCGCACCAGCTCCTCCAGGGCGGCGCTCACCACGTAGACCTCGATGCCGTGGGTCATGAGGGTCCGGATGAGCTGGGCCTGGGCCGGGTAGATCTTTGGCGGGGGGGGCTCGATCGCCCCGCCGGAGCGGATCATCTCCTTGACCGCCAGCCGGAGCTCGCCCAGGCTCAGGCCAGCGAAGACCTGGGCGATCCAGGGCATGCTGATCTTCACATCCAGCTCGCACAGACGAAGGTAATAGGCCGTGAGGCTCTCCCCCTTGACCGGCTCGATCGGCTTGAGGGTCTTGTCGAGCGCGGCGAGGCTGATGCGTCCCCGGGCCTCGAGGTAGGGCATCAGGGCCTCCTCGAGGTCGTTTCGCCAGATCGTGTTATCGGCGTCGAACACGGCATAGGCCCTGGGCGTGCGGCCGCCGAACCGGTCGATCAGCCGGATGAGCTGAGTGCGGGCCGGCTCGGGCCAGTGGGAAAGGCGCTCCTCCGTCCGGCCCGCCTCTTCGCCGAAGGCGGCGGCGACCGACCCGAGGAGCAGAAAGAGGGTCAGGGCCGGAAAGAGAATAAGCCGTAACCTTTTGCGCAAAAGCAGTTTCTCCTATAAATACATTCCCCTCGTTCCCAGGCTCCGCCTGGGAATCCGATGGAGGGTCCGGTTCCACCCGGACCGCGGACGGCGTGGAAGCCGTCCCTCCAGGAATACCGGATTACAGCAACCTTGTTGGACGAAAGGGGCAGAGCCCCTGTGGAGCTCCGTTCCGAGGCGGAGCCTCGGAACGGATAAAAACTTCGTTCATAAAATAGCGTTCAGTATTTCCACACAAGTCGGCAAAAATCAACCAAGACGTGGTGTTATTGCTTCCTGGCCGCGATTGTGTTAGGTAATTCGCCCTGAACAAAGCACTTTTAGCAATATCTCGGTAACTATAGAGGAGGTCGTGTCATGGATTTCTCCGTCTCCGAAAAAATGCAGGACATTCTTGCGAAGGTCCGGGAATTCATAGAGAAGGAGGTCTATCCTCTCGAGGCTCACTTCGCGGATAGGGAGTTTGAGGATATGCTTCCGGAGCTCGAAGAGCGCAGGCGGATGGTCCGGGAGATGGGACTGTGGGCGCCCCAGGCGCCCGCGGACGCCGGGGGGGCCGGCCTGAGCCTCACCGACTTCGCCCTGGTTGCCGAGGAGCTCGGCAAGAGCCCGCTCGGCTATTTCATCTTCGGCTGCCAGGCTCCGGACGCGGGAAACATCGAGATCCTCCATGGCTACGGCACGGAGGAGCAGAAGCGGCAATACCTGTTCCCCCTGGTGGCGGGGGAGATCCGGAGCTGTTTTGCCATGACCGAGCCGGAGTTCGCCGGCTCCAACCCCACGGAGATGGGGTGCACGGCCGTAAAGGACGGCGATGACTACGTGATCAACGGGCACAAGTGGTACACCACGAGCGCCGATGGGGCCGCCTTCGCCATCGTCATGGCCGTGACCGACCCGGAGGGCTCTCCCTACACCCGGGCCAGCCAGATCATCGTCCCCACCGACACGCCCGGCTACAGTCTCGTGCGCAACATCCCGGTCATGGGCCACTCCGGGTCCGGGTGGGCCAGCCACGGCGAGGTGCGCCTGGAGAACTGCCGGGTGCCCCAGGCCAACCTCCTCGGCCCGGAGGGACAGGGGTTCATCATCGCCCAGGAGCGGCTCGGCCCGGGGCGCATCCATCACTGCATGCGGTGGATCGGGATCTGCCACCGGAGCTTCGACATGATGTGCCGGTACGCGAGCAGGCGGAACATGGGGAAGGGCCGGACCCTGGGCACCAAGCAGATCGTCCAGGCCTGGATCGCCGAGAGCCGGGCCCGGATCCATGCGGCCCGCCTCATGGTCCTGCACGCGGCCTGGAAGATCGACAGCGAGAGCGTCTACGCCTCCCGCGAGGAGATCTCGCTGATCAAGTTCGTCGTGGCCGACGTGATGATGGATGTGATCGACAAGGCGATCCAGGTACACGGCGGCCTCGGCGTCTCGGACGACACGATCCTCTCCTTCTTCTACCGCTCCGAACGGGCCGCCCGCATCTACGACGGGCCGGACGAGGTCCACAAGGTTGTGGTGGCCCGGCGCATTTTGCGCCAGTATGAGGGATCTTTGTAGTAGGAGGAGTCTTAGAAAGATGAATGAGACATGAGCACTTTCTACCTTTTTCGTCACGGTCAGGCCACGCTGGGGCTCGAGTCCTACGACAAGCTCTCCGATCTCGGCCGACTCCAGGCGGAGCGCCTCGGCAAGGACCTGTGTCGCCGGGGGATCGACTTCGATGTCGTCTACACCGGCACCCTTAGGAGGCAGCGGGAGACGGCCGAGATCGTGGCCCGGGCGTACGAAAATGACGGGAAGCCATTTCCCGAGGCGATCGTCGAGCCGAACTTCGACGAGCTCGATTTTTACCAGCTCATGCATGAGATCTCCCCGAGAATGCAGGAAGAGGACCCGGCCTTTGAGGACCTCGTGGTTCAAACCGCCCGGGCCTTTCAGGACGAAGCCCCGGACAAGTACAGACTGTTCGGGAAGTACTACATGTCGGTCTTCTACACATGGGTGGAGGAACGGTACCCCGGTCTGGAGGTGATGAGCTGGGAGGCGTTCTGCAACAACGTCCTTTCCACTCTGGATGTCATGAAGGAGGTCGAGGAGGGCCGGAAAGTGGCGGCCTTCACCTCGGGCACCCCCATGGGCCTCCTCGTCCAGAAGGCCCTGGGCCTCAGCTTCGAAAAAATGGTCGAAGTGGTCATGGCACTCTACAATGCGAACATGACCACCCTCCTCGTATCAGGGGAGAGTCTCCTCCTGGAGAGCTTGAATGTGACGACCCACCTGGCCGAGGAGGAGAGGACCCGGTATTAGCCATGCCCGCCGATAATGACGGCGGACATGGGAGAGGCGGCCACGGGCCGCCCTATAATAGAGGAAGTCATGGAAGGGAGCACATCCGACAAGAAGATCGTTCCGGAGCTGATCCCGGTTCGATCCGGCGAGGAGCTGGCCGAGCGGGAGCTCGCGCTATATCTCAGAGACAGGCTGGAGGGCGCCGAGGCCCCCCTCGAAGTCCTCCAGTTCGCGGGCGGCCACGCGAATCTCACGTACATGCTTCGCTTCGGCGATCTCGAATACGTCCTGCGTCGCCCCCCCATAGGCACGAAGGCGGCCACCGCCCACGACATGGGCCGCGAGTACAGGGTCCTCTCGGTTCTCTACAAGGTCTTTCCCCTGGCTCCCAGAGCTTTCCTTCTTTGCGACGATCCTTCGGTGATCGGGGCCCCCTTCTTCATCATGGAGCGCCGCTGCGGCACGGTGGTCCGAAAGACGATTCCCGAAGAGTACGGAGGGGGAAGGGACCCCGGTACGAATCGAGCCCTCAGCGAGGTGATCATCGACACCCTGGCCGAGCTCCATGGTGTGGACTACGAGGCCATCGGCCTCGGCGGGATCGGAAAGCCCGAGGGCTTCCTGGAGCGGCAGGTCACGGGGTGGACGGAGCGGTACGAAAAGGCCCGGACCGACGAGATCGGCTGCGTGGCCGACCTGACGCAGTGGCTCGCCGAGAAACTCCCCGAATCCGGCGCCGCCACCCTCGTCCACAACGACTGGCGCCTGGACAACATCATGCTCGACCCGGCCGAGCCGGGAAGGGCGGTGGCCGTGTTCGACTGGGACATGTGCACCCTGGGAGATCCCCTGGCCGACCTCGGGACCCTCTACTCCCTGTGGTTCGAGGAGGGGGAGGTCGTCAGGGAGATGTGCCTCATGCCTTCCTACGCCGCCGGCTTCATGACCCGGCAAGAGGCCACGGAGCGGTACGGGGCCAAGAGCGGCCGGGACATGACCGACATGGACTACTACAGGGTCTTCGGCCTCTTCAAGATGGCGGTCATCGCCCAGCAGATCTATTATCGGTTTCACCGGGGAGAGACAAAGGACGAGCGGTTCCGGTCCTTCGGGATGGCGGCCGCCTTCCTCATCACCATGGCCTGGCAGGATGCCCAGGCGTCGGGGCTGTAGGTCGGGGAGGACTTATCACCCTTCGGGCGGACTTTCATCGGCATCGGTATCGCTATCGGTATCGCTATCGTCTTTTCTCATCGTTCGATATCGATAGCGATCCCGATAGCGATAGCGAATTGGATTTCCTAAGCGATTGAATCAAAGCCCCCACTCGACCCACGGGTCGGTCCATCGCCCGTAGAGGGCCCACATCTTCAGGTTTTCCAGATCGAATAGGGCCCGCACCCCGCCCACGTATTCCCCTCGGGGGCTTGCCCAGGGGGGCGTGTGTAGATAGTTCACAATGGCCCTGCCCATCTCGACGTCGATCGCCCCGTAGGCGTCAAGGACGTATCCCGAGAGTCTCTCGTACCGGCGCAGGGAGTCGTCAATGGCAAAGGTGAAGGAGAGGAGCATCAGGGGATCCAGGTAGTGGTTCGCCGAGATGATCACATCCTCCTTGTCCTCGATCTGCTGGGGCCAGGACCTGGGGAGAACCCACGTAGGATACTCATCCCAGTCGTACCGCACCCTGAACAAGTGGGCCGAGCTCTCGACCACGGCCCCGCCGACCTCGGCGCCCAGGCCGTCCCCGATCTCGTAGATCCACGATACCCCCCGCTTGCTCTCCTGGATGATGCGGACCGCGTCGCTCAGCTCTTCGGCGTACTGGAGCACCTGCCTCGCCGTGAGCAGGCACCCCATGCCCACGTTCACCGGGTGGCAGTCGAAGGCCGGGACCATGTTCATGCCGATCCCGATCCCGGCCGAGCTCATGCCCGCGGCCAGCCCGACGAAGCCGGGGATCGAGGTGTCCACGATCCGGTTCCCCTCATCCGGCACGCGCTCGATGAGGAGGGCGGCCTTGCCGATCTCGGAGGAGATCATCCAGCTCCTCCCCATGAGGGTTCGCCCGTCTGTGGTGGCCCGGTCGTGCACGACAAAGCCGTCGCACGAGTGAGGGGCCCACCCCGTGAATTCCTGTAGGAAAGTGACCGGCGGGTACCCGATGCTCAGCAGCACATCGTAGGCGAGATTGTCTATGAGCACCCGCTCGTAGGTCACCTCGGGATAGCCGGCGTCGCTTGCCCCGTCGGCGATCCCCTGCATCTCCTCCCGGTACTCCTCGGGGATGTATTGCTCGTTGTTCCGGCAGAGATTCACGATCCAGGCGAGGATGAGATCCCCGAGAGGCCCTTCGAGGGCCTCCTCAAGGCCCTCGACGTGGAAGGGGAGGAGAGACATGAGCATCCTCATGTAGAACTCCTTGGAGGTCGTCCAGACGATCTCCTCGCCGAGCAGCGAGCCGTGCTGGTAGCCCATGTCGTAGGGCGAGCCCTCCACGTGGAGGAGCAATTTCCCATCGCCGATCTCTGCCAGATAGCTGCCGTCCCCGGGCTCCTCGATCGTCTCCGGGGGGGACTGATCGCCGGGAGAGGAGGAGCTGTTGCAGGCTGACGTGACAAGGAAGAGACACACGGCCATCAATGAAAAGACAACACTCCCCTTAACTCCTCTCATGATTGTTCCCATTGTCATGATCACCTCTCATAGGGCGGCCCATGGCCGCCAAGCCCATGGCCGCCGCCATGAAAGCTTCCGGCTGGAAACGGCGGGCACGACCCTAGAATCGGCGGACACGGCCCGCCCTATAACTACTGGTTCCCTTTGGAGAATTTTAACGCTCGAGTTAAAATTCTCCAATCAATGAATCCGAGCCGATCCACCGGCAGAGTCGGTGGGTCGGCTCGGATTCATTCCGGAACGAGAAAATAGTTCAGACTGTTTCCGTTCGTGCTCTCCTGTTCGAAAAGGGTGCCGATGGCCGTGACGATGACGGCATTATCGGCAAAGAGCGGCGTCCGCTCTCCCATCTCCACGGCCGAGGGGCTGGGAACGGCCTGAACCGCCGTCTCCCAGATCAGCTCGCCGGATGCATCGATGGCGAAGACCGAGCCGTTCGTGAAGTCGGCCACCACGATCTCGTCGCTCTTTGCGGCCAGGTCGTCGAATATGTGGGTCGGGCGGGAGTAGATGATCTCCGCTTTCGGCGGAGTGCCGTAAGTCTCATCGCGGATCGGGATCCGCTTGACGTTCCACAGATCGGTGACCACGAGGCTCCCGTCCACACAGGTCATGCCGTTCGGTGCCAGCAGGCCGAAGTCGAGCCAGACATACTCGTCCTCTATCCGCCCGGTCGCGTGATCGACCTCGATCCGCACGATGCGGCCCAGCCCTAAGGAGAGGTTCACCATGTCGTTTATGTAGAGCCTTCCCGCCTCGTCGGCGGCGATCCCGTTGGGGAAGAAGACCCGCTCGAACTGATGGATGCTGTGAAGCTCGTAGGGTTCGGGGCCGGAGGGCGTGCCCGGGGCCAGATCATAGGCCACGAGATGACTCGAAAGCCCGTCCTGGCACGCCGCATAGAGGGTATCGTCGAACTCGGCAAGCCCCCGAAAATTACAGCTCCCTTCCAGAACCCGGTCCTTGCGAAGGCCGCCGCCCACTCTCTCCGTGATCTCGTACAGCCCGTCCCAGGCCGAGACGAAGAGACGTCCGGCCCTGGTTATGAGCACGTTTTCCGCGTCCGGCAAACCATCGACCACGGTGCGGACCTCGAAGAAGTCGATATCGTTCGATCCGTGACACCCGAACAGAATGAGAAGCATGAAGAGAGGGGCTACAGCGAAAAAACGTCCAGTAGAGTAGAAACAGAGCATGGCTCCCCCGGATGGATCGGTGAAAAGAAGAGGGTCACTTCCCGGGCCCCGGCATGGGCGTCAACTCTAACACAAATGCAATAATCACCGGAAGGGGCCGAGAGTCCCTGATATCCTAGATAGCGATCCGAGCATGCAGGTCCCCGTTGACATTTGAATTCCTACCTTTTACGTTTGATCAATACTGGCATGGATATTTACGGGAGATAGGCCATGGAAACCGTGGTGAACAAGACCAGGCTGTGCCTCCTCCAGGGGGACATCACCCGGCAGGAGACCGATGCGATCGTCAACGCGGCCAACTCCTCGCTCATGGGCGGAGGCGGCGTAGACGGGGCGATCCACCGGGCCGGCGGGCCGGCCATCCTGGAAGAGTGCAAGGAGATTCGCGCCCGCCAGGGGCGCCTGCCCACGGGCGAGGCCGTGATCACGACCGGGGGGAATCTCGAGGCCGGGTACGTGATCCACACGGTCGGCCCGATCTGGTCCGACGGCCTGAGCGGGGAGCCGGACCTGTTGCGTAACACCTACCGCAACAGCCTCTCCATAGCTGTGGCGAAGGGAATCCGCTCGATCTCGTTTCCCTCCATCAGCACCGGTGCCTATCGATTCCCCATCAACGAGGCGGCCCGCATCGCCCTGGCGGCGGTCCGCGATTTCCTCCGGGAGCACGATCTCGACGAAGTCCGCTTCGTCCTCTTCTCGGCCGACGACCTGGCCGTCTATGAGGAGGCCCTGGAGGAAATGACGGCCGAGTGAAAGGTAGACAATGGTAGAACGAGAAGCAGAAGTCATCGTCGTCGGCACCGGGGCCGGGGGCTCCACCATCGCCCGGGAGCTCGCCCGGAAGGGCAAGCGCGTGCTCATGCTCGAGCGGGGGCCCACGCACCGCCGCTTTTTCGGCACCATCCTCGGGGCGGCCCAGATGCTCGACAAGTTCGGGGCGAGCTTCTCGCGCGAATTCATGCAGGCGGTGCGCGCCATCACCACCGGGGGCTCCACCATGGTCTACTGCGGAACCTGCGCGCCCCCGCCCCCCTTCGTCGAGGAGAAGCTCGGCATCGACCTCACCGCCGAGCTCGCCGAGGCCCGCTCCGAGCTCGGCGCCACCAAGCTCCCGGAGAGGCTCCTCGGGGTGAGCAGCATCAAGATGATGGAGGCCGCGAACTCCCTCGGCTACAACTGGGAGCCCCTGGACAAGTTCATCGATCCGGACCGCTGCGAGGAGGGGTGCTCGGACTGTATGCTCGTCTGCCCGCGCGACGCCAAGTGGACCGGGCGCCGATACGTGGACGAGGCCATCGCCCACGGCGCCGAGCTGATCGGCGGGATCGACGTGCAGGCCGCCACCCACTCGGGCGGCGTCGTCACCGGCGTGCGGGGCCTGCGCAAGGGCCGGCCGGTCGAGTACCGGGCTCCCCTGGTGATCGTGGCCGCCGGGGGGCTGAGCTCGGCCCCGATCCTCATGCGCTCAGGCTTCCACGACGCGGGGGACGGGATATTCATCGATCCCCTCGTTATGGTCTACGGACGGTACGACGGCCCGGAGCAGCGTGTCGGGTCCTGCTTCTGCCCTCCCATGACCGTGGGCACCTGGGAGTTCCAGCAGAGCCACGGTTTCATGCTCTCCCCGGTCATCGACCCGTGGTTCCTCTTCCTGGCTCAGATGATGACCCGCATGAGGCTGCGCCACATCCTCAAGGTCTTCCAGTACCGGCGAATCTTCGCGATCATGGTGAAGATCAAGGACGACATGGACGGCCGCCTCTACCTGAACGGCTCCTTCTCAAAACCCCTGACATGGAGCGACAAGAAAAAGCTCGACACCGGGGCGACAATCTCGGAGGAGATCCTGATCAAGGCCGGCTGCCACCCCGGCTCGATCGTCACGACCCTCGTGCGCGGTGCCCACCCCGGCGGGGCGTGCCGGATCGGCCTCGTGGTGAACAAGGATCTCGAGACCCCGATCAAGGGGCTCTACGTGAGCGATGCGAGCATCTTCCCCGAAGCGATGGGAACGCCGCCGGTGACCACCGTGGTCTCCATGAACAAGCGTCTCGCCAAACACCTCCTGGCCGGGGAAGCGCCCGCCGAGGAGGTCTCGGATTCGGCCGAGGCCGCTTCCGGATAGAGCAGGGTTGCCGCACTTATTCTCTCAGATTTTTTAACGCAGAGTCGCAGAGACGCAGAGGACTATTATTCAGTTGATTCAATAAAACTCAATTGAGGGACGTTGCGAGGCATGAAGTGCCGAAGCAATCTCCAGAGCCCATTGGCATGCGGAACTCGGGGGATTGCTTCGCTTCGCTCGCAACATCCATGATTTTTTCTTTATTCCCCCTTTATTCTCTTCTCTGCGCCTTTGCGTCTCTGCGTTAAAATTCTTAAACGGAAGAAAACTGGATTTCCTACGTACTCCCAAACAAAAAAAGGGACACGGCAGGCCGTGTCCCTTTTTTCGTTCTGACCTGGAGAAGCCAGGCTATCTAGCTACATTCCGTCCCAACCAAGGCTGACGCCCTGTTCCGTCAGGGGATCTTCATCCTTCCCAAGCGCCTCGAGACGCTCTGCGATCCACTTTTCCAGACTGGCCTCCATCTGGGCGGCCAGCTCCGGCTGTGCTTCGACGATATTGTTTATTTCATCCGGATCCGATCTCAGATCGTAAAGCTCCTTCATCGGATTCCCGTAGAAATCCTGCTCGCGGGCCAATATGAACCGGTGATCCTTGGTGCGAAGCCCCCACTTCGCCATCCGCGTGCACTCGACCTGGACGATCTGCTCCCGCCCGCCCATCTCCTCTTTTCCGGTCACCATGGGCCAGTAGCTCTTTCCCTCCATCTTGTCGGGGATCTCCAGACCCGCCGCCTCGATCAGGGTCGGGGCTATGTCATGGTGCTGAAACATCTGGCTGAAGCGCTGCCCCTCGGGAATCACCCCGGGCCACCGAAGGATCATGGGAACCTGGGTGACGGCGTCGTGAAGGCCGTGATGATCGAAAAAGACGTGGTGCTCCTGCAGGCTTTCGCCGTGGTCTCCGAAGATGACGACCAGGGTGTCCTCGTCGAGGCCGGATTCTTTCAGGGCGGTGAAGAGCTTGTGGAGACCGTCGTCGAGGTGGCGGATCTCCTGGTCGTACAGAGCGCTCACAAAGTCCGCATCGGTGATCAGCCCTTCCGCGGTCCTGAGCCAGGTATTCTTGGCCAGGCCGCCCAGGGGGGTCTCCCACCACTCCTCCAGGCTGTGCTTGTTCGGATCGGTCGGATCACCTCCCTCGTAGAACATGCCTTCATACTTCTTGGGCGGCGTATACGGCCAGTGGGGGTCCCAGTAGTGAATGAACAGGAAAAAGGGATCCTCCGCACCGGCCTGGGCCTTCACCCAGGGAATCGCCCGATTGTTCAGCTCTTCGGCCGTCACGCCGATGAGCAGGGTCCGTCGGACGCTCGGGTCGATATAGTACTCGTATCCCCACTGGAACCAGGGACGAGCGCGATTCAGATTGTCGATGGCACACGTTGTGTACCCGCCTTCGAGGAGCACCTTGCTCAGAAAAGGAGCATCGTCGTCCAGCTGCGCTTTCCCTCCGTGGGCCACGATGCCGTGGGTGATCGGATGCTGTCCGGTGTAGAAGGTGGTAAACGAAGGATAGGTCGGTATGCCGGCGCAGAAAAATTTATCGAGCACAGCGCCCTGGCTCGCAAAGGCGTCGGTATGCGGGCTCGTTGGGAGGTTGTACCCGTAGCAACCCATATGATTAGCCCGCAGCGTATCGATGCCCAAGGCTATGATGTTCGGTCTCTTCATCGAACTTCCCTTTCCATACGAATGATCGTGTTATCTTCCAGGACCAATCGAATCAGGATACAGGTCGAGGTGAAATCAGTCAAGGGGATTCCTTTATATCCCGGGTACTTCCAAGGTACTTCCAAAGAAACATCCGGTTTCACGGTAGCAGAGGTATCAACGCAGCAGAAATGAAGACATCGGCCCAGATTCATCGTTTCGAAGGGGCCTGCGACAGAAAAGGTCTGGCCTGGCTAATTCCGGTGCCGGCATGCTATCCTTTGATTTTCTTCTCTGCGTCTTTGCGTTAAAACTGTTCAAAGGACGGTGAAATGAGATCTTTTTCCCTCCGTGTGTTTTTTTCCACTTTGATGATACTGCCGGCGACGTTCACTCTGTGGGGATGCCACGGAAGCGACCGATACGAAGAGGTGGTCGACCTTCCCGCCCCCTACTGCGACCTCGACGAGGCCGAAATCGCCGAGAGGCTGGGCAGCATGAGCCTCAGACAGAAGATCGCCCAGATGTACATCGTGGGCGTCGCGGTCTACCCCTGGGAGGAGGTCGAGGAGACGCGTGCTCTCATCGAGGACCTGGGAATCGGGGGGGTCTACATACAGCCCATGTCCGGCCTCGGCTTCTGGCCGGAGTGGACCGCCGAGAACACAAACCACCTCCAGGCCATGGCCCTGTCGGGGGACTCTGCGGTTCCCGTGCTCGTCA
>CAZFWM010000227.1:0-12038 GCA_964522545.1 uncultured Thermodesulfobacteriota bacterium
TTTTCTTTTTTTTAACAAGTACTCTCCGGTCTATCTACGCTTGATTGAGGATTAGCAAGGTGTGGACACCTGTTATTTTTTCGTGATAGATGTTGATCCAATGTATACATGACGATCAGAGCGAGCGAGACGAGAAGCCTGGAGGTGACAATGATGAAGAGACGTACTTTTATGGCGAACTCTCTGACATTCCTCTCCCCCCAAAAGCTGCTGACCTGTTCTCTGATCCTTTTGTTTTTCCTGATCGGGCTGGCCTCCCCAATGCCGGCCGCCGCGGATGAAGATGATGATTTCAGCCTGATCTCCGAAACCAAGGACCTCTGGAAACAGTACAGGAAGCACATGGACGGGGTCCTCGATCTCGTTGTGGAGATGGACATCTGGGGCATCTCCACCCCCCAGCTCCCCAAGGGGATCTGGAAGCTCAAGTACCAGTGGAACCATCAGAAGGCCACCAAGAAGTACGACGCGGACGGGAACGAGGTGCCCATCTTTCCGAACCTTTCGTTTCCGGATTTTCTTAGCTCGGAAACGGATCCGGATCTTGTCCCAGACGTTTTCTTCATCGACCTTCAGGGCGAAAAAGGAGGGGGCAAGGGCGCCGGAAACACGATCCAGATCAGCTACGGGATCACGGACCCCCTCGACTTCTACATCGAGCTCCCCTTCCAGGCGGCTGACATCCTCTTCGACGTGCAATACTTTCCGGGGGATATCCCGAGCGGGAAGTTCGGCCTCTACCGGTTTCTGCTCCAGGGAGCGGACCTCCGGACCGAGGAGGGATTCTGGCAGTTCATCGAGAGCATGGGGCGGCCGCGCCTGAAGACGAGCTACAAGTCCAAGGGGTGGGACATGGGCGATATACATATGGGGCTGAGCTGGAACTACTACAAGGGAAAGCACTTCGCGGCCGCCACGACCAACCGCATATACCTCCCCACCGGCTACCAGCCCGACCCCAACAACAACATCGAGCTCTTCACCGGGGCCGGGTTCCCGGCGGGTGTGCGGGCCTTCGGGTACAGCACCACCCAGGGCTTCGACTTCCGCCTGCCCGAGCCGCTCGACTGGGCGGTCTTCAACTGCGAGTTCACTTGGGAGTACCGCTTCAAGACGAGGCGGCACTCTCCGATCTTTCCGGAGAGGAACGGATGGTTCAATTTACTCTACGATTCATTGGACGATCCGGATATCACCGAGCTCTTTCCTGACCTGACCGGGATGGACGATTTCTACCACATCACCTACGGCCACTCCTTCGACGGAGAGGTGGGCGTGACCCTGAATCCCTTCAAGATCCTGCCCATCGGCATCAAGTACGCCGGCGGCTGGTCGCAGAAGCCGGACATAGATTCGAACTGCGAAGAGTTCATCGATTCCGTCGAATTCCTGGAGATCGTGGGCGAGCAGACCCAGCACGTCCTGGCTGTGGGGACCGGGATCACTCTCATCCCCTTCTACATCCCCATGAACATCGTTTTCGAATACCGCCACCCCCTCGCAGGGACAGGGGCCTTCGTGATCGAGGAGAACTACCAGATCACGGCGGAGCTGTTTCTCGCCTTCTAACGCCGGAGAGCCGTTGGGATACCAGGCTGCATCCAATTTTTTCCGCTTAAGGGTTTTAACGCAGAGACGCAGAGGCGGAAAAGGAATAGTATCCACGGGCAATACGGAAAAAGTCATGGACGTTGCGAGAGATCCTTCGCTTTGCTCAGGACAGGCTCCGTGCCGAAGCAATCCCCCGTGTTCACTTTACCGGAGTGCTCAGGGGGTTGCTTCGGGACTTCGTCCCTCGCAATCTTCGACTTCGTCGCTGTCGCTCCTCGCAACGACCCTCAATTGAGTCCGTTTGAATCCATCGATTAATATTCCTCTGCGTCTCTGCGACTCTGCGTTGAAAACATCAAATGAGCCTCAAAACGCCACGGAGATGTTCAGGCCGGCGTTGATGATGTGGCCCCCGAATCGAAGACCCGGGGCGTAGGGGTCGATGGGATCTTCCTTTTCGTACTGCCTTGTCACCACGTACTGATACTGGAAGTGCCAGCTCGCGATGAGGGGCCCGTAGAGAAGGTCTGAACCGATGGAGACGACGTGCCTGTCGTTGTCCATGTCGTTGTTGTCCCCCCTCTGCTCGGGCACGGGCGATTCATAGTAGAAATAGCCGCATCGCACAGTAATGCGCGGACTCACCTCGTACTCCAATCCGAGGCGTGGAACAAAGGTGTCGCTGAACTCCGGCTCCGGCCGCGGATTGCTCACCCGCTCGCGCTCGCGAAATCCCGACCAGTCCATCCATGTCACGTCCAGGGAGATCCGGAGCGGGCCGAGCCCCCGTAGGTAGAGCCCGAGGGCGATCTCGTGGGGCGTGTAGAAGTGGCAGAACCGGTGGTCGAAGCCGAAGGCGAGGCCCGGCAGCGCCTCGGGGGGGAGGCCCGGCAGCGTGATACGTAGTATGGGGTCCGTGGTGCCCACGTCGTGGATGTAGAGCTCGCCCCGGTAGGTCAGGCCGATCCGGAGCCGGTCGATCGGCTCGGCGAGGATCCCTACGATCGGGGCCGGCCTGAGGGTAAAAACGAAATCGCTCCCCATGTAGATGTTCTCTTGTCCCACGGCGATGCTCATGTCCGAGAAATCGAGCTGCTCGAGGGGGAGGTTGATGGGGCCGTAGATTTTGGTCTTGATCTTGAAGAGAATGCTCGTGCCGATCCCCACGGAGAGCCGGTCGGATATCCTGTAGGCAATGGCCGGCAGGATGAGCATCCTCTGGCTGTAGTCTTCGTGAAAGATGAAGTGCACCTCCTCCGGGACCTGGGGTCTCCACCAGTAGAGCCTCTGAAACGGACTGTGGAGGCCCAGCCCGAAGGTGAAGGCCTTCTCCGGCAACAATCCCCCCAGGTCGAAGGGCTCGAAGACCACCCCCATGTTGATTCCGGCTGTTTCCCCCGGAGAGGAAACACCTCCGGGAAACGCCTCGTAGCCGGGGACGTGGAGGTCGAGGTCCCCGGAGTCGAGTCTACGAACCCACAGATTCGGGTCGGCGTAGAGGAAGCCGATCTCAGTGCGGAACCCCTTGTTGTTGTGATAGCGCTCGGGCTGGCGCTGGCTGACGAGCCCGGCCGGATTGTAATAGACGGCCGAAAAATCGTCGGCCACGGCCGTGAAGGCCCCTCCCATGGCGGTCGCCCTGGATCCGAAGCCGTAGATCTCTGCCACCGACGCCCCCGCCGTCCCGGGCAGGGTCAGGGCGAAGAGCAGGAAAAAGGATATTAACGCAGAGACGCAGAGGCGCAGAGAAAGAAATCCATGTCGAATGATTTTTTTTGTCATTTTAGCCTCGTTCCGAGGCTCTGCCTTGGAACGCAGTTCTCAGGAGCTCTGCCCCTTTCAGCTTATGAATTCGCAGTAAGGAGGCAGAGCCTCCCGTACGTTCATTCCCAGGCGGAGCCTGGGAACGAGGGAAAAACGGTGATTAAAACTCGAGCACCACAGTAATCCCGCCGTTGAATATGTAACCCGAGATTTCGTAGTCAGGTCCGTACTCGGGAAACTCGGAGCCGTTCCTTGTTACCGTCACGCCTGTGTCCTCTTTGTCAATCATGCGACTATCCAGAAGATGATACTGGAGGTATCCCTGGATGGTGAGTTTTCTCTTCCTCATGACCGGCTCTGGTAAGGTGTATGAGACGCCCATCGAAAAGACATGTTTCGTGAAGTCGAGGTAATTGCTTTCTTGCGGCTGGTCCGGGACCGGCGAGCGCTGATAGAAGTAGCCCGCCGAGACGTGGGCATTTTCTCCGATGGAATACTCGAAGCCGGCTCGCGGCACAAAGGTGTCGCGAAACGGATCCGTCGGCCTCCGGCCCCTGCCGTCGACGAAATCGGACCACTTGTTCCACGTAAGATCGAACGAGCCGAGAGCCTTCTCTCCGATCTCCCATGCAACGCCCAGGGTGACGGCGTGGGGCGTGAAAAAGTTCGCGAAGACCAGGGGCGTGGCGCTTGCGTCCAATATCCTGTACGTGCCGTCCGCAAGAGGGAGTCGTATGCTTATGGAAAACTCCTCGGCCCCCTCGAGGTTCACAACCAGCTTGCCCCGGTACGAGAGGCCGAGACTCACGCCGCGGCCCGGCTTCCACAGGATGCCCGCCTGGGGGGCCGCGTCCAGCACGAGCTCCCGGTTCACCACGGGGGTGACCACCGGGCTGTTGATTCCCCCCACCAGGCCGTACTGTTCGAAGTCCATGGTGACGGCGGCGTAGGTGTCGATGGCCATGTCCATCAGGAGGTTGGCGCCGGCCCCCAGCGAGAGGTCGGGAAGGATCTCGTAGGCAAGGGCGACGTTGATGACGGGGCTGGCCCACCGGGCCACGTACAGGGGGAAGTGTGGAAAGGTGCCGGTGGTGGATACGGCCACTGATTTGGACAACCATTCGTAAGGGATGTAGGCAGCCAGACCGAGATAGAACCTCTTCAGCCCAAAGAGGTATTCCATGTCGGCTGCAATCCCGAGGACCGCCCCGAAGGTTCGGTCCATGCTGACGGGCGGGATGTCCAGATAGGTGACTCCCCCGCCGATCCCCCGAAGGGCCATCACCCGGTGGTAGAGGTTCACCCTCTCATGGTTGGACATGGAGAACTCGGGGCTCGCATAAATGCTGGTGAATGTTATCTCGGCCCGCCGGATCTGGGTCAGGCCGGCCGGGTTGTAGAATGTGGCCGAGAAGTCGTCGGCGATGGCCGTGTAGGCGCCCCCCATCGATGTGGCCCGCGAGCCGATTCCAAGATCCATGGCGACGGTCGCCGGCAGGGGCGGGGGCGTGGCCAGGATGGAAACAAGTATCGCTGAGATTGTGAAGAGGAGGCGGAGTGGTTTAAAACGTGAAGTCACTTCGGCTCTGTAAGCAATGTTCTTGTTCCCAGGCTCTGCCTGGGAACGCCACATACTCTGAGGCTCTGCCTCATGAATCAGACTCGCATAGGTAACAATCGTATCCTTATCCTTGTGGAAACAATTATGCAGCAAGGAATGCTGGCATTACAGGGGCGGAGCCCCCATGATTGTCCGTTCCCAGGCAGAGCCTGGGAACGAGGTGTCGTCTCCCGACATCTCACTTGCAGAACTTCTTGAAGCCCGTGAGGGTAAAGTCGTTCGTGTTGTGTATGGCGAGGTACCGGCAGACATTGCGCGGGCTCACCGCCTCGTTCACCGAGGCGTGGCGCGCCCTGTCGTCCACGATGAGGTGGAAGTAGAGGAAGAAGAGACGCATCGAGGTCTTGTCGTCGCTCTCCACTCCGCCCCACGAGACGAGCAGGGTCTTCCAGTAGTTATCAGCCCGGTCGTGGATCACCTTGTAGTAACCGAGATAGAGCTCCGAGTCCGCGTAGAAGATCTGGCGGCCGTAGTTGTAGTAAGGATCCTTGGGTATCCCCTCAATGACGAAGACCGGGCGCTTGACCCAGATGTAATTGGTGACCGCCCACTGCGCCCCCTTCCAGTCCGGGGTCTTGTACCCCCACTGCGCAGCGGTGATCTGCCTGGTGGAGAGCCACTCGCCCTTCTCTTGGACTATCGGCTCAGTCTTGCTGCCCGGAAACGGCGCCAGGACCTCTTGCTCGCCGATGATCTTCCAGTCGAAGAGGTTGACCTTCCCGTCGTATGTGCAGACGTCGTCGATGCAGAAGTCGGACCCCACGAAGGCGTCGGACCGGTTGGCCGGCGTGTTGCGCCGGACCCTGCGGATGGCCGGGATATAGGCGTACACGTTGTCTGGCCTGTCGTCCATGTACCGCCAGCTCAACATGGCGGTGCCTGCCAGGTCGTAGGGCTTCCACACCGTGATGATGTCTTTTGAGAGGGCCCGGTCCGGATTGTTATATCCCTGGGACTGGGGGCTTCCGTCGTAAATCAGGCTCCGGTATTCGCCTGAGACCTCTCTCTCCATCCCTTTCTGGTTCACCCAGGTGACGAAGTAAGAGTACAGAGAGTTTCCCCAGGAGTAGCGGTGATAGTACTGGTTCCACCAGTACCGGGATCCGGGATCGGGGTCGCTCATCTTCAGGTCGGGAAACGGGATGCCGACCACATAGTCGGGCTGCTTGCCAGTGGCCTTTTCAACGATGTACCCGCTTTCGTCCATGTCGTACTTGCCGCTGTTGTTCTTGGTTCCCTCGATCGCATAGGGTGGCATCATCACGGTCGGGTCGTAGTCCAGCTCTCCAATGTCCAGGATGAACTCCCCTTTCTTCACCCATTCGAGGACCGTTTCGGGGAGCAGGCCCTCGGCCTTCTGCCAGTTCGTCGAGTCGATCCTGTCGCCCGGTTGTACGTCGGCCAGGGCCGGCTGAGGGATGGCTGCGAGTAGAAAGGCTGTTGCGAAGAGCAGTACTAGAGGTTGGATGATCGATCTCATTTTTGTTTCCTCCTCGACGTTACGAAAAGACAAGATTTCTCCCCTGATCCTCGTTCCGAGGCTCTGCCTCGGAACGAGGGGGTCGAAATGACATATCCGAATAATATGTTTTTTTTTCGTGTCCAACTTTAATCCTACACAATATCAGTCGATCTGGTAAGTGACCCTGAGGGCGACCTGATCTCGGTCGCGGAAGAGGCCGACTCCCAGGTTGGCCATCTTCCCGAAGGCCGCGTTGTACATGGCCGTGAAGCGCCACGGGCCGAGGCCCAGGGTGACCGAGGGCTGGACATACCACGACCCCCGGGCGTCGTAGATGGTCGCCACCTCCGGAACGATCTTCCCGTGCCAGTACATGGTCGACATGATCAGAGTGAAGTTCGACTCCATCTCCTTGCGGTTCGAGAAGTTGAATGATAACGCCAGCTCTTCAAGAGGGTCACCAGGCAACTCTTTGGGGCCGATCGCGATCGGGTAGGCGATCGATTCGTCCCAGTCCAGGATGTACTGGCAGAACCACTGCGTGGAGAACAGGAATGTGCTGTTCCGGTTGAGCGGGCGGATCCAGAAGAACTTGTCGAGGCCGATCATCCAGCGCAGGATGTCCCGCTTGGGGATCGTGCCGCCCGTGAGATCCCCCGTGAGCATCCCGTCAGGCCACCCGGGCCAGGGGAGGCCGAGCCCGGAGAAGATCTCTCCGAAATTGATGCCGAGGAGTCCGAAAGGTCCGCTGATCTCCGAGGTGTAGCTGTCCGAGAGCGCCATGTTGTCCTCGATCGTGAAGATCGGCTCGTTCCAGGACATGGCCACCTCGCTCCGGACGATCAGGTCGATGTGGGGCTCGTAGTAGTTGATGCTCGCCCCGGTGAGCTTGATCTGGTGGTGCGACATCTCGAGGGCGAGGCTCCCGAAGTCTCCTTCCGGGGCGATCATCCTGAGCATCGGCTCGTCCGTGAAGGTGTGGAAGTGGGCCAGAGAGAAGCCGAGGTTATCGAAGAGTATGCCCGTGATCCGTGCGCCCCACCGGGAGCTGGCCATGGATTTGTTCGGCACATCCTTCACCGAAGGGAAGGGGACCTCGGGCTGGGGTACGGCATAGGGCGTCGCATCCGGGGCCATGAACAGATAGGGCCGCCACATGGGGGCCATGGTGTTTTCCAGAAATCCCGGCACCCAGAATCCCTCCAGAGAGATAGAAGTAAAGGGGCCGTGCGTGCCAAGCTCCACGGAGCCCCGCAGCATCCAGAGGGGAATCCTTCGGTCCTCAAGGCTCTCGAAAAAGGCGCCGAAGGTGTTGTCCACCGGGTTGATCCAGTCGAGGATCTTGAAGGCGTCCGTCTCCCCCCACGAGAGGTTCTGACGGCCGAGACGGAAGAAGACGGGCCCGCGGGAGAGGTCCAGGTAGGCCTCCCAGAGGTCGGAGGAGAGCTGGAAATTCTCGATCAGCCCTTTTTCCTGGTCCTTCACATCCTGAAAAACGCTGGGGCCGTAATCATAGACTCCGTCGTACACGAAACGTCCAACCATGCGGTATTTCACGTCGAGTCCCGCCCACTTGAAGGGCTTGAACATGTGAACCTCGTCGATCAGGTTGCGCAGGTCGTGGTCGAGCTCCAGGAGCAACATGTTGCGGTGCTGGACCAGGTCGCCCACTTCCGTATCGGGGCGCGTCCACATCTCCGAGTCCTGGAGCCGGATTGCGAACTGTGTGGAGAGCTTCCCCCTGAGCTGGACGGTGTTGTTCGTGTCGAAGAAGAAGGCCTGGGCCGGGCAGGGGACCATAAGGAACAGGGTGAGGACGACGCATGAGCAGAAGACCAGATACTGTTTCATGACCTATCCTTTCTTTGCTCAGATTAGAAGTAGATCCTTCGACTGGCTACTCTAGGAGCCACTCTCCTTTGGCTGCAGGAACTTGGGCCGGATCGCCGAGACCAGGCACGGGATGAAGACCAGGGCGTCCACCATGTTGAGGAACATGAGCAGGGCCAGCAGGAGCCCCATCTCCGCCTGGAACTTGAGGTCCACGAAGAACCAGAAGACCACGCCGGCTATGAGAGTGGTGGCCGTGAAGATGATGGCCTTCCCCGTCGTGGCAACGGCCCTCTGACTCGCCTCCTCAAGGTCGCCTCCGGCGCTGAGCTCTTCCCGGATCCGGCTGAGCAGGTAGATCCCGTAGTCGACCCCGATCCCCACGGCCACGGCCGCCACCGGCAGGGAGTTGATGTTGAGGTCGATACCCTTGATGAGCATGAAGACCTCTGCGAGGATCTGCGAGGCGGCAAGCGGCAGTATCAGGATCACTCCGGCCACCATGGATCGGTAGGTGAGGCAGCAGAGAAAGAAGACCGCTATGAAGATCACGGCAAGGGAGACCCAAAAAGAGTACTCCACTTCCTCGTTCACCGCCGCCAGCACCCCCACGAGGCCGCCGGCCAGGCGGAAGCGCACCTTCTCGGGTTCGCTTCTTGCGATGAACTCCTTTGCCTTGTCGATGGACTGGTGGGTGAGCTCGTTGGAGATCTTTTTATAAAAGGCGGTGATCGTCGCGTTCGTGTAGTCCGGGCTGACCCAGCGGTCCATCTCGCCCGGGGCCGTGCTTCCCTGCAACAGGAAGTAGATCTGCCCAAGGTGGCGCGGGTCCTCCGGGATGATGCTCCACTTGGGGTGGCCCTCGTGGTACATCCTGTAGATGCTCTTGACCATGTTGGTGATGGTCAGCGACCCTCCCGCCCCGGTCTCGACCTCCATGAACCGCTGGAACTCCTCCATCCGGGCCAGCGTGTCCACGTGCTTGATCGCCCCTTCCTCTTTGCCTTCCACGATGGCCACGAGCTGATTGACGCCCACGAATTTTTCGTTGAACCGGTTGTAGGCCACGTTGTACTCGTGGTCGGAGAAGAGCAGGGCCGCGCCGGCCTCCGTATCGCCCACCTTCAGGCGGCGCGAGTAGTTCAGCCCCACGGTGAAGATCAGCACGAGCACGGCCAGGGCCACATACTTCCCCCGTCCCATGCACGGGCGAACCAGGATCTGGCAGAAGCTGTCGTAGATCTTGTCCGAGCGTCGCTCGCGCTCGGATACCCAGCGGCGCGGGGGCGGAAGGTAGGAGACCACGATCGGGTTCAGGGTGACCACGCTCACAAGTATGGTGATGATCCAGAAGCTGCAGAAGAAGGCCAGCTTCTGCATGAGCGGAATGGTCGCCACCGCGATGGTGAGGATTCCGAGTCCGTCGGTGATGATGGAGAGGGTGGCCGGGGCGAAGAGGTGGGAGTATGCCTTTCGCAGCGCGGTGTCTTTATCGCCGTGCTCCTCGTACTCCTGGTGGTACCGGTTCATGGACTGGACCGAGTGGCTCAGGGCCGTGGCGGTGAGCAGTATGGGGACCACCATGACCAGGGGGTCGAGGTTGTAGCCGAAGAGACCGGCAAATCCGAGGCCCCAGATCGCGCTCGTCAGGACCGAGAGGACCGGCAGGAAGATCCCCTGCCACGTGCGGAAGTAGCCATACAGGAGCAGGACCATGACCAGCACGGTCGCCCCGAAGACCCAGTAGACCTGGGGGGCGAGATGGTAGATGTGGGCGTAGAGGGCGGGGTAGCCGGTGAAGAGGATCTCCGTGTCCTCGTCTGAGTAAGCAGCGACGAGCTCCTGGAGCCGGTCGTAGAGCTTGATGGGGTCGACCCCCTCCTCCCAGAATCCGGCGTAGATGGCCGCGGCCTTGTCGTCAGGGGAGACGAAGAAGCCGCGGATCCCCTCATTGGTGTAAACGGCGCGGCGGATGTTGTCGATGTCCGTCTGGTTCCGGGGGAACTCGGGCCAGAGGATGGGCCGTATCTGAATCCCCCATGAGCTCACCTGGATGTTCTTGAGCTTGGGGTGTGTGAGTGAGATGAGCTGAGTGGCATTGGCGCCCTGGGTCTCGAGCAGCGCCTTTGTGATCTGGTCGATCTTGCGGATCGTCTCGATGTTGTAGATGTCGGAGTACTTCCCGCCTTCCTTCACCATCACCGCACCCACGAGGACGTTGGCGCTGCCGAACATGGAGCGGTACTCGTTGTAGAGCTGGATGTAAGGGTGTCCCGGGGGATAGAGGTCGAAGAAGTCGGTGTGCACCTTGAGCTGGCTGAGCCGGTAGACGAAGAAAAGGCTCAAGGCCACGATGATCAGGAGCAGGGCTAGCCGGCGTCTGAGGAGGAAATCAACGTACCGCTCTACGAGAGTCTTTCGTTCGCTCATTGGTTCGCCCCCCCGGCTCCTTCCTGGAGGTGCCCGTTGCGTATGAAGAAGAGGAGGCCGTTGGCGCCTGCGATGAGGCCCTTGTCGGCGGCGAGCAGGCTTATGGATTGAACCCAGAAGAGCCTCTTTTCGGCCGGAACCTCGTCCACGAGGTTCCAGTGCTCTCCGCCGTCGGCGCTCCGGAGCACGGTGCCCACGTCGCCCACGGCCCAGCCGATCTTGTCGGCCAGCTCGAGGCCGTACAGGGAGGCGGGCGCGGGATTCACGGCCTGGGCCCAGAACTCGCCCCCCGTTTCGGAGTAGAGAATCGCTCCGTCCATACCGGCCACGATGAGCCTCGAGCCGGAGCGGGCTATGGCAAACAGGGTCTTGTCGAAGAGAGAGAGGGGATCCTCCCGTGGAGGCGCTTCCCCCTTGGCCGGCTTCCCGGCGGCCTTATCGGGGGGCGAGGTGAATTCGACCTTGGTCCAGGAACTTCCCCCGTCCGATGTCCGGTACAGGCCGCCGAATTCGCCGCAGACCCACCCATTGGCGGTGTCCCGGAACAGGACATCGTAGAGGACCACATCGTCGCCGAGGGATCGCTCGCCCCAGGTGCGCCCCCCGTCTTCGGTCGCCAGGATGGCCCCCCAGTCACCCACGGCCCACCCATGTCGCGCATCCGCGAAGAAGATGGAAAAATGATGCTTGTCCGAGGGCGTGGGCTGGACCGACCATGAGCGGCCGCCGTCGCCGGTGTGAAGGATCAGGCCCGACTTCCCCGTGATCCACCCGTTCTGCCGGTCCGGGAAGGAGACGCTGAACAAGGGTTTCCTCGTGCCGCTCGCGATCTCGTCCCACGTGGTGCCGCCGTCACGGCTGAGGAGGATCTTGCCGTGATCTCCCACGAGCAGAAAGGTCTGCTCGTCGAGGATCGCCGAATCGAAGATGTTGAATCGGATGGCATCCAGGCCGACGGGATCTGCCGGAAGAGGCGTGAGAAGAAGGGTTGAGAGCACTGAGAGAACAATGGCGGGGATCACTCTTCGGTGATTCACAAGCGCTGCCCCCTGCTGAGGTGCTTTTCATAAGCAAAGGCGGACATGCCCATCCGCCCCGAACATGTTGATATGATTGTATATCGGAAAAAAATGGACGGAGTCAAGGACAAAATTGAAAATTAATAAAAAAGAACACCCAGAGTAACGCCATTCCGGCCGGCATAGTGGTAGGGGCGCTGCTTGCTGCGCTCTTATCGCAAAAGGGGCCGACCCATGTGTGTCAGCCCGTAGGGGCGGGGTTCATCCCCGCCCGCATACTACTCGCCCCTCGCAACGTCCATGCGGTGCGTACTTACCAGGTGCGCTCCCCTTGGACGTTGCGAGGGGCGAAGCCCCGAAG
>CAZFWM010000228.1:0-11989 GCA_964522545.1 uncultured Thermodesulfobacteriota bacterium
TTACGATTGGTTGCATAACCATTATCGGTGTTCAAAATCGGTACTCACAAGATATTTACATAATTTTTTTTATTATTTTTTGAACCATATTTAATCATTGATGATTATGATTCGCTGCCGTAACGATGTCAACAGTATAATAGAGGATGTTGAAAGCCTGTTCTATGCACAGCATGTCTCGAAAATGACAGGGGCTGAGACTCCGGCCAGGGTCGCAAGAAGGCTGTAACCTACGACGTAGTCAATGCTGAAAAAAGCTGAATTCGCAACGAATGTATGAATTGCTGAAAAGGGTGTAACCATTTGACACCGCATCATTCTTATGGCAATCTTACCCTTGTCGAGTGTAACGTAGGTAATCTCCACAAACTAAAAAAAAACGAACCTTCCTTAGTCCATGGATGGTGTATTCTATTTAGCAAATTAGATATTTATAAAAAAATCTTTTCGTGGCAGAGAAAATGAATTTTGATCAAGAAAGTCGTTATTATTATAAAAATAAATCAGCATCCGCCAGAAAATGTCTGCTGATCAATCCGCCGGTTATAGATACTCGGGAACTATTTATGCACAATAAGTTCGATCCCGGCCCTATCGGGCTCCTGAGGGTCGCCAATTACCTTTATGAAAACAACCAATATATCAAATTTTTCGATTTTGTTCCGGAAAAAAGTCGGCTCAATACCATCGGCCTGCCTTCCCAAAAGAACCTCTGGAAAAACAGAATAGAATGGAAAAAGGTCCAGGTCGACCGCAACAAATTGAAACGACTGTACTATTTCGGGAAATCATTCGACACATTTGCCACTTCCGTAGGGAACATCGATCCTCCGGATGAGATCTTCATAGGCAGCTGCATGACATACAGCTGTGGGGCTATACGGGACTTGGTCACGGTGTTGAGAAGGATATTCCCAAAAGCGAAATTAGTATTCGGAGGATTTGCTGCGACACTCTTGTACGAACAGATAAAGGAAATGGGATTTGATCATGTCCATGTGGGACCGTATGAAAAGGCAGACAGCTATCCTCCATTATACGAGTTGATGGATACTTTGCCTCGGAGGGCTGTTTTAAGATTGACAAAGGGATGCCCGAGGAATTGCTCGTACTGTGCGGTTACAGATCTGGAAGGGAATAGAATTGTCAATTTTGGGTTCGAGCAACTCAAGGATCATTTCGACCATCTCTACGGCTTAGGTTTCAGAGAATTTGCCTTTTGGGATTCGAATATTCTATTTGCCGCAAAAGATTTGAAGACCTTTCTAGATTACCTGTCAGACAATAATTTCGATGTATTGCTGGATTTCCACTATGGTATCGAATTTACATGCTTGAACGAACAGACTGTTGAATTGTTTGACCGTGACATAATATGGAGATTTATACAGGTCCCATTGGAGTCGACAAAGAGACACTTGTATGAGGACAGGTTTCACAAGGGGAAGGATCACCTGAAAAATATTGATGGGTTAATTGGAATGTTCAAGAGAATGAGATATGAACTTGGATTTTATGTTCTCATGGGAATGCCTGAGCAAACATTGGATGATATTCTCGAGACAATTGCCTATGGGCATAGCCTGGGGTGCCGCTCGATAATAATGCCCTTTTCGATGATTCCCATGACTGAAGAGTACAAAAAATATAGCCATCTGATTGAAGGAAAATCGCTCGATGATATTAATCCGAGCCTCTTTCCCTTTTCTTCAGGACAGATGAGCTTCAAGGATCTTCAAACCGTTTTTCACCTCTTTCATGGAACGAAGATTTGCAAAGCGAGAGCCGGATTCTATTATTTGCAGAATGTTTATAATAATAAAAGGAAAATTTTGATTGGCCAAAACCGTGTCGTAAGGAAGTATAAAAAACTATTGAAATCAGCTCAGCTGGATTTCAATTCGATTCACTAGTAGTGAAAGCGAAAAGCATGGAACTTTTGAAATCGAATGCTTTAAGTGTATGCCCCGTTTGTTATAAAAGAATAAAGGCAACCATAATTGCTGAAAACAGATCCGTATTTATGATCAAAGCCTGCGATGAACATGGGAAATTCAAATCTCTCGTCGAACGTGACAGGTCATTTTATGAAGCTTGCCTCAATAAATCCCATGCTCAATTACGGGTCGATAGGCTTGACCTCTCCGTGGCACATAGGTGCAACCTGGATTGCAGTTATTGCTATTTTCCCAGAAGAGACAAGGAAGAGTTGAGCTATGGAGACATAGAAAAGCTGGTTGAGGCTTTCAAGGGGGATACTGTTTGTCTGAGCGGAGGAGAGGCAACGCTGCGGGAGGACCTGCCGGATCTTGTTCGATTGATAATAAAAAAGAACAAAATTCCTGTGTTGGAAACAAACGGGCTAAAATTGGTAGAGGAGGATTATGTTCGGTCATTAAGACAGGCCGGCCTTAAAGTGGTGCATTTTTCATTGAACGGATTGGATGAGGATACATATTTTGGCCCGGATTCAAAAAGAATTGCCGAGCAAAAGTTGAAAGCTCTCGAAAATTTATTGAAGCATCTCTACCGAATTCATATATCATTTCTTATTGAAAGGGGAAGAAACGAAGATCAGTTAAAAAAGATAATCGAGTTCAGTCTGGAAAACTCCACGCAAGTGAGACAGTTGAGAATACGGAGTGTAACTCTCCTTGGGAGGTATGATAACCTTGATAAACACTATACGACTTCCGAAATCCTTGAGCTGTTATGCAACGTTTTGGGCGAAGACAAAGAAAGGCTGATTAAAATATTGGAAAAAAAGAAAAGAGGAAAATGTTTGTGCAAATTCAGTGGCAATTATTACTTTCATGACAATATTCAAAATTATTTGGGAGTGGATGTCACTACAAGAGATGGCGCATTGTCAATAATCAAGCTCATCGGCAAGTACGGAAAATATGTAAATCTTGACTATGCCAAAAGTAACCTTTTCTATAAATACAAGAGACTTTTGTCGCTTAAACGCGCCCTGGGGGTACAAGGATATAGAAAGGCAAGAGATTCATCTCCCCCAAAAAGGATAAAGAGCTTGAACATAGAGATAAGGTCCTGGCCGCACAGATTCAATGTCGATCTGGAAGAGGTGACGAATTGCCCGTCTGTCGGTTTATCCAGCGATGAAAAAAGAATGCTCCCTTTCTGTTATCGATTTTTCAGTGATGAAGAAGCAAATCTGCAAAAAATAAGAGAGGATGTCGCATCGCTCAAGGGGGGATGAAACGGTTCCTCTGCAATCACTCCAGCAGAGATTCATCGAGAACATGCTCCATTCCCCGGCGGAAGAGCCGTCCGACGGACAAGGGCGATCTCCCCTGCTTTCGGGGATCCCGGTACCACCCGCCGTATAACCATAAAAACAGACTCTTCATACGCGTCATCGGGCTGGGTATCCTCACGGCCCAGGGGGCCAGGGCCGGATCGAGACGTGCCATGTCGGCCGACCACTTGACGTAGTTTGAAAGGTATGGCCACGGGTATTTTGTCGTGGCCGGTAAAAGGTGGTCTCGATTCTTCTCGAACAGCGGTGTGAGGGGAATCGCCTTCAGCCATACATATACGACACTGCCGTAGCCCTTCCGTGTTAGATAATGGGCCAGCCTAATGGTATCCAGGAACTCGCCCCACCCCTCGTCCGGGAAGCCGACGATCAGGCCGGCCTGCACGGTCGCGAAGTAGCGGCTCGCCAGGGCCATCGTGTCGATGGCCTCCCGCACGCTATAGGCCCTCCGGGTCCCCTTGATCTTCTGGAGAAGCCGGTTCGAGCCGGACTCGATCCCGATGAAGACCACGATGCAGCCGGAGGCCGCCATGGCCTCCATCATCTCCTCGTCGAGAGAGTCCACGCTTGCGTAACAGAACCACGACACTTTGCCGTCAAAGGTCCGCTTCATCTTTGAGCAGAAGTCCAGAACGCGGGGCTTGAAAAGGGTGAACGTGTCGTCGCTCACCCAGAAGAGATTCTGCCCCTTGTCCCGGTGGAGCTTCTCCATCTCTTCGATCACGAGGTCGAGGGACCGGAGCGAAACCCCGGGGCCGTACATGTATCGATTGCCGCAGAACTTGCAGCTGTTGGGGCACCCGCGCATGGTGGACACGCTGAAGGTGAAATAGTCCTTGGGGTCTATGAGCCGGTAGGACGGCTGTGGGATTGCGTCCAGACTCTTGATCCGCTCCGGGTATGTGCAGACGATCGACCCGCCGTGCGCCCTGCAGGAGATGCCCGTGATGGTCGAACCGTCTCGGCCGGAGTGCAGGGCCTCGATCACGCGTGGAAGCGATTCCTCCCCTTCCCCGTTAACCACCACGTCGACCCACGGGAAGAGCTCAATGATCTTTTCGGAGGCGGCGGCGGGGCCGGGCCCGCCCAGCACGACCTTTTTGTGCGGGGCGAGCTCCCGCACCCGCTTCATCGTCTTCAGGACAAAGGGGAGGGAGATGCTGACGCAGCTCACGGCGATGATCCGGCCCGGCCGATCGACCAGGCTCTGAGCGAGGCCCTCCATCTGCTCCTCGTAATCCCCCACCCATCGGAATCGATACAGCATATAATCCGGGTCGAAGCCCGCCTTCTCCAGGGCCGCCAGCAGAGATGGGATCCCTGCCGAGAGCACCTTCTCCGTCTTCACGCCGATGTGGCGGTGAAGGCCTACGACACGCATCAGGGGGCGGTCGTACTCGGACTCTACATTGAGAAAAATCGGCTCCCCACTAATTCCTGTGGAATCGGCGGAGGGGGGGGCCTTTCGCTGGTGCTGAAGGTAGATGGCCTGAAGGATGCCGGATCTCCGCATATTGAAAAGGGGTGTGCGCAGCCGCTGGTCTGGACAGAGCTCGCCGCTCCACATCCCGGGGTCCTGGGGGAGAAAGATGAACCGCCTCGGCCGCTCGGAAGGGGGAAAGGCTTCGAGCTTCTTCGCCAGTCGGCGCTCCAGGGCCTCCCGGACTTCCGAGGCCTTGAGAAGTTCGACAGTCGAGAAGAGCGAGCGGCCCCACCGGCCGAAGCGCCTTCGCAGCCTGCCCATGGCAGGGACGATGAGGGCCACGGGGTAGGGAAGATCAATGAATCCACCGGCTATGACGATCGCCCTCTTGACGAGCTCGTCGCTCATCAGGAGATCGGCGACCCGGTCAGCAGGGATGGTCTGTCCATCCTGCGTCTTCGAGTGGTGATCCCGGCTCCCCTCGATGATCAGGTGCCCCTCCGGGTCGATCCGGCCGAGATCCCGTGTGCGGAGCGTTCCGTCCCCGAGCGTCTGTACCGATCCGGCCGGGCTACCGAAGTAGCCCTTCATGAGGACCGGTCCGGCGAGGAGGATTTCACCGTCATCGGTGACCCGGAGCTCCACGCCATCGAAGGGCCTGCCGAGGCGGCGTGTTCCCGCCGGCCCGAGGGTGACGAAGCCGCACGCTTCCGTGAGTCCGTATGAATGGACAAGGGGGTAACCGAGATCGTTCATGAAGGCCACGATCTCGTCGGAGACCATTCCTGTGGAGAGGATAATGGGGGTCGGCTTTCCGCCGAACAACAGGCGACGCGTTCGATTGCTGTGGACCATCCTTCCGGCCCGGGGCCACATCCGTGCGGCGTAGGTCCTGAGCCGGAGCCCGTACCCCAGGTTCCAGTAGGTACCGTCCCCGGCAGCGGGGAAAAGGGCGCCGAATATCTTCAGGAACGCCTCGCTGCTCATGCGAAGCACGTCGGGAGACAGGATTCGTATCGCCCGTGCGAGATCGGTCGGGTGGGGGGCATAGTCCATGAACGCAAAGGTGGAGCCCGCGTGCGCGCAGGCCAGAAACTCCTGGAGCGTCCAGGGGGAAGAGAGATGAGACAGAGAGAGGTACGTGTCGCCCGGCCCGAGGGCCAGGGCGGACGCCAGGCCCCGGCCGGATGCGATCATGGCGGCCTGGCTCAGCATGATCCCTTTCGGCAGGGCGGTGCAGCCCGCCGTGAGGGCGACTTTAGAGACGGCGTCGGGATCTGTGCCGGGTATCGGGGGGGCTTGGTCATGGGACAGGCGCGCAAGCTCATCGAGTGCCGTGAAGGGCAGGCGTGCAAACCGCCTCATCGGATCTTTGTGGATGATCCGCTCCACATCCATGATTCCCGCGTACTCAGTCCACCCGAGGAGGAAGTCGTCGGCAACCACTTTGAACCGGAATGCTGCGTCGGCCAGGGAGCGCCGAACGATGAAGCCGTGGTGCATGGGGTCCATCGATATATCCACGCCCCCTGATGCCATGGTGCCGAGCATGGTCAGAAGGAGATCAGGACAGTTGGGCATGGCGATCGCCACCCGGTCCCCGTCCCTGATCCCGATGGACAGCAGCCCGCCCGCGATCCCCCGGACCCTGGCGGCAAGTTCGCCCCACCGGATGCCCCGCCCGCCGCTTTGGGTCGGCCAGAGAAGGGCCATCCCGTCCGGCCGCTCCCTGGCCTGGCGTTCAAGAAGTTCGAGTATCGTCATCGATCCGTTCCGGAACTTCGGCGCGTGATCGAGCCGATCGCTCTCCGGGCCCACCCGAGGCCCCTCTCAGGAATCCGGGGCAAGAGGTACATATACTGGGCCATAATGGTCAATCTTGCATCGAGGGGGAGTGATTTTCGGGTGGCAACCCTTAGGTAGGCCTCGTAGACGCAGAGGCGGCACGGGTCGAGCGCCGGATTCGGGTTGTCCTGGATCCTGCCGCTCCTGAATTCTTTGCGGATCGCCTCCACCTGAGGGCTGTTCCACAACTCCGGCAGCGATTGGGATGAGAGGGCCCCGAGCTTGAGATTGAACGCCCGGGTGCATGGAAAGACCGCCCCGTGACAGTCCATGTACCCGCCGCTCCACATGCGGATGCACGTCACCGCCGGAAAGGGGGCCGAGTAATGGAGATGCACACGGTGGCGCGCTGCGCACCGCTTCCAATGGGCGATCGCATCCTTGAACCTCTTCAAATCTACGCGCAGATCAGACTGGCCCTCATTCTTCACATAGCACGACTTTAGATAGAGGGGGAGTTTTTTCCGCCCTGCGAATTCGATGAGATCGTCGAGACTGTCCAGGGTGTTCGTCATCACAACGGCATTGATCGATATCCGGGTGGACCTCGCGCCGAGCCGCTGTCGGGCCTTTATCAGGTTTTCCAGGCTCTCGGTGAAGAGATCGAAGTCGATCCCGCGGATCTCTTTGTAGACGGCCGGGTCCGCGGTGTCGGTGCTGACGCGGATGTGGTCGATCCCGGATTTCATCAGCTTCTCGGCCATCGTGCCGTCGATGCGGGTACAGTTCGTGTTGAGAGCGACAAAGATGGGCCGATCCCTGTTCTTGGCCATCTCCACAATTCTGTGGATCTCGGGATGAAGGGTCGGCTCTCCGAGCCCGGCGAGCTGGATATGACGGAGCCGGTGCCCCTCCTCGAGGAGGCGCTCGAACAGGGAGAGGTCCATGGTTCCGCTCTTCGCCTCGGGATGTTTGTCCCAGCACATGAGGCAGCGGATATTGCAGATGTTCGTCGGCTCGACCTGGAAATAGCGCGGGTGTACTTCCGGGCAACCCTCTTTTTTCCTATAGAGGCGTCGCATAAAATATGCGGCGCCTCTATCAAGCACATGAATACTTTCATGTTTCAAAGGTTTTTGGAAATTTTTCATGATAGGACTGCGCGAATACTGGCGGACAATTTTGTAAAATGTCGTTCAGAATTTTTCAAGATTTGTAGATTTGCGCCCAATTCAGCCTCTATGTGGTCCGCAATCAGGGTCATTTTGAAAAAATTTCATACTCCAAATTCCAGTCTGCAACATGAAGGCATTCATGTGCCGTATAGAACTGGCGCATGAATTTATAATTTATGCGCCAGTTCTATAGAGTGACAGCACGGTTCATCCCCCCGGGGGCTTCTGCGGCGCCGCGAAGGGAAACCGGCAAAACCGGGCGGCCGGACGGCCGCCGTAGCGGAAAAAGCCCAGCCGACTGTGGAACCAGATCTGCCTGGCCAGCTCCTCGAAGGTCGAACGGCGCACATACCGGACCATGGCCAGCGGGGAACGGGTCGAACGCGTAAATGAGACTTTGAGCCGGTTGACCACGTCCGGATCGAGCTCACTGTAAGAGGTCTTCATCTTGAGCCAGTGCAGATCGCTCCAGTCCATCTCAGTCTCGTCGCACTCACACAGATCCCAGAGCTCACTACCCGGAAAGGGGGTCGACAGATAGACGAGAGTATGGTGCGCCTTCACCCGTGCGGCCAGCCGCAGCGTGGCCCTGATATCCTCCACGCCCTCCCACGGCAACCCCACCAGAAAGTAAGCCTTTACTCGCAGCCCGGCCTTGCGGGCCAGATGGACCGCCTCGAGCGATTGCTCCACGGTGAGAGGTTTCTTCAGACGCTGCAAAGTCTCCTGGCTGGCACTCTCGAGCCCGTAGTTGACGGTGTGGCATCCGGCTTCGCGCATCAGGCGAAGCGTGTCCAGGTCGACATAAGCCGGTCCGGTAGGGCACCACCAGGTGATGTCCAGCCTCTCCCGCAGGAGCCGGCCGCAGAAGTCATGCATCCACGAGCGTTCCTTCAAGAAAAGGGCGTCCTTGAAGTAGATCTCACGGATGCCGAACCGCTCTTTGAGGTGGACCACCTCTTGGACGACCCGATCGACGCTCAGCTGGCGCCTTTGGTTTCCCATGAGACGATGGACGCTGCAGAAGATGCACCGGTTCGGGCACCCGCGGCTGGTGACCAGGGGGACGATCGGCATTCGGCGTGCCCACCGGTGGTAGTTGCGCTCCATCGGGACGAGATCCCAGGCGGGGAAGAAGTAGTCATCCAGGGGCTCCAGGGGCTTCGCGTCGCCGGAGTACTCGTATCCGTCACCCTCCTTGTGAAAGAGGCCGGGTATCGTGTCCGTGGGATCGCCGCCGAGATGGGCTGTCACAAGGTCAGCAAAACTGCGCTCCCCTTCTCCTTTCACCACGATGTCTGCGAGTGGATGCAAGGCATTCGGCACGAAGGAGGGGAAGAACCCGCCCGCAACGAGAAGGCCCTCAGGCAGCGCGTGCCTCAATCCTTCCAGTATCCGGCGTGTCTGACCCACCCGGGTCACGTCGCAGGTGACTCCGACCACGGAGGGCCTGCTGCCTTCGACGATCTCCGGGATGGCAGCCACCGGGATGTCCAGGCTGTCGGCATCCACGACCGATACGCTCACCCCCCGGGACCGCAGGTAGCCGGCGATGGTGACCAGGCCCGGGGCGACGAACCGTGCGCCGTACTCTCCCGTGACGGTCCTGTGAAAAGGAGGATTGATCAGAACGACGTCGCTCAATAGGTTACTCTCTCCCGTCGAATCCCAACCGGTCATCCGCCCCTTCGACGATTTCCCCGTTTCCTGTTCTCGGCCCAACGCCGAAAAATAATGGGAGGTCGCAGTCCGGTATTACGAATCGGCTGGAACGGAAATAGGCCTTCGGCAATGTAAACACCGAACCCACCGCCCAGGCTCCCACCGAAGTAGCGGGGCTCCAGCAAATAAAGCATATCCAGTATCCTTTGCGGCAAGAGCCTGAATAACAACCCTTGGCTGATCCTCTCGAACCGCATGAAAAGACGAAAAGCGAAAAAGAAAATACCAAATCTCTCGGACAAGACCTCCCTGTAGAGTGTTTTCAGAACATACCGAAAAGCCTTTGTCTGTTGCCGTTGTTTCTCTCTATAGGACAATCCGTTGATTTCATCGAACTCGAAGAAGTTCGTACGCTCTCTCAGATTCTCCACCCCGAATTCTTCGGGATTGCAGTAAATTGACGAGCCGTAATCTAGGTGGAATTTAAAGAATGAGAATGAATTTATGTAGGTTTTATTCTCTTTTATGAACCGGATTGTGGCATGGATATCTTCTTGACTCTCATGGGGATAGCCTACGATGAAATAGGATCGGGTATTCATACCCAATTCATGTGCCGCCTTGAATACTCGTGAGGCTTGCTCTGCTGTACATCCCTTATTCATTGAGCTCAGTATTCTGTCGCTCCCTGATTCGATCCCTATTTTCAAAAATGAACATCCCGCTCGTCTCATCTTTGAAAGAAGTCGCTTATCCATGTTGTCGACCTTGACAAGAGCCTCCCACTTGATATCCAGCCGGCGTTTAATCAGTCCTTCGCATATTTCTTCGATCTCCTGATGAAAGGCATTGAAGGAGGTGTCGCACATCGAAAAATAGGGGCTCTTGTATTCTTCACTGTATTCTTCCAACTCCCGGAGTACTTTGTGTGGACTTTTAATAGCGGGCCTTGCATCCACCTTTCGGAAAGAACAAAAGCTACACTTTCCCGTGCATCCTCTGCTTATCTGGTACGGCAGAAACAGCTTTCCTTCGAACCATTCCTCTTTATAGGATTCCATTGGCAAGCCCTGAAAGTCAGGCAGAGGAATGTCTTCGATATCAAAATCTTTTCTTGGGGTGACCCGGACCTCCCCATTTTCTCGGTAATACAAATTAGGCACATCCTCTGTTTTCCCATTCCCTTCAAAATAGTCCATGAGCTTAAGCAGCGGGACGCTTCCATCTCCGGCTATCATATAATCGATAAAGGGATATCGCTCGAAATAGAGATCGGCATGGACAGTGATAAAGGCTCCACCCAGGACGATCGTGGCGCCTGTCTCTCTCTTGATCTTCTCAGCCAGCAACAGGGCAAAGAGAAATTCGGAAAAAGAAAGCAATGAAAAGCCGATGATATCGTAATCCTTGTAGGAGGTCAGACGTAGCAGTTTTTCGGTCAATCTGTTTAATTTGGAGTCGGACACGCCGTTGACGAGACAGCTCTGGGCCCGTTCGTTCGAGGACAATATGCCCATGTTGATTATGCTGTTTGAAAAGAATCCCAGCTTGCTGTTGAATTTTTTGCCCCTGGCAAACAAGTCGTCCTGGTGGACCTCATAGCCGTTTTGTCGCAGGGCTGCGGCTATGACGCCCATTCCATAGGGCAGTCGGGTATTGGCCGGAAAGCTCATCAGCACGGGCGGGCGAATGAGCTTGATTCTCGATGGGCTCTTCATTGGACTAGGCATTGCCCCATCTTCCGAGAAAAAACGAGACCATCCTGGCTGCATAGGTGAAACTTCGAACTTTCAGGAGCTCATTGACCACGTAGCGCGGAAGCCGAAACAGGGCCTTTCTCGTGAGGACGGTCGAATACCGTCGGTAAACACGCTTTACTCGATCCTTGTCATGCAGACAATCATAAAAGTAAAAAAGATAGGGAATGTTCTCGAAATTCGGAATGTGCTGTTTTCTCTCGGCCGTCACGATCCTCTTATATGATCTCGATGTCTGTTTCTGTTTTTCCTCCCACCCGTATCCCCCCACTTCGTCGAACGAGTATTTCAACAGTCGCTTCCTGAGCGGGACATCCAGGATCGATCGCGATGCGCCTCTCAGTCCTATGGTTCTTATATTTGTCAGTCGGAACTTGTCGGGGTGCTCTACGAATAACGAGTTCGGAACCAGTCGGAATGCATTGATATAGAGTTCATTTATCCACGGCCGATGGTTCCGTAGAAAAGAGATCGTATCATCGACATCCCTGTCGTCCTCATGGGGCAGCCCGCAAATCACCTCGACACCATTCCATATCCCGAGTTCATCGGCAATCCTGAGGGTGGAGGAGAATCGTTCGATATCGATATTCTTCCCCACGTACTTCTGGAGCCGTGGGCTCCCGGTCTCGAGGCCGTAGATCAAGCGTACCGCCCCGCTCCTCTTCATCAGGGTCAGCAGCCGCCGGTCCAGATTGTTCGGGTGTATACAGCTGCTCCACCGTATGTCCGCCCGCTCGGAGATCAGCTTATCACAGAGCGCTCTCGAATAATCGTAAGAGAAATTAAGCGTGTCATCCAAAAAATAGAAATATCGCGTATTGTATCGCTCTTTGATCTCAATGATGTCTTCTAGTCCTCAATCAAGCGTAGATAGACCGGAGAGTACTTGTTAAAAAAAAGA
>CAZFWM010000229.1:0-11935 GCA_964522545.1 uncultured Thermodesulfobacteriota bacterium
GCCGATACCGAAGTTATTTTTATCTACATTAAAAAGGGCTTCGTTTTCAAACCTTCCCCCCCCTCCTCCACCATCTCCTCTTCGCCGCCACCGAGGACCCGAAGAGTCAGATTTCGGTAATGAGAAACGCCCGTTCCAGCAGGAATGAGACGTCCCATAATGACGTTCTCTTTTAGCCCTCGCAGAAAATCGACTTTACCTGAAAGCGCTGCCTCAGTGAGAACCTTTGTCGTTTCCTGGAATGAGGCCGCCGAGATGAAGCTTTCCGTGCTCAGGGATGCCTTCGTTATCCCGAGGAGCAGGGGTTCGCCGATGGCAGGCCTGCCGCCCTCTTCAATGACCGCATGGTTCGTTTCATCGAATATAAACTTCTCTACCTGCTCTCCGATCAGAAAATCGGTGTCACCCACCTCTTTTATCCGGACGCGGCGGAGCATCTGCCGAACGATGACCTCGATATGCTTGTCATTGATCTTGACGCCCTGCAGACGATACACCTCCTGGACCTCATCCACCAGGTACTTTGCCAGCTCCTTTTCCCCCAGCACATTGAGAATGTCGTGAGGATTGGAAGATCCGTCCATCAGAGCCTCGCCGGCCTTTATATGATCTCCGTCGTGGACGCTGATGTGTTTACCTTTTGTAATGAGGTACTCCTTCAATTCCCCGACCTCCGGGGTTATGACAATCTTCCGTTTCCCTTTTGTGTCTTTTCCGAAGGAGACGGTCCCCTCGATCTCGCTGATCGTGGCAACCTCTTTGGGCTTGCGCGCCTCGAACAGCTCGGCCACGCGGGGCAAGCCGCCGGTGATATCCTTCGTCTTGGTCGTTTCTCGAGGGATCTTTGCCAGAATGTCTCCGGACTCTACTATGTCGCCCTCTTTCACGATTATGTTGGCGCCCACCGGCAACAAATAGCGGGCATCTTGATTTAATCCCGGCAGCTTTGAGGTCCGCCCCTTTTCGTCTTTTATCGATATTCGGGGTCTTCGATCAACATCCTTTGACTCGACGATCACGTTGCTCGAGAGGCCGGTAACTTCATCGACCTGCTCCTTCATGGTGACCCCTTCCTTGATGTCGCCGAACTTCACCTTACCTGCCACCTCGGTAAGGATTGGATTTGCAAAGGGGTCCCATTCGGCAAGAAGCTGCTTGGCTTTGATGGCCTGATTTTCATCGACCTTCAGCGTTGCGCCATAGAGGACGTTGTATAACTCCCGCTCGCGCCCCGCCTTGTCTACGATGCCGATCTTGCCGTTCCTGTTCATAACGACAAGATCTCCTTGTCTATTGCGAACTGTGTTGAGGCCGATGAACCGGGTCTTGCCCGCATTGCGAGCCTCCAGGGTGGTCTGCTCGGCTCTCCGGCTGGCCGTCCCTCCAATATGGAAGGTCCTCATGGTGAGCTGCGTGCCCGGTTCGCCAATGGATTGCGCGGCTATGACGCCTACGGCCTCCCCCAGATTGACATTCTGTCCGCGCGCAAGGTCGCGGCCGTAGCATTTCGCGCAGACCCCCCCTCGCCTGGATTGGCAGGTCAGAACGGAGCGGATCAGGACATTCTCGATACCGGCGTCATCAATTTTGATAACGAATTCCTCGTCGATCTCTTGGTTCGCTTCGACGATGATCTCGCCGGTGAAGGGATCCCGGATATCTTCCAGGGCAACGCGCCCCAGGATTCGATCGCTCAGGGGCTCGATGATCTCACCCCCTTCTATGAGCGGCCTCATGTAGATCCCGTCAAGAGTCTGGCAGTCCACTTCCGTGATGATGGCATCCTGGGCAACATCCACGAGTCTTCGAGTCAGGTAGCCCGAGTTGGCCGTCTTCAGGGCCGTGTCTGCAAGACCTTTGCGGGCCCCGTGGGTCGAGATGAAGTACTGGAGGACCGTGAGCCCCTCCCGGAAGTTCGCAGTGATCGGGGTCTCGATGATCTCGCCGGACGGTTTGGCCATCAGCCCGCGCATCCCGGCAAGCTGACGGATCTGCGGGACGCTTCCTCGAGATCCGGAATCGGCCATCATGAAGATCGGGTTAAAGCTGTGCTGCGTTTGCTGTTCCCCCTCTTCGCTCTCGACCGTTTCCGTCCCGAGCTCTTTGATCATCTCGTTGGCAATTTCCTCGGTAGCCTGGGCCCATATATCGATGACCTTGTTGTACCGCTCGCCGTCGGTGATCAGCCCCTCGGTGTACTGGTTCTGAATCTCGAGGACCTCCTTGTAAGAGGCATCGAGGAATTCCTGCTTCTTTGTGGGAATCTTCATGTCATCGATACAGATTGAGATCCCGGCCTCTGTGGCCATCTTGTACCCGAGGTTCTTGAGTCGATCTGCAAGGATGACGGTTCTTTTATTGCCCGCCACTCGATAGCAGATATCGATCAGATTGGCGAGCTTCTTCTTGTTCATAACTTCATTGATGGCGGAGAAAGGTATTTCATCGGGACAGATCTCCCATAAAATGACCCTTCCCACCGTTGTGTTGACGAACTCTCCATTGATGCGTGCCCGAATGGCCGCGTGTAGGTCGACCTGGTCCGTATCATAGGCGATTCTCACTTCTTCGGGGCTGGCGAAGACTTTCCCTTCTCCCTTGGCGAAAATTTTATCCCGTGTAAGAAAATATATGCCAAGCACTATATCCTGGGTCGGGACGATGATCGGTTTTCCGTGGGCCGGAGAGAGGATATTGTTTGTCGACATCATCAGCACCCGGGCCTCGATCTGAGCCTCGAGTGAAAGGGGAACATGGACGGCCATCTGATCGCCGTCGAAGTCGGCATTAAAAGCCGCGCAGACAAGCGGGTGAAGCTGGATCGCCTTTCCTTCGATCAGCACCGGCTCGAAGGCCTGCATGCCCAGCCTGTGCAGCGTGGGGGCCCTGTTGAGGAGTACCGGGTGCTCCTTGATGACCTCATCAAGGATGTCCCAGATCTCGGAGCGCTCCTTTTCCACCATCTTCTTGGCGCTTTTTATGGTGGTTACGACCCCCCTTTCCTCGAGCTTGTTGTATATGAACGGTCTGAACAACTCGAGTGCCATTTTCTTGGGGATCCCGCACTGGTGGAGCTTGAGCTCGGGCCCCACTACGATAACCGACCTGCCGGAATAATCGACCCTCTTTCCCAACAGGTTCTGTCGGAATCGCCCCCCTTTTCCTTTGAGCATATCGCTCAGTGATTTCAGCGGCCGCTTGTTCGATCCGGTGATGGCCCGCCCCCTGCGTCCGTTGTCGAACAGGGCGTCGACAGCCTCCTGTAGCATTCGTTTTTCGTTGCGGATAATGATGTCCGGAGCATTGAGTTCCTGGAGGCGGCGAAGTCGATTGTTACGGTTGATGACCCTTCGGTACAGATCATTGAGATCGGATGTCGCAAAACGCCCTCCGTCCAGAGGCACGAGGGGCCTCAAGTCAGGAGGAAGCACTGGGATGCACTCTAAGATCAACCATGCAGGTTTGTTCCCTGATCCCTTAAAGGCTTCGATCACCTTCAGCCGCTTGGCGATCTTCTTTCTCTTGGCCTCGGAAGTCGATTCCTTCATCTCCGTGCGTAATTCTTCCGAGAGCTTCGGAACATCGATCTTATTCAAAAGGGTCCGAACCGCCTCGGCCCCCATGCCCGCCTTGAAATTCCCGCCGAATTCTTCTATGGCCTTCCTGTAGTGGTCCTCGGTGAGAATTTCTCCTTCCGTAAAATTGCTGTCTCCCTTCTCGGTGACCACATAGGCCTCGAAGTAGAGAACTTTTTCGAGATCTTTCAGGGTCATGCCTAGGGTAGTACCGATTCGGCTCGGCAGGCTTTTGAGGAACCAGATGTGTGCGACCGGTGTAGCGAGGTTGATGTGCCCGAGTCGCTCGCGCCGCACCTTGGACTGGATCACCTCGACTCCACATTTTTCGCACACCACGCCCCGGTGCCTCATCCTCTTGTACTTGCCGCAGTTGCACTCGTAGTCCTTTGTGGGACCGAAGATCTTTGCGCAGAACAGACCGTCTCGCTCGGGCTTGAATGTGCGGTAATTGATGGTCTCCGGCTTCTTGACCTCTCCGTGAGACCATAGCCTGATCTTCTCCGGCGCGGCGAGCGAAATCCGTATCGCCCCGAAACTTAAAGGATCTTTCGGTTTTTCGAAGAAGTTAAGCAGGTCTTTCAAGGGAACCCCCTTTTATGCGTTAGGCTCGATCTCCCCTTCACCGAGTAGTTCCACATCGAGAGAAAGGCTTTGCAGCTCTTTGATCAAAACGTTGAAAGACTCGGGGAGACCGGGCTCGAGCGTGTTTTCCCCTTTGACGATCGCCTCATACATCCGCGTCCGTCCTGCCACGTCGTCCGACTTGACCGTCAAGAACTCCTGCAGACTATAGGCCGCGCCGTAAGCCTCCATGGCCCATACTTCCATCTCGCCAAGGCGCTGACCTCCGAACTGGGCCTTGCCGCCCAGGGGCTGCTGCGTCACAAGAGAATACGGCCCGATCGAACGCGCGTGAATCTTGTCATCCACAAGGTGATGGAGCTTGAGCATGTACATGACCCCTACCGTGACCTTTTGATGGAAGGGCTGACCGGTGCGGCCATCGCAGAGCGTTGTCTGTCCGGTCACAGGGATTCCGGCCCGCTTGAACATTTGGTGAATTTCGTCCTCCGAAGCGCCGTCGAAGACAGGAGTAGCCATGTAGATTCCGTTGCTGCATGCCCTGGCCATAGAGAGAATTTTTTCATCGGAGAGCTCATCGATGTACTGGCGCATCTTTTTTGTCGTGAATATCTCTCGTAATCGTCGTCTGAAAGTATCCGGCACCAGAGAGTCGTTCAAAAGATGGTCGATCTTCTTGCCCAGCTCTTTTGCGGCCCATCCCAGATGGGTCTCGAGGATCTGGCCCACGTTCATTCGCGATGGGACGCCAAGGGGATTGAGAACCAGATCGACCGGAGTGCCGTCATTGAGGTACGGCATATCCTCTTCCGGAAGGATGCGGGAGAGGACTCCTTTGTTTCCGTGCCGTCCGGCCATCTTGTCGCCCACGGAGAGCTTTCGCTTTATCGCGACGAAGACCTTGACCATCTTGATCACGCCCGGGGGGAGCTCGTCCCCCTTCCTCAGACGGCTTATCTTTTCGTCGAAAAGGGGGGAGATCAGGTCGCTCTGTTCCTCGACGTTCATCAGAATACGCTCGATCTCCTCTTCCTTTTTCGGCTCTTTGGTCAGGGAGATCTCCCTCCAGCGATTCCGAGGGATTCTGTCGAGAATTTCCTCTGTGATCACCTTCCCCTTCGATAGTAGGGTCTCATCGGTCTTGCGATCGGCAAGCCTTGCAGGCGATTTGCAGCCCACCAGGATACGCCTTATTTTTTCATAGGCGCTGTCTTGGATGATCTTTATCTCGTCCTCTTGGTCTTTGCGAAGCTTGGAGACCTCCTGATCTTCGATCTCTTTCGTGCGGCCGTCCTTCTCAACCCCGCGGCGGGAAAAGACCTTGGCGTTTATTATAATTCCTTCCACTCCGGGCGGAACTCGGAATGATGTGTCACGCACATCTCCCGCTTTTTCCCCGAATATCGCCCTGAGCAGCTTTTCCTCTGGAGAGAGCTGCGTCTCCCCCTTTGGTGTAACCTTGCCTACAAGGATGTCATTGGGCCTGACCTCGGCGCCGACCCGGATTATTCCGCTCTCGTCCAGGTCCTTGAGGGCTTCTTCGCCGACATTTGGAATGTCGCGAGTTATCTCTTCTTTGCCCAGCTTCGTATCCCGGGCTACGCACTCGAACTCCTCGATGTGAATTGAAGTAAAGCAGTCGTTCTTTACCATCCGCTCGCTGATGAGGACCGAATCCTCGAAGTTGTAGCCTCCCCACGGCATGAATGCCACGAGGACATTGCGCCCCAGGGCCAGCTCCCCCTGGTCTGTCGCCGGGCCGTCGGCGATGATATCGCCCTTCTTTACGGATTCGCCAACCTGCACGATCGGTTTCTGATTGTTGCACGTGTTCTGGTTGGAGCGCTGGAATTTGATTAAATTGTAGATGTCCACGCCGGCATCGGATTCTTGGGACTCGGATTCGTCGACCTTGATCACGATTCGAGAAGCATCAACACTCTCGATCACTCCGCTGCGCTTTGCCACCAAGGTCACTCCGGAATCTTTGGCCACGACCTCTTCCATGCCGGTCCCGATGAGTGGAGCTTCGGTCTTCAGGAGGGGGACCGCCTGGCGCTGCATGTTGGAGCCCATGAGTGCGCGGTTCGCGTCGTCATGCTCGAGAAACGGGATCAGAGAAGCGGCTACACTGACGAGCTGATTCGGCGAGACATCCATGTACTCTATCTCATCGGAGCTGAGGAGTGAGAACTCCCCCCCTCTCCGCGCTGAAATGACGTCCCTGAGGAAATGGCCCCTCCGATCGATCGGGGCATTCGCCTGTGCGATGGCATGTTTCTCCTCATTCAGGGCCGAAAGGAATTTTATCCGTTTGGAGACCACGCCGTTGTTGACCTCTCGGTACGGCGTTTCTATGAAGCCGTACTCATTCACTCTGCCATAGGTGCTCAGCGAGGCGATCAGACCGATGTTGGGCCCTTCCGGCGTCTCGATCGGACAGATTCGGCCGTAGTGAGTCGTATGGACATCACGCACTTCGAATCCCGCCCGTTCTCGAGTAAGTCCTCCAGGGCCCAGAGCGCTGAGTCGCCTCTTGTGGGTGACCTCTGAAAGGGGGTTTGTCTGGTCCATGAATTGGGAGAGCTGGCTGGACCCAAAGAACTCCTTGAGCACCGCCGAGACCGGCTTGGCGTTGATCAGGTCGTGAGGCATGAGCGTCTCGACTTCCTGCAGGCTCATCCTCTCCTTGATGGCGCGCTCCATGCGGACCAGGCCTATACGGAACTGGTTTTCTAGGAGCTCTCCCACGGAGCGTACGCGGCGGTTCCCGAGGTGGTCGATGTCGTCGATCGCGCCGTGGCCGTTCCGAAGGCGCAGCAAGTATCCGACGACCTCGAGAATGTCCTCTTTGCGAAGCACCTGGATATCCAGGTTGATATCCAGAGATAGTTTATGGTTGAGCTTGAGCCGTCCTACCTTCGAGAGGTCATATCGCTCGGGGTTGAAAAAAAGGTTCTTGAAAAAGTTCGAGGCCGTCTCCAGGGTCGGCGGATCACCGGGGCGGAGCCGCCGATAGATCTCCAGCAAGGACTCCTCCTGGGAATTGATCTTGTCGCTCATCAATGTATCCCGCAAGGAGTAGCCTACAGGAGAGTTCTCGATGAAGAGGATATCGAAGGATTCGATTTTTCTTTCTCTTATCTCCTCGAAATTTTCCAGTGAAATTTCTTCATTGCAGGCGACGATGACCTCTCCGGTCTCCCTGTCGATTATATCGTGGGCGACAATCCGCTCTATGATATCCTCGACAGTGATGGGTATCTGGCTGATGTTGGCGGCCAGCAAGCGCTTTATCCCCTGCCTCGTGATCTTTCGATCCTTCCGGACGATGATCTCGTTTGATGCCGGATTTCGAATGTCCTTGCTGGCTCGCTGTCCCAGGAGCAAATCGAAATTCACTTCTTTGAGAAATCGCTTCTCATCGATAATGATCCTCTCGCTGTCGTAAAAATAATTCAGCAAGGCCTCGATATCATAGCCGAGGGCCTTGAGGAGGACAGTGGCCGGCAGCTTTCGGCGCCGGTCAATCCTTACATGGAGCAGGTCCTTGGCATCGAACTCGAAATCGAGCCATGAGCCGCGATAGGGAATGATCCTCGCCGAGTAAAGGAATTTACCGCTGGAATGGGATTTGCCCTTGTCGTGGTCGAAAAAGACCCCCGGTGACCTGTGGAGCTGGCTGACGATAACCCTCTCGGTGCCGTTGATAATGAATGTCCCGTTGTCGGTCATCAGGGGCATCTCGCCGAAATATACTTCCTGCTCCTTTACGTTGCGGATGCTCCGTGTATCCGTCTCCGGGTCTCGATCCCAGATCACCAGCTGAATGGTCACCTTCATGGGAGCGGAAAAAGTCATCCCTCGCTGGCGGCACTCGTCCACATCGTATTTCGGATCACCGATCTCGTACTTGACGAATTCAAGAGAAGACGTCTCGTTAAAATCCTTGATGGGAAAGACGCTCTTGAATACGGCCTCCAGTCCGACCTCATGGCGCTCCTGGTAGGAGACCTTGGCCTGGAGGAAGTACTCATAAGATTGCTTCTGGACATCGATGAGGTTGGGTATATCGATGATCTTTTCGATCTTCGAAAAGTCCTGCCGTAATCTCCGGCTGGCCTTTTCCGTATCGTGCATTACTCTCTCCTTAAAAGACGCAAAGACTCTCTATTGAAGGTCCGCCCCGCCGATCTCTTCCGACGGGGAAGGGGGGAGTTGTCCGGCCGTCAATGTCCTATGCGAGCTCTACTGTAGCGCCTACCTCTTCGAGCTGCTCTTTGACCTTCTCCGCGTCTTCCTTGACTATCCCTTCTTTCACCGCCTTCGGTACACTCTCGACAAGATCTTTTGCCTCTTTGAGTCCAAGGTCGGTGAGGGCTCTCACAACTTTGATCACCTGGATCTTCTGGCCTCCCACCTCTTTGAGAACTACGTCGAATTCCGTTTTCTCTTCTTTCTCGGCCTCTGCAGCTTCTCCGGCAACCGGCATTGCGCCCGCCATCATGGGCATTGCGGCAGATACCTCGAATCGATCCTCGAACTTCTTTTGAAAATCAGAAAGTTCGAGAAGGGTCATCTTTTCAAAATGCTTCAAGAGATCCTCATCCGTTAGTTGTGCCATCAGAACTCCTCCATAGATCATTTGATGAATAAAACGTTTTCCGCCTTTCCTCTAATTTCCTTCCTGTGGAGGCAAGGCATCAGGTGCCATTGTTTCTTTCTTCTTCTCCCCAAACGCTTGCAGCGTATAGAGAAATTTGCGCTGAATTGCGCTCAACAGAGTAGCCATGGAACGCATGTTCGCGTTGAATGTGCCGGCCAGCTGGGCAAGGAGCACCTCCCGGGACGGCAACTTTGCCAGCCTTTCGTATTCATCCTGGCCCAGCAGCTTGCCGCTGAGGTGTCCAACCTTGATCTGCAAGTTGGGATTCTCTTTTATGAAGTCCGACACGACTTTGGCCGACGCTGCCGGATCTCCATAGCTGAAAATCAATCCCGTAGGTCCTGAGAGATATTCCTTCAGGCAGCTCAGGTCCGCGGAATCGCCAATAGAATCGATGGCGATATTGGTCAGCGTGTTCTTTGCCACCTTCAATTCCGCCGATACGGCCCGGAGCTCTCTTCTCAGCTTGTTGGCCGATTCGACGTTCAACTTCTTGAAATCGACCAGCATGGCGGACTGAGACTCTTTCAACTTCTCTCCGATCATGGCAACGTTTGATATCTTTTCATCACGATTCACAGCTATCACTCCATGTTTGCTGTTGCGTTTTGCTCTCCTGTCCCGGAGAGTCGGCCTATCGCAGCGTGGCCCGGACCTCCAGCGGATCGATCTTGATACTTGGGCCCATGGTCGCTGAGATCGCGATATTTCGCAGGTAGATCCCTTTTGAGCTACTCGGCTTCGCCTTGATCAGGGCGCCCATGGCTGCAAGGATATTTTCTCGGATCTTTGCTCTGCCGAAAGATATTTTTCCGGCCGGGAGGTGCACGTTTCCCGAGCGATCAACACGAAACTCTACTTTTCCCGCCTTGATTTCCTTGACGACCCGGCCCACATCAAATGTGACGGTGCCCACCTTTGGATTGGGCATGAGGCCGCGCGGACCTAAAATTTTTCCGATCTTGCCGACGAATTTCATCATGTCGGGCGTGGCCACGGCTGCGTCGAATTCGGTCCAGCCCCCGGTGATTTTCTCCACCAGCTCCTGCCCGCCGGCAAAATCCGCACCGGCCTCGATCGCCTCTTTTTCCTTTTCACCCTGGGCAAATACAAGGACCCTTACTTCGCGGCCGGTCCCGTGAGGCAGCACGACGGTACCTCGAACGTTCTGGTCCGCCTTTCTGGGGTCCACACCAAGACGAATGGCAAGGTCGACCGTCTCATCGAACTTGGAGCCTGCCGTCTCCCTTGCCAAATCGATTGCATTATCGATGGGGTAGAGTTGCTCCCGGTCGATTTTACTGCGGGCTTCTGTGTATTTTTTTCGCAATTTTGCCACGCCTACTATCCTGGGAGCGCGTGATATTGATCGGTTATCCATGCTCGCTCGATTGCCTTAGTTTCGTAGAGTTCTGACCGCTTGAACGCAGTTAGGCGATCTTGATGCCCATGCTCCTGGCCGTACCTTCGATAATGCGGCAGGCGCCTTCAATGTCCATTGCGTTCAAGTCCTCGAGTTTAAGGCTTGCGATCTCCTCCACTTGTTTTTTTGTAACCGTGCCGACGACATCGCGATTCGGCTCCCCTGCCCCCTTGATTACACCCGCCGCCTTCTTCAGGAGCTCCGAAGCAGGGGGCGTCTTGGTGATAAACGAAAATGAGCGTTCGGTGTAAACCGTGATGAGCACAGGGATGAGCATCTCTTCTTTTCCCTGCGTCCTGGCGTTGAAAGCCTTGCAAAATTCCATAATGTTGACGCCGTGCTGGCCAAGAGCCGGGCCAACTGGCGGGGCCGGATTCGCCTTTCCGGAGGGTATCTGGAGTTTGATCGTTGATAAAATCTTTTTGGCCATGGGTGCCTCTCTTTTTTCTTAATCGCGCGTATCGGCCGGAGGTCGATGCGGAGGTCCTTTTAATTTTTCTCCACCTGCACGAAATCAAGGTCAACAGGGGTCGGGCGTCCGAAAATATTCACAAGCACCCTTACCTTGCTCTTTTCCGGCTTGACCTCATCGACGTACCCTGTAAAGCTCGAGAACGGACCGTCGATGATCCTGATGCTCTCCCCTTTTTCGAAGCTGACCAGAGTCTTGGGCGTCATCGTTCCTTCGGAGATCTGGCTGGTGATCCGTAGGACCTCCTCCTCAGGAAGTGACGGAGGGTTGGTGCTGCCTCCTACAAATCCCGTGATCTTCGGCGTGCTTCGCACGGTGTGCCAAGTCTCGTTGTTCAATTCCATATTGACCAGAAGATAACCCGGGAAAAATTTTCGTGTCGTGGTTTGCTTCTTGCCTTTTTTGAGCTCCACCACGGTTTCCGTGGGAATCAGGATCTCCCCGAAGAAATCTTCCATATGGTGAGTCTTGATCCGCTCTTCGAGGGATTGTTTGGCCTTATTCTCGAATCCGGAGTATGTATGTACTACATACCATTGCTTTGACATTATCTCTTTTTCCACTTTACGATTGTTTCATCCGTTTCAGGATAAAATCAGCTTGATCCCACGTGTTATGAGCCAATCCGCGAGTCCGAGGTAAAGAGATACAATGATCGTTATCACCAAGACCACCGAGGTGGATGCGATCGTATCCTTTCTGGAAGGCCAAGTGACCTTTTTCATTTCTACTTTGAATTCTTTAAGGAACTGGATTGCCTTTTGGAAAAATTCCATTTTTATTTCCTTTATTCCTCTATTCTAAATGTGACTGTTCCCCGGTTCTCTTCAATGGCAGGCCAGGAGGGATTCGAACCCCCAACATCCGGTTTTGGAGACCGGCGCTCTAGCCGTTCGAGCTACTGGCCTTTGGCTGCTGCCCGCACTGTCCATGCCTACTTGACCTCCTTGTGGAGCGTATGGGTACGACAGAAGGGGCAATATTTCTTTAAAGAGATTTTTGTCTGTTTCTGTTTTTTGTTCCTGGTCTTCGAATAGTTGCGTCGTTTGCACTCCGAACAGCCAAGATGCACTATATCTCTCATTCTTTATCTCTCCACGCCCGATACGGTGCCCTTGCCCTATTCGTCAGGGCACGATTCGCGGCGGCTTATTCGATTATCTCGATAATGACACCCGCGCCCACGGTCCGGCCGCCCTCGCGGATAGCGAAGC
>CAZFWM010000230.1:0-11925 GCA_964522545.1 uncultured Thermodesulfobacteriota bacterium
CTCTTGACAAGGTGCCTTTTAATGGGTGCCTGGGAACGCACTTGCGGGAGGCTCCGCCTCCTCTATCGGATTATAGCCACTTTGTTGGCTAAAAGGGGCAGAGCCCCTGGGAAATTCCGTTCCGAGGCAGAGCCTCGGAACGAGAACAGTAAACGGAAAATTTCGGATTCCCTATGCGATCCGATCAATCGGACCGCAGCCTATACAAGCAGGGAGACGCCGGTCAAGAAGAGTGCGATCTGTACCAGCTTCCTGAAGGCCAGTTCGTTGACGCGATAGTGTAAAATCTCCCCGACCAGGATGCCGAAGGCCAGGGCCGGCAGAAAATAGAGGGCCAGCTTCGTGGGCTCTCCCATCAGGCGCCCGAAGAATGCGTAGGAGATGATCAACACCGTGTTCAGGGAGAGCCAGAGCACGGAGAGGGTGGCGCGGAAGCTGCTCTTCTCCTGGATCTCCCGGCTGGCATAGTACACCACCATGGGCCCCCCGGAGGCGAACAGGCCGTGGAAGAATCCCCCCCCTCCCAGAAGACCCATGCCCACCGCCGGCGGCAGCTTCTTCACATCGCCTCCCCCCCGAAACAGGCGATAGATCTCCATGGAGGAGACGACCACCACGAAGGCCCCGAGCACCAACTTCAGGGCCTCGCCTCCCAGGCTTCGGAAGCACCAGACCCCCAGGGGAAATCCCAGGGCGCAGAAGGGCAGGATGCGGGTGAGCAGGAGGTCCCAGCGAATGTGGCGAAATCCCCGGGCCACGATCCAGACGCTCTGGATCCAGGCGACAAGAACCAGGGCGACCACGAGCACCTCGACCTCCACCAGGTGAGCCCCTAGAGAAAGGGCCATGATCGTGGCGCCGAAACCGGTTACGGTTTCGACGATGTGGGCGACCACGAGGATGATCGTCAAGAGAATAAGGGTCATTGAGTTACGTACCGCCTTTCTTTTGGATAATTTTCATAAACCAAAATTCTCCAAGGGATGAATCCGTACCAATCCACCGGCCCTGCCGGTGGATTGGTACGGATTCATAAGAAGCTCTGCTTCAGGAAGAGGAAGACATCCTTGACGAGATAATAGCGCTTCTTCATCGGGAACAGCCAGATCATGCTCTTTACGAGAAAAAGCGGCCTCAGGTAGAAACGCCGGTAGGCAAGCTTTTTCAACTGCAAGAGATCCTCGGGCGTGAGGTCGGGCAATTGTATCGAAACCTCGGTGGACCGATCGGCCGTCTTCGTTTGATCGGGGCTGGCGAGGAGGTTTTCCCTCAGGGCCTCCTCGAACAGACCCGTTCCGGGAACAGGGCTCGGCAGATTGAAGGAGGCGAAATTGAGGGGCAGGCTCCTCGCAAAATCGATCGTCCCGTGAATGCTCGCCTCGGTCTCGTGGGGCAACCCCAGGAGAAAGTATCCAAATGTCCTTATCCTGCGGTCCCGGCAGAGCCGCAGAATCTTTCGGGTGCGCTCGTGGGATATCCCTTTCGTGTAGCGTTTCAGGATCTCCGGATTCGCACTCTCGATCCCGAACATGAGGGTGTGACAGCCGGCCCGCTTCAACAGCTCGATGGACTCCTCGCTTATGCTCAGATGGGAATTGCAGGAGAACACGATGTCGAGCTTCTCCGAGATTATTCTTTTCAAGAGCTCGTGCAGACGTTTCGGCTCGACCGTGAAGTGGGGGTCGTAAAAGTAGATTTCTCTTATCCCGAGCGTGCGGCGTATATGACGGAGCTCCTCGATCAGGTTGTCGACCTCGCGCAGCCTGAGCGGTATCAGGCTGCAGATGCAAAAGGGGCAATTGTAGCTGCAGCCGACCGATGCGATGACCGTGGCGAACCTGCGGTCCACGCTCGTCGATATGCGGTATTCTTTCAGGGGGAATCTCTCGTGGGCGGGCACCGGGTAAGTGAACGTTCTCGACAGGGCCCTTCTCTCGTGCAGCGGACCGCCACGGAAGGCGAGCGCATTCAGGCTCTCAGGGGACGAATCCTTCATATACGCGAGTACGTCCGGTGCCGTGTAGTCTATGAGTGCGGCGTCTACAAAGTCCCACTTTGCAAACGTTTCTTCGAGAGAGGTGATGACGAGATCGCCGGTTATGATTATCTCGGCACCCGTTGCTCGCTTGGCTTCGCTCAGGAAAGTCCCGTCGCCTTCGCTGGATGCGCTGCCTACAAGCGATACGATGATCCGGGGTTTGAAATCCTTGAGGATCTCGAGCGCACGCCGGGGCCCCAGACGGCGGACGACCGAGTCGAGCACGAGCAGCTGTGCATTCTCTTTGAGCCAGCCGCTCTGGACCAGAAGGTCGATGGGGGACCAGAGGTAATTCGCCTTGGGCGAATAGGAGCAGTAGTTGTCCCGAATGAACTCTCTCTCAGCGGGCGGATTCACCAGCGCCACCCGCACGGGGCTTCCCATCGAATTATCGTCGTGCACGTGTTGACTCAAAGACGGGATCCTTCTCGGTTGCTCCTAGAGTTCTCTTCTATTCTAGTTTCTGTCCGAAAATGTCATTCCGAGGCGATAGCCGAGGAATCTGGAGTTGCGACTGATTGCAATTATAAGATTCCTCACTTCGTTCGGAATGACATGCCGGGCGTTCGGAATGAGCGTGCCGAGTTCGGATGGCATGCCGGCCAGATTGGCTCATTCAGAACAGACACTCCTCTATAGTATCATTGCCCCGCAGGGGTCAATGACACCCGGCACAGGTTGACATCACACGGCCCGCTCTACTATCTCTTGTTCCGGAGAAATGATGCGAATCGGGAAGAATGCAAGGAAATCCGGAGGGCCCGGGACCGCGAAGCCGCTATGGCGCAGGCCGTGGCTCCTGGTTCTGGTGATCGCAACGGTCGCTAACCTGGCGGCCATCGCATTCAACGCACGCTTCTTTGACGGCATTGCCAGCGACCTGGTGAAGTTCGTCCGCCACTATTCGTTCCCGATGAACTGGGCGACCCTTGCACTCGGGGCGGCGATCTTCTGGACGGCCCGCCGGGCGGCTGCCCTCTTGAAAGACGGAACGGGGACAGAGGGGGCGAGGAGGGGATTCGCCCTGGCCTTCTCGCTTCTCCTCGTGCTCGGATTCGCCCTGGAGATCCAGGTGCAGCGGCTTCGCACGGCCGGCTGGCTCCACTGGGAGTCGGAGTGGAAGGTCGGCCGACTCCCGGTCACCGGGATCGAGGCGTCCGCATTTCGCCTCGTCGACAGCTGGTCCGGGGGGTACCTTAACAACGGCTACTCCTTTCCGTCCGCGTCCTGGCTGCTCGAGAACCACCATGACTGCATGGACTCCCTCCACATACACCCCCACAACAAGCCCCCCGGCGGCATCATCTTCATGCACTCCATCATCTCGGCGGTGGAGTCGCTTCCGGCCTCCATCCTCCAGTCCGGGCACAACGCCTTGCTGCGGCTGTTTCCCGAGCTGATCGTACCCGCAAAAATGCTCACCCGTGATCCGCGTATCGAAATACCTCAGGCCGCCTCGGTCGAACCCCTGACCGGCGAGCAGCAGAGGAAGCGGTTCTCGGCCTACCCTCTGGTCATGATGCTCGTGGTCTTGGCCTTTTCGATCGTTTCAGTGGCCGCCGCGATCCCGCTCTTCTTCCTTGCCCGGGAGCTTCTCGCGTCGGCCGAGCAGGCCCTCTGGGTCGCGGTCGGATGGCTCCTCCTGCCGGGGCTGCTGGTCCTCGCCCCGGTCTTCGACCAGCTCTACCCCCTCTTCTCCATGGTCCTGCTCTTGACGGCCGTATCGGCCCGAAGACTCCCCTGGGGCCTCGGCCCCTTCCTCACCGGGCTCTGGCTGGCGGTCTGTTTCTTCTTTTCTCCGATCTTCTTCATACTCATTCCCCTCTGCCCCTTTCTGTTCGTCTTCCCGGCCCAGAATCAGCTCGATCTGCGGGGACTCGGCAAACTCGTTCCATCCCTTCTATCTACCAGCCTCGTCTTCGCCCTGGGCGCCTCTCTTCCGTACCTCGTCCTCTATCACCTGTACGGGTTCGACCTGGTCCAGGTCATCACGAAGATCCATCCCCACACGGCCCAGGGCAGGACCTTCGATCTCTCGAACCTCGCGTGGCAGTGGCGAAACGTGGTGGAACAGGGCGAGCGATGGGCAAAGCCCTATCTCGGGGCGCTCGTGTTCAATTACTACGAGCTCATCCTTTCGTGCGGCCTGCCGGTCTTCTTTCTAGGGGTATTGGAGTGCTTCTCATCTGTTAAGCGAGTGGTGGGCGGCCGAAAGATCAGCCGGATCGACTTCTATGTCATCGGGACCGTCGGGGCGCTGCTCGTCATGTGCGTCTCGGGCATTCTGGACTACGAGGCCTGCCGCATCTGCCTGCCCCTGATCCCCTCGTTCCTCATCGGGGCGGTTCGCTTTCTGCGAAGGAACATCGTGGCCTCGGGCCAACGCGCGCGAGTCCTCACGGCCCTTGCCGTTCTCCAATTTCTTTGGATTCTCACGCTCCGGGAGTTCATGATCCTGGACTGACCCGGATCACGGGAGAATAAGGATCACGGAAGAATAAGGATGGTCTGTGCGCCTGTGGCCTGCGGCGGCCCCACCTGCAGGATCCGCCGTTCTGCTTCGAAGCTCCACGGCGCCCCGTCTGAGACCTCGACCTGAAAAGCTTCGCCGTAGACACGTCCCGGTAGGTAGATCTCAGACGAGGCCTCCACGCCCGGCTCCGGACCGGCCTGGAGAAGGAACTCACCGGTAATCGGGTCGAATGAGAGGGCCTCGATCGTGCCGGCCGTGCGCTGGGGATAGGGCCGGTCCAGGGCCTCGGCCATCCAGGCGTTCGGAGATCCCGGCGTGAAGGGGCATCCCCCGTCATCGAGGTTGTACTCCCAGAAGGACCAGCTCGCGGCCCGCTCGTCGAATATCCTTAGTTGGGCCTCCAGGTAGGCCTCTCCCCCCTCCACCGAGTACTCCCAGACATTCCACTCCCCCACCCACAGGGCCGCTCCCAGGCGCTCCGCCTCCGCCACGAGGTCGTCGGCGGCGTTTTCCAGCCGTGCCGAGCCGCCATTCCATCGGTGCGTCATGGTGACCAGGGGGTCGTAGAAGTGGGGGGCAAATACGAGGCCCTCTCCCAGGTCCGTCGGCAGCGCCGATGGAAATCCGAAGGGAGCGAGCACGTTCGTCCTTAGGGCGGAGGGTTCGAAGAAGATGAGGCTCTCCGGGTCCTCCTCCCGGATGCGCTCGATGAGGGAGGCGCAAAACGGGCCGAGCCCCTCCCGGTCGAAGCGGTTCGGGGTGAGGAGCCATGTGCCGGGATAGGGCTCGTTCAGCAGATCGTACCCGACCACGGCCGGCTCGTCCCGGAACCTGCGGGCCACGGCGGCCCAGCACTCGCGGAACCGGAGCTGCACGTCGTCCCGGTCCCTCCAGAGCCGGTCGAAGGCGAGCAGGACCACGGGCCGGATGTAGTTGATGAACCAGGGATCCCAGGGCACATAGGGGATCGGCCAGTCGGGCAGGGTCCAGGCCGGGGCGCCGTCGCCCCCGTAGGCGCGGCTGAATAGGTCCTGGTGCATGTCGAGGATCATGTAGATCCCGTGGGCCTCTGCCAGGCGCACGATCTCTTCGACCCTGTCCAGATAGGTCCCGTCGTACACTCCCGGCTCGGGCTCGATCGCCTCCCACACGAGGAGAAATCGAACGGAATTGAATCCCCTTGCGGCGATGTCTGCGAACACATAGCCGTCGATCCAGTCCGGTATGAATTTGCCCGAGGGGTCCGGCGTCTTGTTCGAGTTGGTGAGGTTGGGCCCCCGGAGCAGGAGTGTGCGCCCCTGTTCGTCGACCAGGCGGGAGGAGATGACATCGAGCCGCTCTTCCCTCTCCCCGTCTTCTCCCGATTCCGGATTTCCATGACAGCCGATAATCGCAACACTGCCAATGATTACGATGAGACCGAAGAATCCGCGAAAAGCCACTGTCCGGAAATGGGATTTCAAGTCGCGCTTCATTTCTTTGGCAGCGGGAAACAGCATATCAATCCCCGAAGAACGAGTAGAGCAGAATGAATTTGCCGTGAAGGGCGCCCTCGAGATAGGGATCTCCAAAGACGATGATTCCTCCGATCAATACCGCGGCAATCAGCGTCGGCAGCAATATCCAGAACCAGCCCTCTCGAATGAACTTGAGCGACTTTTTCATATATCCAACGATAAAATTCTTCATGGCTGTTTCCTCTTCTGATTTACTCCATTGCCTTCGCGATATTTTCGGCAATCATCCTGTTGCCTTTTTTTGTGCAGTGACCGAAATCGCCGGCAAATCTGTCCACAAAGAGATCCTCGAAATCACCCTTCGTCAATGCCTCTTTGAACAACGATTCATTGTCGACGAATATTATATCATCTCCCGGATCGAATATCTTTTGCAATGGCTCCAGTGCGCGGAGGGGATATTGCATGATGACGAGCCGGGTGTCTCTTGCGTTCAGCAGATTTCTCATCTTGTGGAAGTTGCCGACGGTTTCCGGGTCCCTGTAGGCCTTATCTGTATTATCGTAGTCTATGGGGCTTGCGTGAAAAGTGTCGGGCCAGAATTGTTCGGCCAGCCGGTAGGTTCGAAAAATGTGAAGGGCCTGCTTCATCCTGCTGAGCATGCTCCCGGACAGGTCCTTTTTCACATCGTTCAGGCCGGCCATGATGATCACCATGTGAGGATCGTATTCATTCAGATCCTCTTCCAGAGAGCCCCGTATTCCGGCCGTGTCGATGAGCACGACACCTCTATTGATTACACAGAAGGTTCTCCCCGGATTGCGATCCGTCAATACTTCCTCCAGCTGGCCGGGCCAGGCTTCTTTTCCTCCGATGGCCGTGGTGGAGTCTCCGTAACACAGGATCCGGTACGAATTCTCTCTTTCGACGAGAGCGGCCTTGTTCAGCCTCTCCTGGGAGGCCTTGAACAGGCAGCCCACGCCGTACAGGCCGAACTCGATGAAGGCTAAGCAGAGCAAGAGCCCCAGCGGGAGGATGACGGCGATCTTCTTGATCATTCCTTCTTTCATTACGACCTTTTCAGAGCCAGTATCCCTGGATATCCAGGTTGGTGAGCCCCGCCTCTCTCGCCCATCCCACGGCCTCGGCGTATTCGGCCCGGGTGAGTTTCCGGGAGATCTTCGGATAGTCGAAGGCCTTGTACATGGGCCTGTACTGGGACATGAGGTTGAGATAGGTATCCTTTGGAAGGTTCTCCGCTATCCACTCAACGACCCCCTTTGTCCCGCCGACCCTGTTCGGCATGACCAGGTGGCGTACCATCAATCCCCTGTACATGAGGCCGTCCTTGGCCGGCTTTGCGATGCCCACCTGTCGGTGCATTTCCAGCAGGGAGCTCATTGTGAGCTGCGGATAGGTCTCGGCATCAGATGAGTATTTCGCCGCCATCTTCCCGTCCGAATACTTGAAATCGGGCAGATAGATATCGACGATCCCGTCGAGCTTCTTCAGGATCTCCGCCCGCTCCCACCCGCACGTGTTGTAGACCAGGGGAAGCCTCAGGCCCTTGCCCGCCGCAAGGTCCGCGGCAAGCACGATGTGCGCACTGTAGTGGGTCGGGGTGACAAAGTTGATATTAGGGCAGCCGCGGCGCTGTAGGTCGAGCATCATCCCTGCCATATCCTCGACGCTTCTCGGATTTCCCTGCCCTCCCCAGCTGATCTCCCAGTTGATGCAGAAGACACAGCGCAACGCACAATTTGTGAGGAAGATTGTTCCGGATCCCCCCCTGCCGACCAGGGGCCGCTCCTCGCCGAAATGGGGGTGATGGGATGTGATCTCGAGCTGGGAGGAGGCCTGACAGAATCCCTCCTCCCCGGCGAGCCGATCGGCCCCGCACTCCCTGGGACAGAGGGCGCAGCCCTTCATCATGGCCCAGAGCTCTTCGCCTCGCTTCTTCAGCTCCCCGCTTCTGTGCAATTTCAGATATGCCGGCTCGAAATCCGGATCGATCTTTGCCGTCCTCTCAGCTCTGGGTGCTTCCTTCGTCCCCTGCCCCGGATAGCCGGGACGGGAGGCGGATTTAGCCTTTCGCTTGCACCCGGCACAGGAGGAGACAAAGGAGGAGCCGAGCCCCGACAGGGCCAGGACCGTACAGGCTTGAATGAACTGCCTTCTCGATTGCTCGTCAAAGCTCATCCTGTCTTCTCCCCTTCATCATTGTCATTTCGACCCGCATCCTTTTGTCATTTCGACCCGCATCCTTTTGTCATTTCGACCGTAGGGAGAAATCTTATCTTTTCAGATGAGTCCGTCTTTAAGATTTCTCGCTTCGCTCGAAATGACATACCGAGAAGCACAAGGGAAACAAACAGAACGACACCCGATCCGAAACCATCGCTCCCCGAGCCGGGAAGTGTGCCGCAGAGCCCTGAGGGACCGAGCTGTGCGGGAATGCGGGTGTGGTAATTCCCCGTGTTCCGTGGATCGTGGTGGAAACCCTTCCACTGGACCGCATGGTCGGCCCGGCCCCGGGTGGCCCAGGCAAAGAGGAATCCCTCTCTCGTGACGCAGACCACATCGAGCCTGCCGTCACCCGTGATATCGCCGACCGTGGGGACGGCGATGATCCACCCGCCCGTGAACTTCGGCCACCCGGGCGACTCCCACCCTCTCGAGTCCATGGCGTGAAGGAGGTATCCCCCGCTCCCCACGACGATCTCGGGCTCCGGGTCTCCGTCCAGGTCGGCCACCGAGACCGAGCCGAGAAACTGCCAGTCCTCTATTTTCCTCGGAAAGTTCCGGAGGAGCTTGCCGTCCTTGCTCTGCCAGGCCAACACCAGATGGTCGAAGACGGTGCGCCGGCCCTGGTCCAGGCTCGAGAGCATGTATTTCAGCCCGGCCCCTCCGGCGATGAAGTCAAGGGAGCCGTCCAGGTCGAGGTCGGCAATGGCGAAGTTCGAGTCCGCCACCGAGACGATAGGCTCGAGCGAGTCGGAGCCGTTCATGACGTTGAAGATCTCGAGGCCCGTGTAGACCGTGAGGTCGTGGTTGAAGACGAAGCTCGGCCCCACCACGGAGGAGATGAAGATCTCCAGGGTCCCGTCCCCGTCCAGGTCGGCCAGCGCCGGGGAGCCCGGGGTTCCGGCCCCCACGAAGGGGAGGACGTGGATGTAGGGGCAGAGGGTCACCAGGGGCCACCCCTCGTGAAAGGGCCCGCCGGCGTGGAGGTTGCCGTCCCCGTGGATCGCATAGACCCTGCCCATGAATCCGGCGTAGATCTCGTTGGTGCCGACCACGAGATCGACCCGGCCGTCTCCGTTGATGTCCCCAGCCGCCGGGGTGGAGAGGATCCTCGCCCCGTGTCCGCCCGGAATAGGCGCCCGGCAGAGCACCGGCCAGCCGGCCACGGGGCTCCCGTCGTGATGCCAGGCATAGAGGTACTGGTCCATGCCTGCCGCCGCGATCTCCAGGTCGGCGTCGCCGTCGAGGTCGACAAGTACGGGAGCGGCAAAGAAACCTCTTTCGAGCCTCATGTTCGGCCAGGTACACGAGGAGTGGGCGGGATCCATGGCGACCGGGAAGCCGGCGAGCGTGCGGCCGCCCGTGTCCCAGGCCCAGACCTTGCCCTGAAGGGTGGCCGCCACGATCTCGAGAGAGCCGTCGCCGTCGAGGTCGCCCAGGGCGGGCGCGGCCACGATCGAAGCGTACAGCTCCGCGTCGACCTGTCCGCTCAGGAAGCCCTCGGCCCCCAGGTGATTGTCCGGGTCGTCCGGGTCACAGCTTCGCAGGAGCTCGACGTGCACGGGCCACCCCGGCATAAGCTCCCCGGTCCCTTTCATGACCCGAACCAGGCCGTCCGCCGTGGCCAGGACGATCTCCTCTGTGCCGTCGCCGTCGAGGTCCGCGAGCGTCGGGGAGGCCTCCCCGGAGACGCCCAGATCGACGGGAAAGCCCGGCAGCGCGTCCGGGTCGCGGTGGACGTAGACGGCCCGGCGGTCCTCGCCCCGCAGGCCCTCCTGATCTGTAACCCTCAGCCGGATGGTCACGGTGAAGTCGCCCCGCCCCCTGGGCATCTTCATCGGGTCGAGACCGATGGCCGTGAGATCCAGGGTTCCGAGGGTCCCTTCGAAAGGCTCGGTGAGGCCGTCGTCGGAGGCAACGACGCGAAACTCCCCGTCCGGCGGACTCCCGCCGACTCCGCACTCGAGCACAAAGCTATAGGAGCCGGCCCTCCGGGCGGCCATCCTCCCGGTCACCTCCACGGTCGGCTCCCGGGTTGGATCGATGAAGGCGAACCAGCGCGGCCCGTCTATGGCGGCCTCGGGCGGTATCCGGCCGGCCCCGATCCAATCCACGGCTGTACGGAGGTTCGGCCTGCCATAGCCGAAGGACTCCTCCCATCCGGGCTGGCTCGGGTAGAGCCTGGGGTTCTCAGCGGAGCCCGGGATGTCGATGTCATAGGCGGTCGACATGAGGACCTGACGGAGCTCGTTCGAGCTGAGCGGGGGCTCCAGGCCGTCCTCGGCCGCCTTGGAGGCGAGAAGGCCGGCCCCGCCGGACATGAGGCCCGTGGCGTTGGAGGAGCACTGGTACCCGGGGATCGAAAAGACCACCCTCTCGCCCCAGTTGCTGCAGTTGTTGAAGTTGAGGAAGGTCGTGACCCTGTCGAAGTTCGTCACGTCGGGCCGGATGGCGGTCACGCAGAGGACGCCGGCCTGGGCCGCGGGGTACTCGTGGTGATAGCTCGTCTCGTCGCCCGCGCTCGCCACGACGGTGATCCCGCTCGCCTGAGCGTAGCGCACCGCCTCCTGGGCGATCCGGGTGTTATTGAAGCTGCCGAGGGGAGCCTGTATGACGGCAGCGCCGCTCGCCACGGCGAAGACGACCCCCTCGCCGAAGTGGGTCTCGTTGCAGACAAAGCTGTCGGCCACCCTCACCTGGAGCAGAGGACAGCCCGGGCAGACACCTATGTTGCCGATGCCGTTGTTCCCCTCGGCCCCTGACCACTCCGACTCCCAGGTGCCGTGGTGGTCGCGCACATCGTCATAAGGATCGTTGTCGTTCCAGAGGAAGTCCCACCCGCTGATGTCGTCCACGTACCCGTTGCCGTCGTCGTCCACACCGTCGCTGAAGGCCCCGATGAGGTCTCCGGGGTCGAGGAGGCCGTTCCGGTTCCCGCCGAGCAGGGGATCGTCGTCACGAACCCTCGGATCGCCGGCGTAGTCCAGGATGTTGAAGATCCCGTCGCCGTTCGCGTCGTACGCTCCCGCCCCGAAAGGCTGCGGCATTTCTCCCGGATTGATGTAGAGCTTGTTGACGAGGTCCGCCTCGTCCCAGAGGATTCCGGAGTCGAGCACGGCGATCATGCCCCCGGCGCCGCCGGGAGTCACCTGCCACGCCCTGTCCGCGTGAAGGCCGCTCCCCATCTCGATCTCTTCAGGCCGGATGGTTTCAAGGGCCTCGTCAGGAATGAAGCTCCAGTGCTCCCAGGCCCCGGAAAATCCGGGATCGTCGGGCGGCTCGAGCCTGGGGTCCTGGTCGGGCGGGCTGGGCCAGCTCGGATTGGCGGCCTCTGCGGAGGGCGTCACGAACAAGAGGGCGGTTACCAGGATCACCGGCGCCGCCCAGGCTCGGTGAGATATCGTGCACATCTTCATGGCATTCTCTTTTGTGACAATTTAGTTAAACTTGTCATTTCGACCGACTCTCCCCGTCATTTCGACCGCAGGGAGAAATCTATTCTTTTCAGAATATGCCCTCGGAAAGATTTCTCCCTTCGGTCGAAATGACATAATCGATAAGTCAAAGTTTTTACGGAACCATCAGACGCAATTTTTTTAATATTCTAAGAAGCTACCACAATATTGTAAACAGCCGCCCAGAACGGACCTTTTGCTATATAAGGGCTATCCACTTTACTGTACCACCGAGTTGTGCTAAATTCGCGGCATGGC
>CAZFWM010000231.1:0-11893 GCA_964522545.1 uncultured Thermodesulfobacteriota bacterium
CCAGATCGAATCGGTGGGAATTCAGTAATGCCTCACCTTTTGAACGTTACCAATTAATTTCCCTTCTTCCATTTAGAGTATCAGAATGAATAAAAAAAAGAAACTACTTATCCTGCCCAGCGCCGACCTCCGGGGATGCCCCTCATCCAGGCGACATCACTTTTGACGCAGAAGGCCGCTCTCTCGCGAGAAAATATAGACATACTCGAGCAGGGTCCTGCCGATTCTCATCTTGCTCACATCCGGTTTGAGGTCATAGCGTAGGGTGATGGGGACCTCTCCGATCCGCACAGAGTCCTTCCTGAGAAGAACGAGAACCTCTGCAATAAATCCGAATCCTTCAGAGAACCGGGAGTCTTCACCGACCGATTCGACAAGGAGGTTGAAGGCGCGGCTACTGTAGGCCCTGTAATTGGTCGTGTAGTCCATAATCCCATCGATGGGGAACATGCTCTGGAGGAGGACCCTCATTCCGAGACTCCCCAGGTGCCTCCACAGGGGAATGCCCACTCTGTGGGATTCCCTTTTGTATCTCGATGCGATCACGAGGTCGAATCCCTGGTCGAGCTTCCGGAGGAGCCTGTAGAGCTCGGACGGCCGGTGGGTGGTGTCCGCATCCATCGACACTACCATGTCCCCGTCACGTAAGCTCTTTGACACGCACCGGATCCCCGAGATCATGGCGCGTCCCATCCCGAGGTTGGCTCCATGCTCGATGAGCATGTCCAGGCCGGGCCGGATGAAGGGCCTGGCCTTCTCTGATGTATTGTCCGAGCTTCCGTCATTCACGAGGACTATGGTGTAGGAATCGCCTGTTCTTGAGAAGGTGTCGTGGATATCTTTGAGAACAGAGGCGATGGCCCGTTCCTCGTTATAGGCCGGGAGAATCAGATAGATCACGAACGCCTCGATGGAGTCATGAAATTATTCGGAATTCATCAGGTTTTAGACTGAGAGTAAGTTAAAAATTTTTTTATCAAGGATCCGGCGGATCGAGAATACTAGAGCGCATTAATTAAGGCAATCACCTTTTTCTTGACTTCCCCGCAGCAGTCGTGATAGACGCAATGCGGGTTTGCGGGATTGAGGGAGATCAGGATGCGCGTCGGCGGCGGCGAAGCAAAAGGTCGAAAACTTCGCACTCCCCGGGGGCGGACGGCGCGTCCGACCTCGGACAGGGTCAAAAAGACGATCTTCGACATCCTCGGGCCCAGGGTCATCGGTGCCCGGGTCCTGGACCTTTTTGCGGGCTCCGGGGCCCTCGGTATCGAGGCCCTAAGCCGGGGGGCCTCCAGGGCCGTCTTCGTGGAGAGCGATCCCGGGGCCATGCGGGCAATCAGGGAAAATATCGAGCACTGCCGGGTAGGGCCCGGCGCAGAGATCTTCAAGGGCCGCGCGGATGCCGCCCTTCGCTCGATGCGAAGGTCCGGGGTGATCTTCGATCTCATATTCGTGGACCCGCCCTATGACCTGGGAATGGCAGGGGCCGCTCTGGAGCTCCTCTCGAGAGGGAGAGTCCTCGACGAAGGAGCTTGCATCGTGGTGGAATGGAGCAGGGACGAGAGGTCCGACTCCCCTGAAGCCAGCTTGGTCCAAGAGAATGAGCGTGTATTCGGAAGGACGATCATAACATTCTTTCGGTACAACGCCCGCCCCGAAGGGGATCGAGCGTCCCGGCGCAATGAACCTGTAACCGTGGAGAAAGGCTGACCCAAGATGAGTTCTCTAGTCGTTTACCCCGGCACGTTCGACCCGATCACCAACGGCCACGTCAACATCATCCATCGGACCCTCGAGATCTACGACAGCCTGATCGTGGCCGTGGCCTCCAACATAAACAAGCGCTCCCTCTTTTCCATCGAGGAGCGAGTGGACATGATTCAACAGGTCTTCAAGGATGACCCCGGAGTCAAGGTGGAGTGGTTCGAGGGTCTCCTGGTGAATTACATGAAGCGTCGGGGCGCCCAGGTGATCCTGCGCGGGCTCAGGACCGTCACCGATTTCGAGTACGAGTTCCAGATGGCCCTGACCAACAAGATGTTGAGCCGGGATATAGAGACGATCTTCATGATGACCGATGGCGCCTTCGCACATTTCAGCTCTACCATCATCAAAGAGGTCGTTGTGCTTGGGGGATCTGCGGCCAATATGGTGCCGGAGATCGTCGAGGAAAAGCTGCGCATAAAATTTCAATCGCCGGAGGGGGACTAGAAAGAGGTCCCGGACCGGAGTGAGGGGAGCCAAAATGGAATATGATCTCGCGGAACGGGTCAAAAAAGTACAGCCATCTGCAACGCTGGGCATAACGACTCTGGCAAAGGCCATGAAGGCTGACGGGATCGACGTGATCGGCCTGGGCGCCGGGGAGCCCGACTTCGACACGCCCGACCACATCAAGGAAGCCGCGGCGGAGGCGATCCGGGAGGGATTCACCAAGTACACACCGGTGGGGGGCACCAACGAGCTCAAGGACGCCGTCATAGAGAAGTTCGAAAGGGATAACGGCCTCTCCTACGACCGGGCCCAGATATTCGTCTCCTGCGGAGCAAAGCACAGCATCTACAACCTGTTCCAGGCGCTATGCGGCCCGGGGGACGAGGTTATCGTGCCGGCGCCGTACTGGCTCTCCTACCCGGACCAAGTCTGTCTGGCCGGTGCCACGCCGGTGATCGTGGAGACCACCGAGGCCGAATCATTCCGGCTCTCGGCCGACAGGCTCCGGGAGGCGATAACCGGGGCCACCCGGATACTGGTCCTCAACAGCCCCTCGAATCCGACGGGCGCTGCCTATCCTCGGGACGAGCTGGAAAAGATCGCCGAGATCGCGATCGAAAAGGATATTCTCATCCTATCCGATGAGATCTATGAGAGCATCGTCTATGACGGCTTCACTTCTATGAGCATCGCCTCCCTTGGAGATGAGGTCAAAGCGCGGACCCTAGTTGTGAACGGGGTCTCGAAGACCTACGCCATGACGGGCTGGCGGATCGGGTACTTCGCCGCAGACGCCTCGATCGCTGCGGCCGTGAACAAGATCCAGGGCCACAGCACGTCGAATCCCACCTCAATCGCACAGCGCGCCGCCGTTGCCGCCATCACCGGGCCCCAGGAGGCTGTGGCCGAGATGACAGCCGCATTTGCCGGGCGGAGGGACGCCCTCCTGGACCGCTTTAGCCGGATACCCGGGGTTACCTGCTACAAGCCGCAGGGCGCCTTCTATCTCTTTCCACGAGTGTCGGCCTACTACGGTAAGCAATATGGAGGAAAGTCGGTGGCCGGATCAGGGGATATGGCCAATTATCTTCTGGAGGAAGCTCAGGTGGCCGTGGTGCCCGGTGGAGCCTTCGGCGCCGACGATTGCATCAGGATCTCCTATGCCGCGTCCATGGAGTCCCTCAACGAGGGCCTGGACCGGATCGAGGAGGCCCTTTCCCGCCTCAAGACGTGAGCCCCACGCCTTCGCGGGGGCGGGCTTTATGTCCACCCGACGTTATACTCGCCCGAAAACGCCGACTCGGGAGGGGATGAACTCCTCCCTTACGATTTCTCTCCGAAGATCTCGGCGGTGAATGTATAGATCTCCGTGTCCGGACGGTTCCAGCTCTTTTCCGACAGGCCGGCCTTGAGGCAGGTCTGTTTGAGGAAAGTCTCCCGATCCCAGCCGCACTTGGTCGCAACCTGTGGGAGGAGGACTCCTCTGTTGATGCCGCGCACAATGTAGATTCCGTGGCGGCCGACCTCGATCTCGGATACGTCGTCTATCTTCTTCAGCGGGGAGAGTACGGATATCTCGATATCGATTGCCTCGAGCTCGTCGGCCTTGACCGAGGGGAAGCGGGGATCCCTGGCGGATGCCGAGACAGCCATCTCCTCGATGGTCCGGTGAAGGGGGGCGTCGGCGGTGAAGGTTCCGATACATCCGCGCAGGGTTCCTTTTTTATGGATGGAGACAAAGGCCCCGCACTTGGACTCGAATCTGGATCGGTCGGCATCCGGTACGGCCTCGACCGTGCGGCCGACTCGTAGGGAGATGGCGTTCCGGGCTATCCGGAGAAGAGTGCGCCTGTCCTCCGGCTCGAGTCGGTCATCGCCCTGGTTGTCATCTGGCATAGAGTTCTCCTCATTCATCCGCTTCTCCTCATGCATCCGCGCCGGCTGACCTGCCTTTTCCGAACCGCCGGCGGAAGTAGTCATCCAGGATCTTGCTGTGGTCGAAGACGATCGGCTCAGGGAGCGCTCCCTCCACAAAGACGCCGATTGCGACCGCGTCGTCGTCGGCCCGAGGGGTTCCTGTTGCCGTGGCGATGTATACCGTCGATATCGTGTGGCCTCGGGGGTCGCGCGCCGGATCAGAGTATGTGTGAAATTGCTCGATCAGAGAGACATCCAGTGAGGTCTCCTCCCGGGCCTCCCGGATCGCCGCCTCCTCGAGGGTTTCACCATAATCGACGAACCCGCCGGGAAGGGCCCACCCGAACGGAGGGTTTAGCCGTTCTATGAGAACGACTCCGCCGTCTGGCATCTCGATGATGATGTCAACGGTGACGGAAGGAATGCGATATTCTTCAGGTTCCATTGCGTTTTTGATAACACACTATTAGGCTTCAGTAAAGTAATTCTCTATCGCCTTGACTCATTCGGGTCTCGCGTCTAATATTTTTCTCCATATGGAAGGGGACCTCAGAAAGATGGATGAGATGCTCTGTGAGAAAGAAGTGATCCTTGGCGTTACGGGTGGGATCGCTGTATACAAAGCGGCGGAGCTCTGCCGCGAGCTCGTGCGGGCCGGCGCCAAGGTACACGTGGTGATGACCCGGAGCGCCCAGGAGTTCGTCCGTCCTCTTACCTTTGCCTCCCTTACGGGAAACAGGGTGATTACGGGAATGTTCGAGACGCCGGTTCGGTGGGAGATCGACCACATTTCCGTTACCGATCGGGCCCACGCATTTGTGATAGCCCCCGCCACCGCAAACATCCTTGCCAAGGCGGCCTCCGGCATAGCGGATGACATGCTCTCCACGATGATCCTCACCTACGGGCCGCCGGTGCTCTTTGCGCCGGCCATGAATGTGCGCATGTACGAGAACCCTGCCACAAAGGAGAACCTGGCCCGCCTCCGCGCCAATGGGCACAGACTTGTCGGCCCGGCCTCCGGAGAGCTCGCGTGCGGCGCGGAGGGAATGGGGCGGCTGGCGCCTCTACCAGACATCCTCGACGGCATCCGATCCCTTCTCTGCCCGCAGGATCTGACGGGAGTTCACCTTCTCGTTACGGCCGGTCCCACCGAGGAGCCGATCGACCCGGTCCGGTTCATCACGAACAGGTCCTCCGGGAAGATGGGCCTGGCCCTGGCCAGGGCCGCCTCCATGCGAGGGGCCGAGGTAGAGCTCGTGCACGGGCCGATCTCCCTTGCCGTTCCGGGCGGCGTGCGGAGTGTTTCCGTGAAGAGCGCGGCCGAGATGCGCGATGCAGTGATGGATCGTTTGCCATGGGCCGCCGCCGTGATCAAGACGGCCGCCGTGGCAGACTTCCGGCCGTCGAATCCGAGAGACCAGAAGATAAAGAAGGGCGGGATCGAGGACATCCCGTCCATAGAGCTCGAGAGAGCTCCGGACATCCTGGAAGAGCTCGGCGGCCTGAAGGGAGACCGCATTCTGGTCGGGTTCGCCGCCGAGACAGAGGATGTGATCGGAAACGCCCGGTACAAACTCAAAAAAAAGAACTGTGATCTGATCGTGGCCAATGATGTGAGCCGCCCGGATGCCGGCTTTGATGTGGATACGAATGTGGTCTCCCTCATCGACACCTCGGGCGGAGTCGAGGATCTGGGGCTGTTAAGCAAACTTGCCGTGGCCCACCGAATCCTCGACCGGGTGGCGGAAAAGATAACTGACGGGCGGTCTCCGACAAGGCAACCCGGCAGGGAAGCTCAAGGAGAATAGTCATGCCGAGGCGGATGGTCGGAAGAAGACGGATGGCGAGCTCACCACTAGCCTTAGCGAGTGCGGCTCTTTTCATAGTCGGCGCGGTGATGGCCCTATCCCTGGACGGCCCGGCCCGTGCGGCCGATCCGGATGAATCGTCCACGATATTCCTTGTCCACATCGATGGCGTCATCAATCCCGTGACTTTGGAGTTCATCACAGAAGGGATCGAACGGGCCGAGCAGGAGGATGCTGCATGCCTGATAATCCAGCTGGACACGCCGGGAGGCATGCTCCCTTCGACCGAGGACATCGTCAAGCAGATGCTCAACGCCTCTGTCCCGATCGTGGTCTACGTGGCACCGAGCGGGGGCCGTGCCGCCAGCGCGGGCGTCTTCATCACCATGGCGGCCCACGTGGCCGCCATGGCGCCGAACACACACATCGGGGCCGCCCATCCCGTTGGCGGGCAGGGCGAGGACATCGAAGGGGACATGCGAAAGAAGATCGAGAACGATACGGTCGCCATGATCAAGAACATAGCCGAGAGCCGGGGTCGCAATGTGGACTGGGCGATCGATGCGGTCGTCGAAAGCGTCTCGGCCACGAGCGAGGAAGCGCTCGAGCTCAAGGTGATCGATGTGATCTCGCCGAATGTGCAGGAGCTCATCGAGGAGATCGACGGCCGGGAGGTCGAGACCTCACGCGGCAAATTTACTCTGAAAACTGCGGGGAGACCGCTCGTTCCGATCGATATGGATTGGCGCCACCGAGTGCTCAATGCCCTGGCCAATCCCAACATCGCCTACCTGTTGATGACATTCGGCTTCATCGGGATCGCCTCGGAGCTCTACCACCCCGGCGCGATCTTTCCGGGCGTGTTCGGTGCGATCTGTCTGATCCTCAGCTTTTTCGCCCTACAGGTTCTCCCGGTCAACTATACCGGTATCCTGCTCATCCTTCTCGCCCTGGGGCTCTTTATTGCGGAGGTTAAGTTGACCAGCTATGGACTCCTGACCATCGGCGGCGTCATCTCCATGACGTTCGGCTCGATCATGCTCATCGATTCCCCGGATCCGGCCCTGCGAGTCTCCTGGAAGGTGATCCTCCCGGTTGTACTCTGCACGGCCGGTTTCTTCGTGTTCGCCCTCACCTACGCCTTGCGCGCCCAGCTGCGCAAGCCGACGACGGGGAGGGAGGGGCTCCTTGGAGAGGTGGGGAAAGCTCACACCCGGATCGCCCCGGAGGGGACGATCTTCGTGCACGGGGAGCTCTGGAGCGCCCAGTCCGATGAGGAGATCGAGGCCGGCGAGCGCGTGAAGGTGACCGCCATGGAGGGGATGATCGTACAGGTCGAAAAGGTGTAGGATTTTTCATTTCATGGCTATAATAAAAATCGCTTGATTCAGTAAACCATTTCGTCTTGCACCGGTCCAGAGTGACTTGATAACTCTGTCAAGACTCGGCCGGCCAAAGACGATCAGACAAGGAGGAGACCATGCCAATCTCTCTACTGGTCATCATCATCTTCATCGCCTCTATCCTGGCGAGCGCCATCCGGATTCTCAAGGAGTACGAACGGGGCGTCATCTTTCGCCTCGGTCGCATCATCGGAACGAAGGGGCCGGGCCTCATTCTCCTCATTCCGCTCATCGATAAGATGCAGAAGGTGAGCCTGCGGCTCATCACACTCGACGTGCCCCCCCAGGACGTGATCACCCGCGACAACGTATCCATCAAAGTGAACGCGGTCATCTACTTTCGCGTGATGGACCCGAACAAGGCGGTGGTGGAGGTAGAGAACTTCCTGTACGCGACCTCCCAGCTAGCCCAGACCACTCTGCGCAGTATTCTGGGAGAGTGGGAGCTGGATGATCTTCTGTCCGAGCGGGAGAAGATCAACCATGGCCTTCAGTCCATTCTCGACAAGCAGACCGATCCCTGGGGGATCAAGGTCTCCAACGTCGAAGTGAAGCACATCGACCTCCCGGAGGAGATGAAGCGGGCCATGGCCAAGCAGGCCGAGGCGGAGCGAGAGAGACGGGCCAAGGTGATCAATGCCGAGGGCGAGTTTCAGGCGGCTCAGAAGCTCTCGGAAGCGGCCACGATCATTCAGGATACACCGGTCGCCCTCCAGCTCAGGTTTCTTCAAACCCTGCGGGAGGTGGCCACCGAGAACAACTCGACGACCCTGTTCCCGATACCGATCGACCTGTTCCAACCGTTCCTCAAGTACATGGCCAAGGAATAGGCTCGGCCATCGTGCATAGGTAGAGAGATGGGCAAGGGCGGGGGAAAATCCCTGAGCAGGGACGGGTGCGTCGGCTTCACGACCTCCATACCGATCGAAGTCCTCTTGGCGGCCGGGCGGATCCCGGTCGATCTCAATAACGTTTTCATCACCAGCCCCGACAAGAGGGAATGGGTGGAGGCGGCCGAGCTCGCCGGTTACCCGAAGAATATCTGCACCTGGATCAAGGGGATCTACGGGACCGTCCTCCGCAAGGGAGTCAGAGAGGTGATCGCGGTCACACGGGGCGACTGCAGCAACACTCAGGCCCTGATGGAGACCCTCGAGGTCGCCGGGGTGCGGATCATCCCCTTCGCCTACCCATATGACAGGGACCCCGAGGCCCTGCGCTACCAGATCGAAAAACTGTGCGCCTGTTTTTCCGTGCCCCTCCGATCAGCAGAGCACACGCGGCGTGAGCTGGCCGGCGTGCGGGCCAAGCTCCGGCGCATCGATGAGCTCACCTGGGCCGACGGCAGGATCACCGGCCGGGAGAACCACGAGATCCTGGTGAGCTCGAGCGATATGACGGGCGACCCGGCCGCCTTCGAGCGCCGCGCCGATGCCCTTCTCGCCGAGGCGGACAGTCGCGATCCGAGTCCCCCCGGGGTTCGAGTCGGGTTCATCGGTGTACCCCCCATCTTCAGCGATCTCCATTCGTTCGTGGAGTCGCGCGGGGCACAGGTAGTGTTCAACGAGACCCAGCGCCAGTTCAGCATGCCCTTCGAGGCCGGGGACCTGGTCGATCAGTACCTGCAGTACACCTACCCCTACAATGTGTTCGTTCGGATCGAGGACATCGCGGCCGAGGTGGAGCGACGCCGCATCCGGGGGCTCGTTCACTATGTACAGTCATTTTGTTTCCGACAGATCGAGGACCTGATCTTCCGGGACAGGCTTCCGGTCCCGATTCTGACTCTCGAAGGGGAGGGGCCCGGGCCGCTGGATGCACGGAGCCGCGTTCGAATCGAGGCCTACCTGGAATTCCTCGCTGCGGGCAGGGAGGGAAGATGAAGATCTTCTTGTGCGCTCTCGGACTGATGCTGGTTTTCGAAGGGGTCTCCTACTTTGCTTTTCCAGCGCACATGAAGGTGCTGGCGGCCAAGATACCCGAGCTGCCGGACCGCGTGCTGCGCAGCATAGGATTCGCCGCCATGGCTATAGGCCTACTCATCGTCTACCTGGCCCAGGGATGAATATCGACCTCTTCGATTACGAGTTGCCCAAGGACCGGATCGCCCAGGTACCGCTGGGGCGACGGGACAGCTCGCGCCTCATGCGGCTCGACAGGCGGCTGCATTCCACAACACATCATCGCTTCTGTGACCTCCCCGAGCTCCTGAAGCCAAGCGACATACTCGTGGTGAACGACACCCGGGTCGTTCCGGCGCGGCTGATCGGATACAGGAAGACTGGGGGCAAGGTGGAGATCCTACTACTCCGGCAAATAGAGCGGGAGGTGGAGGGCGTAACAATCTGGGAGGGGCTGGCGCGCGCGGCCCGAGGCGTGAAAGACGGTGAGGTGGTGGTTCTGGAAGATTCCGTCACGATCCGCTTCATCGCGCGCGGCGCGGAAGGGCTCTGGAAGATCTCCATAAAAAGCGGGACGCCGGTCGAGGAGATCCTCGAGGAGGTCGGGCTTCCGCCGCTGCCCCCCTACATCCGGCGAAGCGGCCCGGAGGAGATCGAGCGGCTCGGGGACCGGGCGAGATACCAAACGGTCTATGCTCGCCATCCGGGCGCCGTGGCCGCCCCCACGGCGGGTCTGCACTTCACGGAGGCACTGGTCGATGCAGTAAGAGCGCGCGGCGCGGAAATCGTCCCGATCACCCTGCACGTGGGGCTGGGTACATTCCTACCGGTCCGAGAGGTTGAGATAGAACGACACAGAATGCACACCGAGCAGTACCTGATCAGCGAGGATTCAGCCGGGAGGATCACAGAGGGGCGCCGGCAGGGAAGACGGGTGGTTGCGGTGGGAACCACCACGGTGAGGGCCCTCGAGACGGCGGCGGAAGGTGAGGGAGGCGTGCGCTCCGGGAGCGCCTCGACCGAGCTCTTCATACGGCCGGGATACCGGTTCCAGGTAGTGGATGCGATTCTGACGAACTTCCATTTGCCTAAATCTACATTATTGATTATGATGTCCGCTTTTGTGGACCGAGAAGTTTTGCTCTCCTCGTACAGGGAGGCGATAGAGCGGGGATACCGGTTCTTCAGCTACGGCGATGCCATGCTGATCGAATAGGCAATTTTCCAGTGCGAACCGGCCGGCCGGCGGATACTAGGGCGAGGGCGGACGTGGCTTTTTCATTCGACCTCAGGAAGACAGACAGGACCGCCGGGGCGCGACTGGGAACGATATCCACGGCCCACGGCAAGATCGAGACCCCGGTGTTCATGCCGGTCGGAACCCAGGGCGCCGTCAAGGCGGTAACTCCTGAAGAGCTCGAGTCGATCGGGGCCGAGGTGGTCCTGGGCAATACCTATCACCTCTTCCTGAGACCCGGGCACGAGAGGATCAGGCGGCTCGGCGGGCTCCACAAGTTCATGCACTGGAGCCGCCCGATCCTAACGGACAGCGGGGGGTACCAGGTTCTGAGCCTCTCGGCGCTGAGGGATATCGAAGAGGAAGGGGTAAGGTTCCGGTCCCACATCGACGGATCGGCCCACGTGATGACCCCGGAGCTTGCGGTCGAGATCCAGGAGGCCCTGGAGAGTGACATCGCCATGGTGCTCGATGAGTGCCCGCCCTACCCGGTCAGCAGGGCTGAGGCGACGCGTTCGATGGGCCTGACACTGCGGTGGGCGAAGCGCTGCCTGAGTGCAAAGACGAGGAGTGACACAGCCCTGTTCGGGATCGTACAGGGCGGGACATACGAGGATCTCCGCGCCGAATGTGCGGCCAGCCTCGTCGAGATCGGCTTCGACGGCTATGCCCTCGGCGGGCTCAGCGTGGGGGAACCAAAAGAGATGACCTACGCCACGGCGGCACGCACGGCCGAGGCGCTGCCGCGGCGGCAGCCGCGATATCTCATGGGCGTGGGCACGCCTGAAGATATGGTCGAATGCATAGGGCACGGCATCGATATGTTCGACTGTGTGATGCCGACACGTAATGCACGCAACGGCACCCTGTTCACTTCCTTCGGAAAGTTGGCTATAAAGAATGCCCGCTATGCCGACGACCCAGGGCCTGTGGACCCTGAGTGCGGGTGCTATACATGCCGGCATTATTCGCGCGCTTATCTGCGCCATCTGTACATGGCGCGTGAGATACTGGCCTCGAGGCTCAACACGCTGCACAACCTCGCATATTATGTGGGGTTGATGCAGAGGGCCAGAGAGGCTATTGCGGCCGACGAGTTCGGTGAGTTCCGGAAGGAATTTTTTAACAAGCGACATCAGGAGGACATAAAATGAATCTCGCTTATGCAATGGGGGCCGGGCGGCGCCCCCCCGGGCGCCCCGGGAGGCGCCGGATCGATTGCCGGCTTCCTGCCGCTCATACTGATCTTTGTGGTCTTCTATTTCCTGCTGATCCGCCCCCAGCAAAAGAAGACAAAGGAACACCGGGAGATGCTGTCAAAGCTCACGAAAGGGGATGCCGTGGTTACGGCCGGTGGCATCCACGGGAGGATCGTCGGCCTGACAGAAAGCATCGTGACACTGGAGGTGG
>CAZFWM010000232.1:0-11825 GCA_964522545.1 uncultured Thermodesulfobacteriota bacterium
CGAGGTCCGCCAATACTACATGTTGTACCATGCTGAGTCAACCGGATAGGCGGTAGGCGCCTTTATGAGCACAAGAATAAACTGGTCGAAGGCTTTACCAACAAATATAACCTGAACAAGCTTATCTATTTCGAAGAAACGCAAGATGTTACCGCTGCAATTGACAGGGAAAAAGAGATAAAGAAATGGCGAAGGGAAAAGAAAAATCAATTGGTGAATCAGATGAATCCAAAATGGAGAGACCTGAGCTCCGGATGGTAAAGATTTCTCCCTTCGGTCGAAATGACATAGAGGGGCGGTCGAAATGACATAGAGGGGCGGTCGAAATGACAGGAGGGCGGCGGTCCGAAATAGCAGAGGGTGGCGGACGAAATAGCTATAACTCTTGCCCACCCATCACTTCCGCGTTCCACTGTCCCTCGATGACGGCCAGCCGGTTGATCTGGTTCGTGCCTTCGTAGATCTGGTTGAGGCGGGCGTCGCGCAAGGCCTTCTCCACTCCCCGGCCGTGGAGGTAGCCGTGGTCGCCGAGGAGCTCCATGGCCCGGCTGCAGACCTCGACCGCCGTGTCTCCGCAGAAGACCTTGGCCACAGAGCTCATCGCTTGGTAGGGGATGTGGCTCCGGGCCGCGTGCCATACGGTGGCGCGCATCGCCTGTACCCGGATCATCATCTCGGCCAGGGCGAGCTGGACTTCCTGATAGTGTGCAAGGGGCCGGCCGCCGAGCTCCGTCGACCGGCAGAAGTCCAGTGCCTGCTCGAGGGCTCCCCGGGCGATCCCGACGGCGATGGCGCCCACCGGGGTGCGCGAAAAGTTGAGTACGTTCCGGTTGATGGGCCAGCCGCCGCGCACGCGGCCGATCACGTTCCGGTCCGGAACGAAGCAATCTTCGAGGACGAGCTCCGAGGCATCGGCCGCCCTCTGCCCGAGCTTTCGCTCCTTCCTGCCCACGGAGAAGCCGGGCATCTCCCGCTCGATGAGGAAGCAGGTCCAGCTCTCCACTCCCTCGCCCTCGAGGGCAGCGAAGAGGGTCACGTAATCGGCGATGGCCCCGTTCGTGATGAAGCACTTCCGCCCGTTCAGGACCCACCCGCCGTCGGCCCGGCGGGCACGCGTCATGAGGCGTGCCTTGGAGGCCCCGTCGGTCTCCTCCACATCGGAGCCGGCCGAGGGCTCGGTGATCGCAAAGGCCATGACCTTCGGCTCGTCCCGGCGAATGCTCCGGTAGATCGGCCACTGCCACCGCCACATGGCCCCGAGGTCGCCGGAAAGGAGGATCGGCGCCACGCCGAGATCGTGGGCCAGTAGAGCGAGACCGAGGCCGCCGCACGCCGCACACAGCTCTTCGGTCTTGAGGCAGGCGGCCAGGCCGATGGCGTAGAGGCCGTGGAGGAAACGCAGGGTCCCGATGGGAGGGAACATGAGCTCGGTCTGGAGCCCGGCCCGGCTGGCCGCCGCGATGATGGGCAGCGGATCGAATCCCTCCGGATCCCGGTCGGCCTCCAGGGCAAAGGGGCGCAGCTGCTCATCGGCGAAGCGACGGTAGCGGCGGCGGGCCCGGCGAAAGAACCAGGGGAGCGTGCGCGTGTCCCGCTCCCAGAAGGTAAGGTCGCGATTGTCGACCAGGGCCCGCCCGAGCAGGGCCAGGTCCGTGGCGGCGTGCTTCATCTCCAGTGCCATAGATCAGCTCCTTTCGGCCGCCTCGGCGATGAGGAGGCGGAGCTGGTCGGGCGAGCCGGCCATGCTCTTGATCACGGAGACGTCCCGGAGTCGCTTTTCCATCCGGTAGTCCTCCATGTATCCGTATCCTCCCAGGGTTTGGAGGGAGTCGTTGACGGCACGGAAAGCGGCGTCGGCCGCGAAGAGCTTGGCCATGGCGGCCCGCCGCAGGCCGTCCAGGGTGCCGAGGGGTGTCGATGCGGCTGATCGTGTGAAGGTCGCGGCCGCCTCGATCCGCGTCTCGGCCTCTGCGAGAAGGAGCTTGATGGCCGGGTGTTCTATGATCAACTTCCCTCCTTGATACCGCTCTGTGCAGTAGGCCCGTGCCGCGGCGAGCCCTCCCCGTGCCGTGCCGACGGCAATGGCTCCGAGCCCGAGCCAGAGGAGCTGGAGCTCGCGCAGGAGGAGCCAACGGCCCTCCACTTCGGCGTCAAGCCGCGAAGTTCCTTCCAGGGAGACGCCGTCCAGGAAGAGGTGGCAGAGCCCGCATGCACGCAGCCCCATTCTCCCCTCGACCGTCTCGGCCCGCAGGCCCTTGGCTCCGGCCGGGACGAGGAAGCAGCCCCACGCACCCTCGCTCTCGACTCGGGCGAAGACCGTGTAGGAATCGAGGCCCGGAGGGTGGTAGACGAAGGTCTTGGTCCCTCGCAGGGTGTACCCGGTCCCGCTCTTTTCGGCCACGGTGTGGACCCGCTCCGGGGCGTCCCGGTCCGGGGCGAGCAGTACATTGAGACGGGGCATCCCATAGCTCTCCAGCAGGGCCGCTGCCAGTCGGTCCGGATGCCTCTCCGGTCCCTCACGGGTGCGGGCGCCCCGGGAGGCGAACACCGGTGCGGCCCCCAGGCCCTGGGCGTGGAAACAGGCGGCTATGCCGCCGCAGACCGCGGCGATCTCCTCCAGCAGGATCAGAGAGGCGGCCGGGCCGGCCGTGTCCGTGGCGCTGCCCCAGACGCCGTGCTCGTACCCGGTCGCTTCGGGTATGGGGGAGGCGAGCAGCCCGGCTGTATCCCCTTCGTCCAGGATGCCCGGGACGGAAGCGAGATCGCCGTCAGGCCCCTCTGGCTCGAGCATTGGGGCGACCGTGCGGTGAGCGAACGAGGCCGCCAGGTCCCGGAAGGCCCGGAGGTCCTCGTCAGTGAGATGGGCGTTGTCAGGCAACTTGATTCCTCATCTGCGTTCTTGAAAGTGTGTCATGCCGAAAAAAATTCCCTCTGAGGAACCCAGGAACCCAGGAAGGGAAAATTGTGTAAGCAAAGGAAAAGGGGAAAAATGGAAAAATGGGAAAGGGATGAATTGTACAGAGAGAAATCCTAAAATTTAAAATATTTCCCCTTTTTCCTCCTGTTTACACATCGCTTCGTTTGCAGCCCCGCCGCGTTAAGATATCATCGGCTTTGAAAACGTTATAAATTTTTTTCCTGGGTTCCTGGGTTCCTCAGAGGTATTATCCTCACCCCGTCCCCTCCCAGCTGCAGGTGACCTTACCGTCCCGGTCCGACCCTTGGTAGCCCTCGTGGGGCCGGACCCCGGACTCCACAATCTCCCCGCGGGGAAGGATCGCGGCCCGCTCCACATAGTATCGCGTCATGAGGGGGCGGTCCCTCACGTCCAGGGCACGCATCGACTCGGCCACTGGGTGATCGCCTAGCTCCAGTCGGGCGCCCCTGGGCCGCATCGAGACCTGGAAGATTCCCCGCGTCGGTACCGTGGTCCGCACGAGATCGGTCCCCTTGGTCGTGTAGGTGACAAGAGGACGTTCGTCCCGCAGCAGGAGCCCCCTCTTGGGTGCCCGGAGGGTGAGGATGTGCCTGTCCGCCTCGCTCATCTCGCAGGCGATCGACTCCGGTGAGCTCGTGAAGTGCATGTCGGCGGTGAACTTCGGGTAGCCCCACACCCCGCGTCCCGCGTCCCGGGCGATCGTCGTGGTGACCGGTAGGTGTATGACGAAGATCCCGAACCCCGGGTACCGGCTCTCCAGGAGGGCCGGAAGGAGGGGGGCCGCCCGCCGGCCGTGGACCACGGGGACGGCCACGGCCACCTCTCCGTACGGGCCGATGCTCGTCTCGATGTAGTTGAAGGCCGCCAGGCCGATCAGAGCGCGCCCGGGCCTGTAGAGCACGGGGCTCAGAGAAGGGGAGGGGAGGACCTCCCGAACCCCGGCGGCGTCCGCACTGAAGAATGCGAGGAACAGGTCGTCCCGGTAATAGAGGATGGGGAGATCGAACTTGGCCGCTCCCGCCTCCACGGTCTCGAACGGACCGGCGCCCTCGAAGAAGCCCTGTGTCGCCATGTCGACCTCCTACATTATTATTGGGTTTGCATTCGATAAGGTATCAAATTACATCATCGCCCTCAAGAAGACCATGTGGTATCATCAACTCTTCATCGGCAGGCCGCTCCGATGAGTTGGATAATGGACAAATTCCGTGGTACAAGTTGGATGCTAGGAAATTATATTTTTTCAACCACAGAGGACACAGAGGACACAGAGAGACCGGAAGAGAGATTTTTAAATAATATTACTACAAGCTCTTTCTTATCTCTGTGAACTCTGTGTCCTCTGTGGTGAATTCATACTCTTAAAAGTCGCGTCTTAGCGTCTTGGCGACTTTGCGTTAAAAAATCATGGGAGCTCTCGAATGAATGCCCGATTCCTTGCCATACTTCTCGCTCTTCTTCTCTGCGCCGGTCTTTTCGCCGCCTGCGACTCCGGCTCCGGCCGGTCCGACGACGCGGGCCCCGAAGAGCCGGCGACCCCGCCCGACATCACGGGTCGGGCCCCGGAGCCGGGCGAGCATGCTTTTCTCCGGCCCGGGCCGATCGGGGACGGCCGGTTCGTCCTGCCCAATGGCCGGGCCATCTCCCCGGCCGGGGAGACCATCAGGGTGCCCCGGTTTCCCATCGACGTGGCCCTGAGCCCGGACGGGGCCACGGCCGTGGTCCCCTCGATCCAGAGGGCGTCGCTCGCTCTCATCGACACCGAAACCCTCTCGGTCGCCCAGACCGTGCCGCTCCCCTACACCTTCACGGGCGCCCTCTTCAGCGCCGCCGGAGACAAGTTCTGGGTGAGCGGCGGCGGCGCCCAGGTGGTCTATGAGTTCGACCTCGTCGGGGGCGAGGCGGTCCTGTTCCGGGAGATCGAGGTGCTTGGCTACCCGTCCGGCCTGTCCCTCTCTCCCGACGAGGGCATCCTGTACGTCTGCTGCAACCTCGGCCACACCCTCTGCGTCATCGATCTCCTCTCCGGGACCGAGACCGCACGGGTCGGGACCCGGAACTACCCGTATGACGTGAAGGTCCTGCCAGACGGGACCAAGGCCTATGTCTCGAACTGGGGCGCCGCCTCGGTGAGCGTGGTCGACCTGGCCTGCCACGGCGGGCCGCGGGAGACCGGTCTGATCCCGGTGGGGAAGAACCCGGAAGGGATGGCCCTCTCACCCGACGGGGCCCGGCTTTACGTGACTAACTCCGATACGGACGAGCTCTCCGTGATCGATACCGCAACCGACACGGTCCTCACCACCTACGACCTCCACGACGAGGCGATCGGGGTGATGGGCGCCATGCCCGGGGCCGTGGCCGTGAGCTCCGACGGGGCACGCCTCTACGTGGCCTGCTCCGGCTACAACTGCGTCGACCTCCTCGACTCCTCCGACGGGTCCCTGATCGGCCGGATCCCCACAGGCTGGTACCCGAGCGACCTCGCCCTGGACGAGGCCGGCGGTATGCTCTACGTGGCCAACGGAAAGGGTCTGGGGAGCGGCGCCGCCGGGGGGGCCTGGAACGGATCGGTCTCGGCGGTCCCCCTGCCCACGTCCGAAGAGCTCGCCGCCTACACGGCCGAGGTGGAGGCGAACAACAACTGGTCGGCCGGATTCTATTCGGTCCCCAAGCAGGCGGGTTCTCCGATCCCGACCGAGTGGGGGGAGCCGAGCGAGCATATCCGGCACGTCATTTTCGTGCTCAAGGAGAATAAGACCTACGACCAGATCCTCGGCGACTTGGCCGGGACCGAGGCGGACCCGGCCCATCTCGTCTTCGGCGAGGCGATCACCCCCAACCTCCACGCCTTGGCCCGGGAGTTCGTCATCTGCGACAACTTCTATGTCGAGGGGGATTCGAGCATCATAGGCCACTTCTGGGGTACCTGCGCCATTGCCAACGACTTTGCCGAGAAGACCTGGATCGCCGGGGCCCGTGCGCCCCTGAGCACGGTCGAGGAGGCGGCCAAGTCGCCGGCCGGAACGATCTTCCACAACTGTCTCGACCACGGCGTCGAATTCCGCGACTACGGACAATTCATCGGCGTGGCGGACGACCTGGTCCGGTTCGCCCCCTACATCGACCTCAAGTACGGGTTCTGGAACATGCGCACCTCGGACGAGGTCAAGGTGGACGAGTTCATCCGGGAGGTCGAGGCGGGCCTCTTCCCCCCCTTCGTCTACATGATCCTCCCCAACGACCACACCTACGGCTCCAGCTCGGGGGCCCCGACTCCGCGCTGGCTCGTGGCCGACAACGACGCGGGCCTGGGCAAGCTCGTCGACTACATCAGCCACAGCCCCTACTGGGCGGAGACCGCCATCTTCGTCACCCAGGACGACCCCCAGTCCGGCTCGGACCACATCGACCCCCACCGCACGGTCGGCATGGTGATCAGCCCCTGGGCCAAGCGCGACTACACCTCCTCGGTCCTCTACACCATGTCGAGCATGTGGATGACCATCGAGCTCATCCTCGGGCTGCCGCCCATGACCAAGTACGACGCCCACACGGCCCCCATGTACGACTGCTTCGCATCCACGCCCGACCTCACCCCGTACGAGCAGATCCCCAACCCGATCCCTTATGAGGAAAACCCCAAGGGGCTCCCCTTCCAGGACTACTGCGACCGGGCCGAATGGACCGTACCCGATCAGGTGGGCCGGCTGGGCGAGGTCCTCTGGTCCGTCATGCGCCCGGGCGAGCCCTTCCCCTATCTCTATTCCGTGGACGATCCGGCCGAGGAGGCCGAGGAGTCGAGGGAGGCCATGGATGCCTACGAGAAGGTCATGCGGTGGGCCAGGGAACACGGGATGGCGATCGGGGAGTGAGCCCCTTCGAGGGATTCGTTTCTTAAGATGTTAACCGGAAAACCCATAAATTTCTAAAATGTTATGAAAGAGGTCTTTCTTTCGTATAGAAAGAAATAGAGGGGATTTTCTGCAAGAAAGGGGATGGAGATGAAAGCTGGATGTTCAACGTTCAAAGCAATACGCGTCTGGACCCTCGCCCTCTGCTTGATATTGATCGTCCCTCTTGCCGAGGCGCAATCCGGTTTGAACCAGTGGTTGCACCTTGGGCCTTCCGGGGGAGATCGGTACAGGGTCTATATCGATCCCGTGGACCCCGAGACACTCTATGTGGTGATGTTCACCATTCATAAGAGCATGGAGGCGGGCGAGAACTGGTTCAGCATCGACAATATGGAGCCCGGGAGCTCGCTGGCACTCGGCTTGCTCTCCTATGGGCTGAGCATCGACCCCACGAATCCTGACGTCCTCTACGTGAGCACACTTCGGGGGGTCTGGAAGAGTGTGAACGGAGGGGAATCCTGGCTCGAGGCCAACGAGGGCATCCCTCAAGAAGACCGGATCATCTATAACATCCTGATGGACGTCACCAATCCGCAGGTCCTTTATTTGGGCGTCTCACGAGTCCTCCCCTACGTGGCCCTTGGAGGCAGCAGAGATATCAGCGCGGCCATATACAAGAGCCGGGACGGTGGATTGACCTGGTGGCCCTTCGATACAGGCATTCCCGAGCCCTACACGAATGTCACCGCCATCTTTCAGAATCCCACGAACCGCGATCTCTTTGCAGCGACTTATGGAGACGGCATCTTTAAATACAATCGCTCCCTCCAAGAGTGGGTCCCGGCCAACAGCGGTCTCTCCGTCCCCCTGGGGCTTTATATCACCCATCTGGCTTTCGACCCGAACGATAGAAACGTCATCTTCGCCTGCACCCAAAAGGATTGGATCTACAGGAGTGCCGACGCGGGCGATACCTGGGAGGCGATTCCCTTCCCGGGCATCCTCGAGGCCGATTACCCGCCTATGGCCTATTTCGCCATCGTGGATCCCAACAACTCCGACTTTGTCTGGGTCAGCGCCTTTCCCGGCAGCGTGTGGAACGAGTCCCCTTTTTACTGGGCCGAACAGGATCAGGACCTCGGCGGGCTCTACCTGAGTCAGGATGGCGGCATAAGTTGGGAGCTCTTGCCCTGGTTCCAGACTCTGCCGGATGCCGGCCCCTATGGGATCACCATCGATCCGTCCGAGGTCGTCGGAAGCCCGCCCTATCACCGCTCTAAGAGATACTACATGACCAGCGGGGGGGTTTTATGCCTCTGGAAGAGCACGGACGGGGCCGCCTCCTTCGAGAGGAAGATCGACGGAATCAATGTCCTCAACGCGAACGCTCTGACACAGCACCCCACGGACGGTTCTATTCTGGCTACAACCAGTGAGGGCGCCCTCGAGATCTCCTTCGATCGCGGGAACAGCTGGACCTACTTTGTACCTGTCGTCGAACAAGGGTTGATCTACATCTGGGATGTTGTGGTCGATCCTTTGAATCCTGACATCCTTTACTATGCAACGGGGAATCCCGCCTGGGACTGGCCGCTTCAAAAGGGCCTCTACAAGATCGACCTGACCACCATCGATCCCTCCGCCGAGTTCAACATAGGGCCGGGCGAGCAGCTCCCCTCCACAGAGGGGACAGGGATCTGGAGAGTGTACCCCCTGGAGAATGGAACGATCTATCTCGCGACACAGAATAACGGCGTCCTGAAGAGTGAGGATAGCGGCGAGACGTGGGAATCGATGAACAAGGGATTGGGAATGTTGAGCGTTACCTCCCTGGCCTTCGATGAAAATCTGGAGCCTCTGATCGCCGGAACGCGCTTATCGGACGGGAGCCCGGAGTACACCTCTGTGACGTCCGTAACGTCGCTGTCGGCTGATCAGGCAAATGAGCCGGGAGCGGTCTATACGTGGGACCCGGTCCTTCAGTCCTGGTCGCTAGTGGGGGCATCGGAGATCAACACCGCGGTATTCTCGGTCGTAAACAGCCCGGATGATCCCGATCGTATCTACGTGGCCTCCCTGGAGGGGGTGTCTCTATCGACGGACGGTGGAAGGACATGGGAGGCGTGTAACTGGGGGCTGCCCCGTCCCGAAGGCTATTTTCATACCTGTGACATCGCCATTCATCCGGAAGAGCCGAACCGCGTCTTTGTGGAGAGCTGGCGTTACGGGGTTTATGCCTCCGCCGACGGGGGGGAGCACTGGGCCCCATACCGAGAGAACCTGCATCAGTACTATATGCAGAAGCTGATCATCGACTGGGAGTACCCGAACACCCTCTTTTCAGCGACCTTAGGGTCAAGCATCTTGAAGTGCGTCACCGGAAACCCGCCTGGGGTCGACTCCGTTACGGCCAATGGCGTGCCCCTCACCAAGCCCTACGTGACCCGTATCAAGGAGGAGCAGTTACTGGAGATTCAGATCGAGGGCCACGACCCGGAAGGGGAGGCCCTCACATACAGAGCCTTTCTGAACCTGTTGGAGGTCCCCGCCCCCTGGGAGGTGCCGGATCCCGATGAGACGTTCACCTTTGACCCGGAGACCCACCTGTTCCGGTGGAGACCTCCCTTCGGAAGTGCCGGGACCGGTCCTTATGACCTTGTTCTGGAGATCTCTGATGGGGCTCTGGCCGTCCACGCCGGCGTTCATTTCACCATAGAGCCGATCCACCCGCCCGAGGTGGACTGGATCACGGCCAACGGGGTCTTCCTGACCGAGCCCTATGAAGCGAGTGTGGTGGAGGAGGATCTCATCGAAGTGCAGATCATGGCCTCGGACCCGGACGAAGACGAGCTCACCTACAAGGCCATTCTCAATGGAGTGGAAGTGCCTCCGCCGGGGGTGGTGCCGGTCACGGGCGAGACGCTCTCCTTCGACCCGGAGACGCGCCTGTTCCGATGGGAGCCGCCTGTCGGGTACAGCGTGGTGAATCCACACCTACTCTATTTTGAAATCTCCGACGGCTTTTTCACGATCTATCCCCTTGTGGAGATCACCGTAGAGCCGCTCTACCCGATGGAATTCATGATGGATGTGGCCGGAACATACAAGGAGGGGGCCCTCTGGCTCGACTTTACCCTGGCAGCGCCTGAGCCCGCCAACTGGGTGACCTACTTGATCATACCCGTCCCGTTACAGGTCTTTCATCTCTGGTCGGTTCAAATACCGATGATTTATCCGTACACAGAGCTACCTATTTCGTTTCCCTTCGAGAGCATAGGCGAGATCAGAATCTGGTCCGCACTGTATACAAAGGAAGGCCAGCAAGCCCTCGATATCGAAATCATCGATACCGGTACGAGTGTGATATCTCCGTAGAATTGGGGGACACCATACCTAATTCATGCTGTTATGGTCGCGCTGTAGGAACGCTGAATTAGGTATGGTGTCCCCTAATTCCCGGCTATTGTAGGGGCTCGATTCATCGAGCCCTTTCTTCAAACATCGAGAATGATCGATTATCATTCCATATCCCCATAAGGATATTCGAGGTCAATGTCCCGGAATTGCCGCCTCACGGCTCAGGAAAGATGAGCTGCACGAGGTGCAGCACCGCCAGCAGGGTGGTCTTGAGACGCCAGGGGCGGGGGTTGGCGTAGATGGCTCCGAAGTCGATCTGCACGGAGCCGGGCATGGCCAGGGGCACCCCCAGCGCCTCCAGCAGGGGGTTCATGGCGGAGAGGCAGAAGGGGCTTCGGGTCTCCGGGTCCGGGTCGTAGGACGTGTCGTCCAGGTACGAATCTCGCAGGGACGCCACCAGTACGAGTACTCCCTCCAGCACCTCCATCTCTTCGGCATCGAGCACGCCGAAGTGGGGGATCACGAAGGGCTCGCCGTGGTCGAAGTCTCCGCTGCCGTTTAGATCCTCGTACCCGATTATGTCGTCGGCCTGATCGTCCGTCTCGGCGGCGACGGCGTCAAAGGTCCGGAGCCACTGGTCCAGCCCGAGTCCGATCCGTAGCCCCGCGTCGGTGAAGGCCTCCATCCCGCACGTCGACATGGTGAGGAAGCCCGGGTAGTCCGGATCGGCCACGAGGTCGATGAGCATGGCCGTCACCAGGCCGATCGCCTCGGGCATGGGCGTGCACTCGAAGTCGATATCCGCGATCCGCCAGGCCAGGCTCAGGTCGAAGTCGAGGTCGAGCACAAGGAGGTGGCTCGTGAGGCCGTCGAGCAGGAGGGCGAAGGCCTCGGCCGCGTACAGCTCGCTCGAATCGAACTCCCCGGCCAGGTCGGCCACATGCTCCAGTGCGATCAGGATCGGGATCCCTTCATGATGATAGGCGATGTCCGGAATGGTCCGGCAGATCCGGGAAGTGTCCACGAGCTCCCGGGCCCGATCCAGGAGCAGGGTGTGGAAGATCATGTCGAGGAGGTCGTCGATCCAGCCCTCGGGGCCCTCCCTGCCGGCGAAACCGCTCTCGTCTTTGTCTAAGACCTGGGCCGTCACCGGGCCGCCCTGCTCGATGAAGGAGAGGATGTAGTCGTAGATGATGCTGAACACGTCGACCGTGTGCACCGTGTCCGAGAGGACGAGGCCGTAGAGGGCCTCCGGGTCGTCCGGGGCGATGGCCAGGGCCTCGAGAAAAGCCAGGCGCGCCTTGTCCCCTTCGCCCACGGCGAGCCACGCTCTACCGTCGTCGAGGAGATCGAGCACCTCTCCCTCGGCCCTGCCGCTCCCTGAGGAGGAGTCGCAGGCGGTGAGGGCGAGGGTAAACGAGGAGAAAAGCAAAACCAGTGCGGCAGCCCTGCCCCATCCAGGCAATCCCGGGATCTTCCTGATAGTGACCATAAGATTTCTCCCTGCGGTCGAAATGACAAAAAGAAAGGATCGAAATAAGATAAAATGAACTATCAAAATGACACGATCGATAAACCATATCATTTATAAAATAATCAATCCTCAGCAATAATTCACCCCTTCCTAATATTCAGCATAGCACCTCTTCGAATAGTAGCGCTCTGATCTAATT
>CAZFWM010000233.1:0-11784 GCA_964522545.1 uncultured Thermodesulfobacteriota bacterium
CTTCGCTTCGCTCGCAACATCCATGATTTTTTCCGTATTCCCCTTGGATTATCTTCTCTTTGCGCCTTGGCGTCTTTGCGTTAATACTCTTCAACGGAAATAATTGGATTCCCTGTGCAGTCACGTCATCTTGTAGTACTTCATCAGGAGCCGCTCGAAGACCGAATCCGGCAGAATCCCCTTGGCCGTCACGGCGCTCATCTGAAATGGGGAGCCGACCCTGTACCGGAGCCTGGGAGACGGATCTTCTATGATCCTCGCCAGGAGGTGGGCCACTTTTTCAGGAGAGAATCCCCCCCTCTCATCACGCTCCATGATGGCGACGGCCGTGTCGCACTGTTTGGCATAGGTCTTATTCTCTTTTGACTTCCGTGTCCATCGACGGCTTCCCGTGAATTCGGTGCGTGCATCTCCGGGCTCGATGAGGACCACGCGAATCCCAAAGGGCCTGACTTCCATGCGCAGTGCTTCGGTCATGGCCTCCAGAGCAAATTTGCTGGCGCTGTAAAACGCCTGGAAGGGGATCCCGATTTGCCCGCCCAGGGAGCTGATGTTCACGATATGGCCGGATCGTTGCGCCCGCATGATGGGCAGGACGGCCCGGAGCACGCGCAGCACGCCCCAGAAGTTCGTCTCGAACAGGGCCTTCGCCTCATCCACGGAGGTGTCTTCGATCGCTCCGGCCAGACCGAGTCCTGCGTTGTTGACCACCACATCGATCCTGCCTTCTCTTTCGTGGACGGAAGCGACGGCGCTGCCGACGGAGTCGTCACGATCGACGTCCATGCGGATCATTTCCGGGACGTCCGACGTCGCAGGTCCGGCCGCCGCCTCTCCTGCCGCTCGGGGCTCGGGATTGCGGCTCGTGCCGAATACCTTGTGGCCGAGACGGGACAGATGAAGCGCACAGGCCTTGCCGAAGCCGGATGAAGCCCCGGTGATCAGGATGACCTTCTTGGTGGACTTGCTCATGGCACCTCCGTTTGATCTCCTTTTGAGCACACGTTTAAGCTCAGAATTTTAACGCAAAGTCGCTAAGGCGCAAAGACGCAAAGGGCTGCAATAAATCGATTCGAACATATCATTGAAAAAAAGGATTGAGTTTTGGTTTTGTTGAAAATTCTTTTGTCGCAGGTTTCCTTCTCTGCGTTAAAATCTTTTCTGCTTTAAAATGCGCGTCAGAGCCGCTGGATCAGGTAGATATACGTCGGCAGGCGGCTCGTCATCTTCACCTCGGTGAATCGGCTCAGCATCTCCCTTTTGTTACCGACCTTTACTGTTTCCTCCGCCATCAGCGGCGACAGGTATATGGCCCCCTTGCCGTAGGGGCGGTCCAGCTTTCGCCCCGTGAGGCCCGCGATCGAGGGCGGGTGGCTCGCAGGGAGATCGCTCCCGAAGACGAAGTTCGCCGTCACCTCGATCTTTTCGTACCTCCTGTTTACCGCCAGCATTCGTTCGAAGGCCTTGTCCACGGTATCGATGGTGATCGATTTCTCCAGGATGGAGTTGCTAGGGTAGGAGAAGCAGGGGAGATAATACTCGCCGATGAAGTCGTAGACGCTGCTGTAGTCGCCGGCCGAGTAGTAAATCCAATCATTCCCGGCCGTGCGCTTCAGCCACTCCGACGGGTGGGGCCAGGCCCGCCCTCTGCCCTGAATGAACTTTATCTCACCATTCAGGTTGAACCGGTAAATGTGGTCCCCCGTCCTGATTTCCGAAAAGCGGCCGTACCGGAGCGGGTAGCTGACCTTGGCGTACTCTCGTGATCCCTCCTGATCGACGGCAATGCTCAGATCACCGAGGTCGTATATCTTCATTTTTGGGCTCGCTGCGGATCGCCCTGAAATTCCTGATCGCCTTGCGACCGATCGGCGCGATCAGAGATGGGCAGAGGCGGTGGATCCACCAGGTGATGCGGGCATGGAGCGGAAAGACGATGATCGCCCGGTTGCGTGCCACGCCCCGAAGGATCGTTTTCGCCGCCTTTACCGTCGACATCATCCTGAAGGGCAGCTTGGACAGGGCCTCGTCCCTGTCGACGTTCAAGATGGGGGATGTCTTCCATATGGCCGTGTCCACGAAACCGGGACAGATTACGCTCACCTTCACACCCAGGTCCTCGGCCTCGGTGCGCAGCGAAAGGGACAGCCCGACCACGGCGTGCTTGGTGGTGCCGTAGGCCGCCTCGCCCGGGGCCGGGACCAGGCCGTAGGTGGAGGCCATGTTGACGATGTGGCCGAAGCCCTGTCCGATCATGATCTGGTAGGCTGTGAGTGTGCCGTAGAGGACTCCGTACAGGTTGACATCGATGATGGGGCGCCAGTCTTCGAGGCGCATGTCGCGGACTTCGCCCCCGATGCCGATCCCCGCAATGTTGAAGATGTAGTCGAGTCGTCCGTGCTCGGTGGCCACGTCTTCGATGAGCTTGCTCACCGCTTCCTCGCGGGACACGTCCAGATGCGAGGCCCGGGCCCGGCCTCCGGCGGATGTGAGGTCGGAGACGACCTGCGCTGTTCCGTCGGCGTCGAGGTCGGCCACAGTCACCACGGCCCCTCTCCGGCCCAGTTCTTCGCACACGGCCCGCCCGATGCCGGATGCCCCACCGGTCACGATCGCGATTTTGTCTTTGAAGGGATCCATGCTGTTCTCATTCTCCGAGCCGGAACGGCGGATAGCGGTCCGTGGTCATATAAAATGCATACACACAGACCCGCAGGGACCATCTTAAAAATCCCACCACGAAGTCGAAGAGGGGTCTCGGATAGCGGCCGGTGAACAGGATCGAGAACCACGCGATGATTGCGCACACCAGGGCGCCGATCCCGAGAAAGGCGAGAGCGATGAGGTGGGGAATCGCGAGGAACCACTTGACCAGGGGCAGCCAGCGGTTGAGATCCTGTTTCACGTCGGGGTAGGGGATCTCGATATGGACGGCCTGGTCCTCGTCCGTTGAGGGGTACTCGTCCCGCAGGAGTAAGAGATAGGCATTGATCCGAGTTGAGAACTTCAAGAAGGCCACGTTCCAGTCGAACCACCACCGGGGATACTTCTGCCTGAACAGGATCATCAGCACGGTCGGGAGAAAGAGCCCCCCGGCCATAATGATCGATTGATATGTCTGCCGGCCCTCTTCATGCGCCTCTGAATACACACCCGTGAGCAGGAATAAAATGACGATGATGGGTATGGCCAAAAAGAGCCTGAAGAAGGTGGTCAATTTGTCCCGCTCCCCGTCAGGATAGTCGATGGACAGGGTTGCCGGGTAGTCCGAATTGCTTTCGTTCATGATCGCCCTCCTTTCCTGTTTCAAGGATTGGATAAAAAGTCGCGCAAATCCGAGGCGCTCTTCTTTGGAATTTCCTCCATGGGGATATGCCCCACGCCGTCGTAGATCCGCAGGATCGAGTCCGGGATGTCCTCGTGGAAGCGGCGGGCGTGCTCCACCGGGATCCATGTGTCCTCGCTCCCCCACAGGATGAGGGTCGGAACGGCCAGTTTCTTCAGTTCGCCGAGCCGGTCGGAGCCGTGGATCCCTTTGGCGCGCTCGAGGGCCGCCCTCCGGTTCCCCTCGCGTAGAATGAGCTCATGATACCGTGTCACCATGGCCTCTGTCACGCAGCCGTCGTCGGCCACGGCGTCTTTCAGACTGTCGGCAATCATGAAGCGAGGCGTGAGGAACCGCGAAATGTGGCGTAGGCCCGGCGTGGTCGAGATGATGTAGGCCACGGGCCGCGGGCCTTCCACCGGGTATCCGGCCGCATCGACGAGGATGAGCTTCTCGAGACGCTCCGGGTGGGCCAGGGCATAGTGCCAGGCGATGCCCCCGCCCCAGGAGTTGCCGGCCAGGGCGAAGCGCTCGATCCCGATCATCGTGGCGACCGCGTCGAGGGTGCGCACCATGGCCGCGTAGGAGTAGTCGTGGCCGGGGACCGGGCCGGTCAGACCGTGGCCGGGCATGTCCAGGCTGATCAGGCGGAGCTCTTCGGCGAGCTCGGCGACCCAGGGCTCCCACGTGTGGAGCGATGCATAGGAGCCGTGGATGAGGACCAGGGGCGGCCCGTCCCGCAGGCCCTCGTCCCGGACGTGGATGACGGCGCCGCCCGGGAGCTCCAGGAACCGGGAGCTCTCGTTTGCGTACCGCCCGACGAGCTCCTCGGCGGGGATGTCGAAGCGGACTGCGCAGGAGGTGGTACCGATTAGGGCCATGGCGATGAAGAGGAGTATTGTCTTTTTCATGCATGTGCTCCTAATGATTTTCCGTGCAATCAAAGTTAGGGCGACCGGTGATAGACCATTCCATATTGCTATTGAGGACCTTTTCTCTCTGACATTTCAAACAGTACATTATTTTAATTCACCACAGAGGACACAGAGGTCACAGAGAAAGAAGGAGTTTGTTTGCATCCATTCTTTCTCTGTGACCTCTGTGGTTGAAAAATCTCTTTTTCATAAACTCTAAGGATTTCCCTACATCCTCCTGTAAATAAAACCGGGCACGATCTTGAGCACCCACGCGAACAGCCGCCATCGCTTGGTGATGTAGGCGTGATCTTTTCGTTTCTTTATGGCGGAATAGATCTGCCGGGCGGCCTTTTCCGGTGAGGCGACCCAGAAGAGCACGTCGCTCTGCGCCATGGCGGTGTCGACGAAGCCGGGCTGGACATCGGTCACGGCGATCGGCAGACCGAGGCCGGTCGCCTTTTGACGCAGGCCTTCCAGGTAGTTCGAGGCGAATGCCTTGGTGGCGTTGTACGCGGGGGCGTCCTTGCCTCCGCGAAGGGCGGCAATGGAGGTTATTCCTACCAGGTGTCCCGATCCCCTCTCCCGGAAATGGCGGAAGGCGACATTGGCCATGGCGGCAAATCCCAGGACGTTTACGTCGATGGTCTCCAATTCGTGCGACCACTGGAGCTCGGGATTGATGTGGCCCGTGCCGGCGCTGATCACGATGAGATCGACCCCGCCCATCTTCGCAATGAGCTCTTCGAGCAAAGGCATCGCCTCCGAGGGCCTGCCCACGTCGATCCGCTTCGTGTGCGACTCTCCGGTGAGCGAGCCCCGGACCTCGTCGAGGAGCCGGTCTCTCCGGCCGGCCAGTCCGACGACATATCCCTGGGCTGAAAGAATAACGGCAAGCTCTCTGCCGATTCCCGAAGTGGAGCCGATGACGATTGCTTTTTTCATAGTAACCTCTGTGTCGGTCGTGGCTAACCTAACAGACCGAGCCCCATCTGGTAAATCCCGAATCCGGCCAGAGCCAGGGCCGAGATCCCCAGCAAGAGGCGGGTCAATTTCGGCCCGAGCTCTCTTGCCGTGCCGAAGACCATGATGATGGCCCCAAAGGTGGACACGAGGGTTCCGTAGAATCCCAGGAGAAAGCCGATGCCGCTGGCGGGCGCGTCTCTCCATCCGGCAAGAAAAGCGGGGCCCGCGACCAGGGACCAGTAAACGTAAGGGCCCGGGCTTATAAGGTTCATGAAGACGGCCTTGACCATGCTCTGGTGTGCCGGCTCGATCGGTTCGCCGGCCCGTCCGGCCGCCAGGCGCCAGCTGATGAATGCCCCGGCCGCCAGGTATAGGAGGAAACAGCCGCTTGCAAAGTGCAGGGCCCGCTGCATCGAAGAGGGCACCCGGCTCAGCACAAGAAGCACAAGCAGGATGATCGGGCCGTCGCTGATGAGGGGCGCCAGTGCGATCGAGAGCGAGCGCCGCCATCCGTTCTTCAGTGTCTGTGATATGGCATAGGTCTGGAACGGGCCGGGTTGGGAGGCCCCCGCAAAGCCGTAGCCGATTCCCTGGATCACGAAGGCGATCATTTCGTCCCTGTTGGGTGATTTCTCTGTGCGACGATCGGCCTATCGTACGACAGGTGAGGTCTCTCGGTCAAAGGGATTGGTTCTCATGATGGTCCGCCCTGCCAGCGGTAGGCCCACTTCAGGCGGTCCCGGGTCGCCCTCTCCATCAACGCCCGGCTGCGGGTCCACTTCTCGTCTTCAGGCGGCACCCGGGCCGGGGTATCGGCCATGGCCTCGAAGAATGTCAGCGCTTCGCGGATGGAGCGTCGCTGCGTTAGCTTCTGGTCCGAATACAGTACTCCTTCGAGACAGTAGAGCCACAGGGTTCGCACTCCGGCGGCCTTGGCGGCCTCAATGTCCCGAATCAGCCCGTCGGCCCGGCGGTAGACCTTGTCCTCGTTCCCGGGAAGCACACCCTCCCAGGTGCTCCCGAGGGTGACCCAGGCTTTTTCCCCGAAGCGGCCGACGAGCTCGGTCCCGTACTCGTACAGGGCCCGGGCCGCCCCTTCTGGCGGGATGAGCCGGGGCGCCGTGGCAGGGATGTAGGAATTGTAGAACATGGCGTTGTATGCATCAAAGGGGACCGGGAAGACCGGCATCTCCAGGGTGTCCTGGAGCATGTGCCCTTCGTTGATAAGATCCATGATCAGGAAAGGGAACACGGCCGCCGAGACCGGGGCGGCCCCGGCGCGCAGGCGCCCCACGATCTCGGAGAGCCGCCCCGCTGCCCGGGCGAACCGGGCGGGCCGGCGGTTGGCGAAGAACATCCCCACATAGGAGAGGAGCCTTCGGGCCGCCGAGGGACCTGGGAAGAAAACCTTCTCCATCTGCCGCCACGGCGTCTCCACGTCCGCCACGATTAGATCCGGTGATCCCCCGAAACGGCGACAGCCTTCGAGAACCGCGTCCGCCATCCTGTCCACCCCATCCACCCCGGCCATCCCGTCCAGGTTCCTCTCGTTGATCCAGTAGCCCATGGACTTGGGCAGCAGGGGCCAGAGGCAGCAGCGGCCCCCGGCCTCCTTCAGTCTGTGCCCGAGCTCGAGGTAGGGCTGGACCCGGTCCGGATCGAAGTCGCCGTCCTCCTCGGTGAACCGCACGGCATGCCCCAGGGTGACGCCGAAGAAGCCGAGTGCGTTCAGCACGTCCGGCTCGGCCAGGGAATCGGGGCTCAGGGTCTCGCAGTAGACGCCAAGGTCCATGGTCAGAGGATCTGGTCCAGGAGCCTGAAGGCCGCCCGGGTGATCTCCACCTCGAGCTCCAGAGGCGGAACGGCGGGCGCCACATCGGAGACGTCGAGCCAGGAGGCCGGGTCGGGCGTCTCCATGATCTCGTCGAGGGAGTAGACCACGACCTTGCCCACCCCACCGGCCAGGGACGCCGCGACCTCGTCGCGCATGACCTGGAGGTCCTGGTACCCGGCCACGCCGACGCAGCCGATCCCGATGGTGGCGTTCTCTCCGAAGACGCGGTCCGCGTCTTTCGCATAGTCGTAGACCAGGTAGGGGCCGGGCTGCAGTCCCATCTCCATGTAGAGCGTGCGGTAGACCATGAAGGCGTAGTCGTCCCAGGGGACGGGGGAGACCGGGACGTCGAAGGCATCCTGTATCCCGGTGTCGCCGTCGGCCATGTCGTCCATGATGAAGGGGTAGGTCACCACGGATACCCGGTAGCCGAGGGCGTGGAGCTCTTCGACCATCTCGGTGTAGGAGGCCGAGGCCTGCTCGAAGGAACAGGGGTCGATGTTTCCGAGGACGAGCTGGGCCAGCCCGACGAGGTCCGGCTCGGCAATGAGCTGTTTGAGGAGTTCGGTCTCCTGGGCCGACATCTCCATGTCGATGACGATCCATTCGACTTGGAAGCCCTCTTCGTCGACCCATGTGACGAACTCATCCACGAGCTCTCTCACCAGCTCTACGTTCTCCTCGTTGGGCCAGTAGCCGTCAGCATAGTCGAGGAGCAGCCAGGCGGCCAGCTCGACGCCTTGCAGGTTCGCCTCCCGGATCAAGTCGGCCAGGTCCGCATCGCCGATCCTGGCCCGGTGCACCGCCAGGGCCAGGGTCGCGCCGTGCTCTTCGAGAAGTGGAAGATAACCCTGCACTTCCGGGTAGGGATCGAACTCGCTCGCCACGATGAAGTCCTCGAGCTCGGCGGGCTGACAGGCTAGGCCGGCGGCGGCGATGAACAGGGCGAGGAGGAGGATCGTCGCCGAGGCGTTCGAGGTCGTTGTTGAGAGGATGGAATTTGAAGGGCCGTCAGTTTGGAGAAAAGAAGTCAGCATAAGATCGTCCCCCCTGGAAATCGATTCGCCTCGGAACGAAAATGCTTGGGGCTCTGCCCCATCCGGCCTGGACGCGGGGAGGCAGAGCCTCCCCACAGAGTTCGTTCCCAGGCAGAGCCTGGGAACGAGGCATACTTATTGATATCTTTGAGCCCATAAGCGCCTAAAAAGGGGCCCCGTAGTTGCCGGTGTTCCGGGCGTCGTGGGCAAAGGAGGACCACTGGATGTTCCCATCCGCCGGGCCTTCCGTATCCCATACAAAGAGGGCCCCTTCTCGCGTCGGCACGGCGACCTCCAGAAGCCCGTCGCCGTCCATATCGCCCACGGCCGGTGTGGCGGCGATCCATCCCCCGGTGAACTTCGGCCAGCCTTCGGGCTCGCGGCCGTAGAAATCATAGGCGTGGAGGTAGTGCCCGCCCGATCCGGTGATCACCTCGGGCAGGCCGTCCCCGTCGAGGTCTGCCACGGCGTGGGCGTTGGCGAACTGCATGTCCTCGGTAACACGCGGCCAGTAGAGGAGCCTCTTTCCGGTGTCGGCGTACCAGGCGCCGACGAGGTAGTCGTTGGGAATTCGCAGGCCGGGAAACGCGAGTTGCAATGCACCGAAAGCCCCAATCCCGCCCGTGAGGATCGTCAGTCGCCCGTCCCCGAGATCGGCAATGGAGTAGTTCGAGCTCATCACGCCCATGAGGAGCTCATAGGTGCCGTCATAGGGGCCCATGATCACCGGAGACATCGATCGGATCAGTGTGCCGTCTCCGTCGTAGATAACGGGGAAGCTCACGCCCGCATTGATGACGATCTCGTCCCGGCCGTCTCCGTCGAAGTCGGCCAGCACGGGTGAGCTGGGGGTCCCTTCGCCGACGAGAGGGAGGAATTCGTCCACGATCGTCCAGAGCTCCACCGGCCAGGCGGGCAGGAAAGGCCCGTCGGGGTGGTCATAACCGTCCGCTCTGACGGCGTACATCCGCCCGGTCCTGGAGTAGCGCTCGTTGGTCGTGACCATGACGTCGAGGCCGCCGTCCCCGTCGACATCCCCTACGGTCGGTGTGGAGGCGATGCGCGCCCCGTGGCCGGAAGCCTCACGGCAGAGCACGGGCCAGCCCGCCACAGGAGAGCCGTCGTGATGCCAGGCGTAGACCCACTGATCTATCCCGGCCACTATGATCTCCAGCTCGCCGGCGGGATCGCCGTCCAGGTTCGCCAGCACGGGCGCACCGGCGATTCCGTATTCCAGCTTCATCCCGGGATCGCTGGAAAAGGTCGGATCGAGGCCGACCGGAAAGCCGTTGCGAAGCACGCCGTCGGCTCCCCATACATAGACGGCGCCATCCAGGGTGGCCGCAACCACTTCCGCACCGCCCAGACCGTCCAGGTCCCCACAGGCGACCGCTCCCAGAATACCCTGAAAGCGCTCTCCTGAAAGCGCCTCCGTTATATAGCCCGCAGAGCCCAGATAGCCGGGGCCGCCCGGATCATGGCCGTGCAGATATCCTGTGCTGACCGGCCACCCGTCGAGCTCGACGCCCCCTGCCTTATAGGCATGGACAGCCCCTTCCGCGGTCGGCACGATGAGCTCGCCTGCCCCGTCTTCGTCCAGGTCGATCATGAGGGGCGAAGCCTCGCCCGATCCTCCCAGGCCGACCGGAAATCCATCGGCCCAGTCCTCATCCGAATAGAGGAAGAAGGAGTGGTAGTACTCTAGCTCGTTGCCCAGTGAATCAATGACCGCAATGCGGACCAGTATGGCATTGTGGTCCGTGGTGTCGCGGCAGATGGCCCGGGAGAAATCGAGCCGCCTCGGGTCCAGGAGAGCGAGCCGCCCGTCCACGGCCCCTCTCCGGGTTTCACCCTCGGCGAGAATGAGCCAGTCCTCTTCATCCGGCTCCAGGCCGGCGGCGGCCTCGACTCGATAGCTGAAGTGTTCGGCACGGCGGGCGTCGATGTGGCCGTAGATGGTGACCGGCCAGAAGTGAGGGGCAACCATCTCGAACCACCCCGGCCATTCGATGTACGCCTCGGGCGGGATGGTCTCGGGGGTCACCCTGTCCACGGCGGCCCGGACATTGAGCCGGCCGTGCCCGAAATACTTGTCCCACCCGGGGCGGCTCCGGTACTTGGTCCAGTCCCACTCGGCCTCTGGGACGTAGACATCGGTGGCGCTCATGGTCACGATGCCGAAGACCTCGGCCGAGGAGAGGGGCGGCGCAAGGCCCACTTCCTCGGCCCGGGAGCAGATCAAGCCGAGGGCCCCGCCCATGACCCCGGTCGCGCCCGAGGAGCAGCTCCCGCTGGATCCGCTCACCGTGATCTTGGGTCCCCAGTTCGTGCACGAGTCCAGGGCCAAGAAACTCGTGGTCTCCCCGATCGCCTTGAGGTCGTGGATGATGTTGTTTGTGTAAATCGTCCGGTTGTAAGTGGCCGGGTAGTTGTGGTGAAAGCTGTTCTCGTCGGCGGCGCTCGCGGCGATGGAGACGCCGTTCTCGACGGCATAGCGCACGGCGTCGCGTGCAAAGGGAGTGTTGTTCAGAGCGCCGAGGGCCTCCAGGATGACCTGGGCCCCGCTGTCCGTGGCAAAGACCGCCCCCTGGGCGAAGTTGTTCGCGTCGGCGATGAAGCTGTCGGCCACGCGAACCATCATGAGCTGGCAGAGGGGGCAGACCCCGATGTTGCCCAGGCCGTCGTTCGCCTCGGCGGCGGCCTTGTTCGCCTCGCCCGTGCCGTGGCCGTAGCGGGTGTCGTCGGCCGGGTCGTTGTCGTGCTTGAAGAAGTCCCAGCCGGAGATGTCGTCCGCATACCCGTTGCCGTCGTCGTCCACGCCGTCCGAGAAGATGCGGATGAGGTCCCCCGGCTCGACGACCCCGTTGCCGTTGGCGTCGTGAACGCGGGAGTCCCCGGCATAGTCCCGGATGTCGAAAGCCCCGTCGCCGTTCGCGTCATAGACTCCGCTCCCCTCGGGCAGGGGCACCTCCGCGCGGTTGATGTAGAACTTGTTCGTCAGGTCGCGCGAATCCCAGTTGATGCCGGAGTCGAGGACGGCGATCACCACGTTCGGCGAACCGATCGTCACCTGGTAGGCCCGGTCCGCGTGAACGCCGGAGCCGAGGGGGATCTCCTCGGCCCGGATCGTCTCCAGGGCGGCGTCCGGGATGTAACTGAGCATGTACCATTTTCCCTCGAAGCCCGGGTCGTCGGGCGGCTCGAGGCGGGGGTCCTCATCCGGGCCGTTGGGCCAGTCGGGATTGACGGCGAGGGCGGGGATCGTCCATGTGAAGAAGGCCGTCGTCGAAAGAGCAATCAGGAGGAAAACAGAGAGAAGGCCTCTTTTTGATGTCGTCATACGGTTTCCTCTGAGATAAAGAAGCGCAACGTCATTCTGAGGAGCGAAGCGACGAAGAATCCGTTTCTCTAGCTTCACCGGAGAGCCCTTCGCTTCGCTCGAGGGTAAACTCCGCGACGAAGAATCCGTTCCCCGACTGTACTCGAGACACGGATCCTTCGGCTTCGCCTCAGGACGACATTTCCGAAAAGGAAGTAGACAAGGCTTTGATATTACAAAATATCAAAAAAATGCATTTTCATCAAATTGACCGATTTCTTCGTTTCTTTGAATTTTAAAGACAATTTTGTAATAATTAACGGAATATCAAAGGCTTAATAATACTACAGCGACATTTCAATTTTAAGATTCTCCAATAATTCGAGGCG
>CAZFWM010000234.1:0-11778 GCA_964522545.1 uncultured Thermodesulfobacteriota bacterium
CCGGTAATCGTGCAATTTGTGATCGTCGGAGAGTTGCCGCCGCAGTCGATGCCGCCGCCGTCATAGTCTGCGCTGTTGTTCTTGATCGTGCAGCTCGTAATCGTCAGGTCGCCATCGTAGCAGACGATCCCCCCTCCATCACCCCTTGCCTTGTTCTCTGAGATCGTGCAGTTCGTGATCATCGGGGATGAGCTGTACTCACAATAGATCCCGCCGCCATCAAGGGCCTCGTTGTAAAATATGTAACATTCCGTGATCGTTGGAGAGGAATTAACAAAAAAGATCCCTCCCCCTCTCCCCTCGGTCTTGTTAAAAGTTATCTGGCAATCGTTGATCGTGACATTGGATTGCTCACAAAAGATACCTCCGCCATTATAGGCCTCGCCATTGACGAGGGTAAAACCGTTGAGAATCGCATCATCCGTCTCCTCGCCTTTAATGAAAACCACCGGACCGGAATAATTTCCGTCGATGGTGGTCAGTTCCGGTCCTGATTCGCTGCGGACCTCGATCGACTTGTATTCGAAAATGATGTTCTCCACATAGGAGCCCTCCGCGACCAGGACGATATCGCCATCCACGGCGGCATCGATCCCGGCCTGGATGGTGGGCTCCTCCGACGGGACGTGGATTGTCACGGCCGGCGCCGGATGAGCGAAGATGGTGAGGATAAAAAGGATGGCCAGGGCAGTTGTGACGGTTGGTTTCATTATTCACCCTTTCTTTTTTATTCGCCCAGCCGACCTGGGCGATTATCTAACCATATCATATTATTACGAAAAAAGCAAAACATCCCTTTTCCGACAGGGAAATGTCGCTCAGCCAGTGAGCACACACTATAGAATAGACAAAAGAAAGAAAGATTCGTTACATCATTTTTGGGGTTAAAGGAGGGATTACCGCCTCTTCATCCTTCCACTCATGCTGATTGCAAATCCGGCGAGCAGCAACAAGGCCATTGCTTGGACGATTCTTCCTCCTGCATCCTCGGCCCTGGCCTGCGGTGCACCGCATACGACCTGGCACTGGGGATCGTCCGAATCGACCAACCCATCGCAGTCGTTGTCGATTCCGTCGGTGCAGACCTCCCACGCCAGGGGATGGATCTCTGGATCGTCCGGTGCGCAGTCGCAGACGTCCCCGGCACTATCGCTGTCAGCGTCTTCCTGTCCCGGATTTGCGTGGGCCGAGCAGTTGTCGCATTTGTCACCAATGTCGTCGCCGTCGCCGTCGGCCTGGTCCGGGTTCGGGTAATCGACGCAGTTGTCAAAGCGGTCGGCGGTCCCATCGCCATCACGGTCGTACGGGGTTTCGGCAAGGTAGAGCATGTAGTCCAGGAGCTCCCACGTGGGGCCGCTGAAGTTCGTCTCGACGTGAAGGGTGAAGAAATCGTCCACGCCGGTGATATTGACGAAGTCCTCCTCGGCGGTCTTTGTCCCGTAGGCCGTCGTGATGATGAAGTCCTCGTCGATGAGGGTTCCCAGGCTGTCGTAGATGTGCACGCGCGGCAAGGCACCGGTGTAGGTCGACCCGGTGAAGACGCCGGCCACGTAGAGGACCGTGCCGCTCGGCACGAAGACAGAGTAATAGTGGCCCGGGTCCTGGCCATACAGGTTCCCCTTGACCGTGGCCGGGAGGGCGACCGGCAGGGCCGAGGCAAGGTCCTCGCCGGCTTCGTTGTACCCGGGCCGCGAGTGAATGGTGGCAGTCACGGAGTAGGTGTAGTCCCCGACAAGGGATTCCATGACGATGTAGGCGAGGTTCGTTCCCTCCCAGGATCGCCCGCGATCCTGCACCACCTCCTCCACGTACGAGTAGCGCGGGCTGGACCAGTTGGCCTGCTTGATCTCTTCATCCGTGGAGCTGTAAAGAACCATTTGGACAGCGGCCCCGGTGGGGGAGATCGAGAGGGTGGAGGCCAGAAAGTCCACGGCCTCACACGGGGCCAGGTCGATGGCGTGAGGCTCCGAGGCTTCGTGGCTGGACACCCATCCATCGAAGATGAGCTCACGCGTCCCCCCCGGGCATTCCCCCCCGACTTCGTAAGTATGAGGGACATACGTGCTGCCGCACCTGGGAACACCATCTCCCTCGACTTCTTCGAAAGCAAATGCAATGGTCGATCCGGACTGGGTCGCCTGGACTTGAAAGTGAAGATGAGGGCCGGTGGAGTATCCCGTCGAGCCGACCCGGCCTATATAGTGCCCCTGGGAAACTCTCTGTTCCAGAGAGACCTGAACGGAATGGTATTCGAGGTGTGCATATAGAGTGTATGTCCCATCCTCGTGATCGATGATCACGTAGTTGCCCCACCCCGAACAGCCGGTACACTCGACCTCGTTCTCTATTTCGACGACGACTCCATCCGCGGCGGCGAGTACGTGTTTGCCCTGCGTATCCCACCCCGGACGAACAAAATCGATGGCATACTCCAGCCCGGCCACCGTGCAATGGGATGAGCTGCAATTGTCACAAGGGTACGATCCATCACAATGCTCGCACCATCCCTGAGAGACTCCCCATTCCTCGGTGTGGCTGAAAGGCAACTTGAACCCGGCATCGGCTGAGCTCCCCAATGTGAGCAGGCACATAAGTGCTGCCATGCAGAAAATCAGATCACGTTTCATTTTCAACCCTCCTCATTTGTTAACTCAGAATCCGCGACCACCGGCAGAGCTGGCGGATTGTTGCGGATTCAGCCGGTGTTCACCCACTCGAGATCGGATGCCTCGAGGCCTCCCGCCGTGAACAGGCCGCTGAAGATCCCGACCATTCCCATGGACGGGAAGGGGAAGGAGATCGACTGAGTGATAGGCGATGAAATGACCGGCAGCGGCACGGACCAGAGCGGAATGACCTGGACCGACGGTTGGGTCAGGATCAGGAACGTCGCCCAGATGGCCTCCTCCGGGGTCTGAATCGTATAGACCAGCCTGAGCCTGCTCCAGGCATAGGATGCATCCAGCTCCAGGATGAAATCGTCGGTGGGGACGCAGTCCGGCTCGTCGATGTCGCCGTCGCAGTCATCGTCGATGCCGTTGCCGCAGATCTCGTCTGCGCCCGGGTTCACAGCGGCATCGCCGTCGTCGCAATCCTCGGCGCACTCTCCGATGACATGGTAGATCTCCTCAAAGGTCGGGTCCACGCCGCCGCAATAGCCGTCGCCGTCGGCGTCGCCGTCGATGCAGGCCGAGTCCCAGAAGAGCTCGAAGTAGTAGTACCCGGGATCGCCGTCATAGCCGTATATCCAGACCGCGAAGTCGACGGGAAACTCCCATCCGCCTCCCTCGATGATGGGGCCGCCTACCGTCTCGGGCACATAGATCCAGGCGTCCCCGTCCACGATCCACCAGTCGAGCTCGTAGGCCATGCCCTCCGGTCCGTCCGGATCGAAATAGGCAAGGAATAAAAGGTCGTAGTCGTTGTCGCAGTCGAACATCATCTGTACATAGAAGAAGCCCGCGTTCGGGAGCTCGAACTGATAGAAGTCGAGGTCCCCCTCCATGCCGATGGTGGTAAGGGATCCGTAGACCGTGGTGATCCCCTCGGTCAGCAAGCCCAGGTCATGGACGACGCCCGACGCGAGGTCGTCGTTCGGCTCGATCTCGTCGATCCCGTCGCAGGTGAGGTCGAGGTCGGGCGCCGGGTAGAGAGCCCCTTCGGTGATGGAGTGGAGGGTTTCCTGGATGCCCACGCAGTCCTGGTCGGTTCCGTCGCCGCAGGCGGCGGGCGTCTCGGGGTCGCACGGGTGCACCGCGGGATCGGTGTCGTCGCAGTCGGCACCGCAGCTCTCTTCGCTGTGCCACCCGTCACCGTCGGCATCGGCGGCAGCGGCCGCGCACAAGGTGAGGCGATAATCGCCGACGTCGTAGAACCCATCTCCGTCCAGATCCCCCGGCATGATGCCGACCCAGTAGTCATCTTCGCCCTCGACGATGTAGCAGTCGAGCTCTTCGGTGATGCCTTCGTAGAGCATGGTGAGAGTGAGCGTTATGCCGAGAGGGGGGAGGTCGAAGAGATAGTAGTCGGAGTCGGAATCTGAGCAGTAGTTGCCCTCGATCTCGAAGCAGTCGCCCGCGGCCAGAGCGCCCAGGTCCTGGGCCGTCCCGGAAGTGTCGTTGGGCTCGATCTCGCTGACCTCGCCTCCGTTGAGCACGCGGTCGGTGCCTGAACAGTCCTCGTCGATCCCGCTGCCCGGAATCTCGAGAGCACACGGATGCATATAGGGATCATGATCGTTGCAGTCGAGCCCGCCGCAGGCTTCATCGTAGTAGCCGTCGGCGTCGAGGTCGGCGCAGTCGCTGAAGTACCAGGTGATCGTGTATTCGGGCAGGGCGCCATCCACTCCCCCGATGTAAATAAAGAACTGATTGGTGAAATAGATCCCCGGCTCCAGCTCCCCGTATGGGTCCATGGTATAGGATCCCACGAAGGGGCAGACCACCGGCGCAACGGAAGGATACGGGAAGTTCAATTCCAGGATGTAGAGCATGCCGTCGTCCGCTTCGGCCATGAACCACACATTGTATATATTCTCAACACTGCAGTCCGGAGTGAACTCCACGAGAATATCCAGCATCCCTTCGCCCGGCAGGCTGAATCCGAAAAGGTCATCGTCCCCGGCATACCAGCCGTCGAAGTCGATGGTGTCGAGGGCGCCGCTGAGGACCGTGCCCTCCATGGCGGGAAGGACACCGATGGCGCCGCCCCACGGGGCCGGCGGCCATGTCGCGCCGTTCCAGTCGTTCGGCTCGTAGTCGGCCTCGTCGAGAGCGACGTCGCGCAGGGGAGCGATGCCCCGGAAGTCGAGCTTCCGGACGTCGGCCCTAGTGAAGGTTTCATTCAGAGTGCGGCCCTCGTAGGCTTCGAAGCCGACAGCGTCCGCCCTGAGCTCGAAGGCCCGGTCCACCGAGTCGTTTGCACCGGCAGCGGTGATCAGGACCGTGCAGAATAGTGTCAATAATAAGCTGTACTTTTTCATCGTCTGTTTCCCTCCTTTGTTCCAGTTGGTTCCTGTTCAGGGAACATCATTCCTAGGCGATAGCCGATGAATCTGAATTCAGCTTCTTTCGAACGAAAAAATTATTTCTCACTCGCAGCTCTCACAGCTCCACTTCTCCGTACAGGCGATATCGTTGAGCAGATCGAGGCACATGGGCCCGTAGTATCCGCAGCTCGCCACGTGGATCCCGAGGTCGAAGCCGGCTATGATGTTGCTCTCCACGGTGTTGTACAGTCCCTGGAGGCTCAGTCCCACCGTGTCCGGGGCGGTCCCGCTCACGAAATTCAGGGTCACGATGTTCGACACAAAGGTGTTGTTCGTCGAGAGGGCGAGGCCGAAGGCGGCCATGGGGTAGGATATGGACCCTGTGCCGTCGATGGTGAGGACGATGGCGTTGTTTTCGAAAGCGCTGTCGGTCACGTTTTCCGCCCAGGCATTCGAGCACATCGAGAAAGCGCCGTAGCACCAGGTTCCCCCCGGGTATTTGGTGCTTATCGTGTTGTCCGTGAAGGTGAGGTTGTTGCTGTCATCGATTTTTAGCGATTCAAGTGTACTGTTGGTGACGGTGATGTTGTCGCACTTGGTGAGTCTGAGTCGACCTGTTAATAGAGAGCCGTCAAAGGAGAGACCGGAGGCACCGCCGAGCCCGACGCTCTCTATATCGAAGACGTTGTTGTTGTTCAGGATCATATTCCACACGGTCATCGTGTCCGGGGCCGCGAAGTTGACGCCCATGCCGCCGCCGATTTCATTCCCGGCGATGCTGCCCACCGAGACCAGGTACCCCTCGCTCCAGTCATCGATCCATATGCCCCCTGCGCTCATGTCGTTGCCGATGATGGAATCCACCGTGGTCGGGTAGTCTCCCCATGTGTCGACATAGATTCCCTCGATGGCATCATTGTTCGCAACCGTACCCACCGATGTCGGTTGGTAGTCCGCGTCGATGTAGATCCCATAGTAGGCGTTGTTCAATTGGATGGTCGGAATGTCCGCATCCTCGATGTAGATGCCGTAGTAGGCGTTGTTTGATTCAATGGTGGAGATGATGGAATCTTCGACGTAGATTCCGTAATAGGCGTAATTGTTGATGATCGTCCCCACATCGACCGATTCGATGTAGATGCCGGATTCGCAATCGTTGTTGGTGAGCTCCCCCACCGAGCAGTCGGGGCAGTCCAGGTATATGCCGTAGGTGGCGGTATTGTCGTTGATCACGCCAATGGAACTTCCGTCCCCGTCCATATAGATTCCGTAGGTGGTGTCGTTTCCGTCTATGGTGCCGACGGTCATGTTGTACCCGTCGAGATAGACTCCGTCGGTGATGATGTTGTTGCCGGAGATCGTTCCGAGGTTGATGTCGTCCCCCCAGGCAAAGAATCCCCACGAGGCGTCGTTTCCGGTCATGGTGAGGATCTCCGAGCCGTAGTCGAGATAGACACCTTCTGTGAATGTGTTTGCGGTCATGGTGTCGACCGAGCTTTCATACATATAGAGACCGGCTTCCGCTACATTCTCGTCGAGGATGATCGCCTCTGTCCCCGAATCGAGGTAGATGGCGTAATCGATTCCGGTCGTTATGATCTGATTGCCGACCATGCCCAGGATCGAATCGAAGGCGTAGACGAGCGGCGCCAGCCCATCACTGGTTATCGTATTCTCGACCACTATGGCGATGTTCGTATTTTCATCCATATACAGCCCGGTTCCGTTGATGGAGGACAGGGTGTTCCTGTAAAGAGTGACCTCCCCTGCGTAGAGGGTATAGGCGCCGTTACCCTCCTCTGAAGAGATCTCGTTGTATCCGAACAGCATGTCCCGAACCAGCTCCATGTAAACACCCGCACCATTCGTCGATACAAGCGTGTTGTCTCCGAACATACAATCCGATACTCTCTCCAGCTCGAGTGCGTTTCCATCCACGGATGTCAGTGTGTTGGAAAACACCGTCGCACCAACTCCCTGCATCACGGTCAAGGCGTTCAGCGTTGTCGTGATGGTATTCATTGCTATGGTGACGGTCGTGTCCGCCTTGTCCGACCCTCCGAAACCGCCCACGGCTATTCCCAGATCCGTGCCCGAAATCGTGACGGAGTAGACAATGGCATTCGCCACATTCTGCAACAGAACGCCGTATGAGGTGGATGGGGATGGTGCGTCGGCGTGGATGTACAGATCGCTGAGTACGAAATACGCCGAGGTGTCCTGTATAAGGACGCCGACGGTAGATGCTACGTCTACGTTCCAATATGCGATGATATAGGGATCGACGGCGGTTCCGCTTCCCATCCGAACTCCATTTGCTTCCGTGAATCCTTCGTCGCCGATGATGACAATGGGTGCGTGGGGTGGGAGAGCGGCCGCTCTCCTATCTCGGGGAAACGAAAAGTCCGAAGTCGCTCTCTCTATGTCCTCCACGCTTATGGACGGAAGAGGTCTTGCTGGGATCCGGATCTCTCTGGCCGGCCGGACTGGGTGGGGCTGTAATGGCTGTTTTGCCGCGCGTACTTCCGGCATCCTGTGGCCGTCAAAGGCCCACGAATCCGTAGTGCCGGTCAGACCGGACAAGAAAAGAAGTGTCAGACAGATGACTGTAGCGATTTTCATGGCATTCCCTCCTTGATTTAGCTGTGCCTGTCCAGAAATAGCCAATTTTACCGGCATATCTTTCCGAACGTCAGGTTTGTCATTCCGAACGCAGTGAGGAATCTTGTAATTGCAATCAGTTGGCAACTTAAGATTCCTCGGCTATCGCCTCGGAATGACATTTCCGGACAGGAGCTAGCAGTGTTTGCCTGCAAAAGCCTCAATCCACCCAGAAGTTCTTCGCCAGGGCCCGCCGTCTCTGCCACAGCCCGTCTTTGGCCCCGAAATCGACGATTCCGGCGCCCTTGTCGGCATCCTCTATCTCCCAGGCGCCGTTCACAGCTCCGGTGAGCGCGGCCGACAGGACCTCGAAGCCCTGGGCCGTGTAGAGGTCGCATTCGACCCCGCGGTTGATCATGAACTTGAATTGGCGTAGGCCCTGCTGGTTCTTGGAGGCCAGGACCTCCAGCAATTTCTCGACCTCTTCGTCGAGCCGGTCGTCCGGGACCGCCCGGTTCCAGAGGTTCCACTCCACCGCCCGGGAGGCCGGGTGGAGGGCGCCGAGCATGTTGATCTCTTTGGTCCTGCGACGGCCGATGAGTCGGGCCATGCGGGTCGTGCCGCCCCAGCCGGGGGTGATGCCCACATCCACCTCCGGCATGCCCCACTTCGCCCGCTCGGTGGCGACGACGAAATCGCAGGCCATGGTGATCTCCAGGCCGCCCCCTACGGCATAGCCGTCCACGGCCGCGATGGTGATCTTGTCCAGCTCTTCGAGCTGGTTGGCCATGTTCTGGTAATACCGCACCCGGCGCATGATCCCGTTGGCGCTGCCCCAGAAGGGCATCTCGGTTATGTCGTCGCCGACGCAGAAATTTTCTCCGGCCCCTTTGATCACGACAAATTTGACGGTAGTGGACTGACGCAGCATCTCCACGGCCCCGACCAGCTCGTCGGAGAGCTGCATGCTCAGGGCGTTCATCGATTCAGGCCGGTTCAGGCAGATACTGGCCAGTTGGTCCTTTTCTTCGTAAATCAGTTGTTCGAATTCCACGGCAACCTCCTTCTCTTTACCCCGTTTTGTATTCTGTTCTCTCGATCAATTCAACCTGCATGTCCCTGTTCAGCTTTACGAAATAAGCATTATACCCCGAAATGCGCACAATGAGCCAGCGATAGTCATCCGGGTGCTCCATGGCGTCCCTCAAGGTGTCTGAGGTTATCACGTTGAACTGCCACTGCATTCCCCCTTCGTCGAAATAACTCTGTACGTAGCTCGTGAAATAATCCAGGGTCTTCTCGTGGGGATCGCCTCCGTGGGGGACCAGCTTCACATTGAAGGCGATGTTGTTCGGCATCTTCAGGTGATCCAGGGCCGCAACGGTCCGGATGTTCGGAAGCAGCTGATCCGAGGCGCCCGGCGCCGGTGTCAGGCCCGGAGTGAAGGCCTTCCCCCTCTTTCTGCCCGACGGCAGGGCACCCGAGAGCATGCCGAACCCGACGTGATAGCTTATGGACCAGTAGCCGGGAAGATATCTCCCTCCCCGGTAGTTTTCCCTCGGCTGGTAGAGGTCGTAACAGAAGTCGATCAGGTCCTGGGCGAGCCTGCCGGCCCCGTCCTCGTCGGAGCCGAACTTCGGCACCGCCTCGATCCGCCTGAAGACCGTCCCGGCCCCGTTCTCTTCGAAGTTGTTTTCGATGGCTCCCATCAGGGTGGGGAAGTCCAGCTTCCCTCTCTCGTATATAAGGTCCCGGATCACCAGAAGGCTGTCGACCACGTCGGTGATCGACACGAGTGCAACGCCGGACGTGTTGTAGACCGCCCCGCCGAAGATGAGGTCCCGACCCTTTTCCATGGGTCCTGTGAACATGGACGACAGGAGGGGCGTGGGGTGAACATACTGATGCGCGCATCCCAGGTAGTCGTTGATCTCGATGGACTGTTCCGCCAGGAACTTCAATTGTGTTTTGTATGCCTCGAGAAAATCCTCGAAAGCGGGGAACGCACTCGGAGCCCGGACATCGCCGGTCCTCGGCCCGATCTGCTCGCCCATCACCGGATGAGCCCCGTCGTTCAGAGCCATCTCCAGCGGCGCTACCGTGTTCAGGAGCATACAGTTGGTGTGGCCGTAGTGTCTGCCGACGATGGTCGGCTCCACACAGCCGGTGGCGGCCCAGTCCCTTGCGTCTTCAGCGGGAATCCCCTGGTGAACCAGGGCCTCTATCATGGCACGGTCATTGTGGATACTCGGGGAGGCCACGGTGTTGATGTTGACCTCGCATAGACGCCGCAGGTATTCCTTTGAGTTGATGCCGCTGTAGTACCGGGCATTCAGGTTCGGGTCCTGGAAACAGAGCATCTCGGCCGCCTTCAGAATGACGAAGGTCATGTCGCAGACGGCATTGTTACCGGCTCGATCCACTCCGCCCACGGTGACCGTGTCGTCGGAAGAGCTGCCGCCGAAGAGCTTGTTTCCCACATTCGGCACCAGCGGGTCGTGGTCGTTGAATCGAAGGAACAGGGAGCCCACGAGCTCTATGCTCCGCCTGATTACGGCCTCCCTCTCTTCCGGGCCCTTCGCCGTGGATACGTCCTTCAGGAAAAAGGGGTTCAGCATCCGGTCGAGCCGGCCGATGGAGAGGGCGGAGTTCGCATTCTCCGCGTGCAGACAGACAAAGCTGACCCAGATGGACATCACCGCTTCATGGAGCGTCTCGGCCGGCCCGGCGGGCACCTTGGTGCATATCCTCGAGATTTCCCTCAGCTCGCCCATGCGAAGGGCCTGCCCCGGATCGTCCGGGTCCAGGGTCTCTGCGATTCGTAGCGCCTCACGGCTCAGGTTCGACGAATAGGTCAGGACGCCGTCGACCGCGATCCGGACCGATTCATAGAAGGTCTTCCCTTCGACGGCCCCGGCCTGTTTCCCCTTGTCGCGTGCCTCATCCCGGATCGCCTCGAGCCCTTTTTCGAGCACCATGGGGAAGTCGGGCACCGTGTGGGAGATGGCGTTGTTCTTCATCATGAAGTAGAGGACGAAGCGCTCCTCCAGTTGCTGGGACATGGGATTGCGGTATTTCTTTCGGCAGTATTCACGAATATTGCGATCCATCCAGAAGGGAAACACTTCGAAGTTCAGGATGTCCGCGTCTTCAGGGGAGAGATCGTTCGGGTTGAGCTCGCGGCGGCCGATGGTCCTGAGCTCGGGCCATATGAGAGTGCCGATGAACTCGGGATAGACCGGGACGCCCACCTCCTTGGTGGTGGTGGAGCCGGCCAGGAGGTGCCGGTCGTGGATAATGGGCCGCCTCTTCGACAGGATGTAGCTCACGGCCCGGGCCTGGCGGAGACCCGGGTCGATCGGGTTCCCCTCGGAGTCTATCTCGAAGCCGTTCTTTCTGTGGTACTCCGTGAGCAGCCGGGCCCGTTCAACGCATATGGCGGGCCTCAGAGAAAAACGCCTCTCCTTCAGCGCCCGCAGCCGGGGAAAGTCGTCCAGGGTATAGTCCGCCAGGTACGGGTCCTCCAGGACCCGGACATCGTCGACCCTGCGGCCCAGGCGCTCGTTGGCAAGGACCCTTCTCTTTTCACTCCCGTCGACGCTCTGCCCGGTAACAACCCTGTTTCCGGGCCCTCTGTAATCGGTCGCCTTCACGCCCCTGAAAAGGGTGGAGAGGTAGGTGAACTTGGTGAGATAGGTCATGTTGCCCCGGGTGCTCATCTCGTTCGTCAGGAGATGATCCAGGGATTCCTCAGGGCTCTTGTCGAACAGTCTGGCCAGGGTCTCTTTGTCCTTGTAAAAGATCGTGACGTCCGCGTCATCGATCGTTCCGTTTCCGGATCTCATCACGCCGTCCCGGAACAGGGCGTAGACGCTGACCTTGTCGTCCCTGGTTCGGAACTGATATTTCGCATTGAAGACGAACCCGGTTTCCGGGTTGCAGATCTCTTTGCGGAGCCTCTTGCTCAGCCTGAAGGCCAACCCCATCAGCTTCAGGGAAAGCCGGAACATGCCGATTCGGACGTTGGTGCGGATCGGGTCCATCAGGGCCTTTCAATTCAATAGGAAATCCAATTCATTCCGTCTGAAAAGATTTAACGCAAAGGCGCAAAGGCGCAAAGAGAAGATAAACCAAAGGGAATACGGAAAAAATCATGGATGTTGCGAGCGAAGCGAAGTCAGCTATAGTAA
>CAZFWM010000235.1:0-11716 GCA_964522545.1 uncultured Thermodesulfobacteriota bacterium
GATCGTGTGAGCAGAAGAGTTTACAGAAAGGAGGAGAAATATGAATAAGGGCCTTTATTTTATTTGTGTTTTGGCGCTGGGCCTTGGATCTTTGGCCTCGGCCCCTCCGGTCGTATCGAACGCGATCGCATCCGACACGATCATCCTCGAGTTCGACGGCGTCCAGGTATCTCAATGCTACGAGACGTGGCAGGAGGACGGCGTGATCCTCCAGTTCGTAGAGACCGTCTATCCTGACTGCACGACCGGCGCCTGCTATTTCGGGCTTGATGCGGGAGAGGTATGGCTCTACCCGGCCCGCCTCAGCCTGGACCTCACCGGACTCTCCTGTCAGATCACCGCGGCGGAGGTGGACGTCATCGACTATTGCGGCGCCGGATGCACGAACGCCTTATTCTACAAAGGGGCCGCCTTGCTGGACGTGGCTGAAAACACGGTGGTGGGATCGGAGGAGACCTTGATTCTATCCTCGGCGTCCGCGCCCACGACCCTGACCGTCTCCTCGTGCGAGGGCATGGCCCTCGAGATCCGTCTCCACTGTTCGGATTTCATTATCGACATCGAGGCGTACTTTGGGTGGGGCATGCTCGATATCAACTACACCGTGGGCACGCCGGAGCCGGCCACATGGTTGAACTACCTGTTCCTGACTTACCCCTACTTCCAGGCCATTCCGCTCTGGACCGTTCCGGTTCCGGAGATCGTGCCCCCCATGGAATTCCCGGTCTCGTTCCCCTTCCCGAACATAGGGTGGATCGTCCTCTACTCCGGCCTGGCCACGGGATCCGGGCTGGCGGCCTACGACATGGCCTTCGTGGACACCGGCTGGCCGGAGGATTGACATCGCATAGTGACGTTCGCGGATTGAAGCCACAATGGGCTCCCCTCGGGAGCCCGTTTTTTTCTGTTCGGCTTTCCCGGACGCGGGTGGGGGTCCCCCGGAAACCGGGCAGGTTTGGGGGAAATAAGATTTTGAGAAGGGGTGGAGAGGGTTTCGGGCGAGAGGAGGCATTTAAAAAAAGAGAGGCTGATGATTCCAGTCCCTCACTTTAATTATGGCCGATCTCGAGTGCAGATATCAAAATAAAAGCGTGAAATTTTCCAAAAATGTAGCTATCACCGATATACAATAGATATATGCACCTTCGTCAAACGATTAACGTCTGCACTCACTTTCGGCGCGGTTAGCGACGTAAAGTGGAGTGCCTTGTTGGCCAGTCTGAAACGCCTCATGACTGGCTTTTAGTTGTTCTTTCAAGTGTCTGTTATGAGGACTTGAGAATGATCACCCATGTAACACAAACTGCAAGTACGACGACCCACAGAATAAAGAGAGTAATACCGATCTTCTTCCGTTTTGTGCCTATTTCATTTGCGCCGAAGCCGAAAAGGAGGCCGAACGATGCCAAGAACAGAATCGCTTCTGCAACACCTAAAACTATCAATGCGTCATTCATATATATCTCCTTTATAATGATTTCTTGTTAAACCCTTTCCTATGCTATCTTTTGATTTCATTGAATATTTGTAAGTAATATCGATCAAATCTGGGCTTAAATTTCATCGCCATTAATAGCAATTATGTCTGCATATTTGCACAGCAACGATCTGGCGATCATTGGTGCGCTGCGTCACTCGATGAATCACCTTGTTCGGCGGCACCTTTCGGTTGTTTGTCGCCATCATGGGCCCAACGAAGCCGGTCGGAGAACCGACGCTGGTACTCCATGTAGTATTCGACGAGGCGCCTTGGATTGTTGTCGTGTTCGTGCGATATCTCCTTCCGAACTTTCCTGGTCGGTTCCAGTCCTAAGTCAGATCTCATCGTCATCCTCTGTCAGTAGTTCGAGAGTCGTCACCAATGTCGGTACATAAAGGCCGAGCAAAGTGTTCACCCTACGAATGTGGTCGAATTTGTTTGCGTTGGCCAGATGTTGGCAGTTCCATGTTACCAAAAAGTCACAGCGATGGAAGGAAGCGATCGCCAAATGAAGCGCGTCACCTGCCGGGTCAGCTGGCATTACGTGACGAGCGATGTATGCTTCAGCTACCTCGATCACCGCCGGCTCAACGGCAAGCAGCGGAAGCAAACCTATCAGCTTCAGGCACTTCGACCGATTCGGATAGTCTCCCCGTTCGAGCTCGTTTACAACAGCGGGACTGGTCACGAGTTCATACTTCTTCCGTGCGACCTTCCACCACTCACATGATACCTGAATATCGAGTAAATTCCAATATAAAAAATTATTATTTCTCATAGGATCATATCTCGTCTAATCTCCGGCTCTTCATATACGAAAAAAAGGCCGTCCTCGAAATTCCCATAGGGGTCACCCGGAGATCCGTGCAATTTTGTATGAAACTCCGGGGAACCCCGGTGTGATCTCTCCGGCCGCTTCACCCCAGCACCGGGAAGCGTCGCTCCGCGGCGAGCCGGTCCAGGATCGACTGCATCTGTTTCTCCACCTCCCTGTAACATTTCCCTATCACTTCCTCATCCTCGGCCGACTCGGGTCCGTAGTCGTGAAACTCGATGGGCGGGCCGAACTCGATGACGATCTTGGACGGCAGGGGGATGTAGGGGAGGTATCCGCTCGTGAGCCCCCACGGCAGGGAAAGGGCGATGGGGAAGACATTGGAGCGGAAGTACTTCTTGAACCTGAGAATCTCGGCCATCCGGTCCCCCCGAGTCAGCACGAAGAAGGTCTCGTGAGCCCCCACGCTCACCACCGGGACGATGGGAACGCCGGTTCGGAGCACGAGGCGGATGAAGCCGGTGCGGCCGCCCAGGCAGATCCTGTGCCTCTCCCGGAAGGGCCGGAACGAGTCGAGGTCGCTTCCCGGGTAAACGAGGAGCAGCCCACCGCTCTCGAAGACCCGCTCGGCGCTTTCGTGCCCTGCCCGCAGAGCCCCGAGCTTGCGCATGTACTTACGGAGCATGTCGTCGTCGTACACCACGTCGTGGCCGAGGCCGTAGGCCTCTCTCTCGGCCCCGTAGGCATTCACCAGCGCCGGCAGGAGGAGGAAGGAATCCATCGGGTGGAGACCGCCGTTGTGGTTTCCCACCAGGAGCGCGGGCCCCTGGGCGGGCACATTGTGGATATGGCGGGACTCGTAGCGGAAGTAGTACCGGCCGACCCGGTCGAAGAGCCTGGCTGCCTGGGCGATGAGCTCGGGGTCCCGTCCGCCGGGCATACTATCCTCGGGCCGGACCCTCCTTCCGAGCAACGCCTTTCTGGCCATCCTGTAGTAGAAGTTGACCGGGTTGGAGTATGTCAGCAGGTCTCGAAACAGCTCCCAGCTCGTTATCATGGTTGTTTACCTTTTTAGACTTCCATGAGCCCCCATCTTGTTCCCAGGCTCCGCCTGGGAACACACGCGGGAGGCTCTGCCTCCTCTATCGGAATACGGTGAACATGTAGGCCGACAGGGGCAGAGCCCCTGGAGAGATCCGTTCCGAGGCAGAGCCTCGGAACGAGGAAAAAAATCATTCATCATGTATTTCTTTCTCTGCGCCTCTGCGTCTCTGCGTTAAGTCTTTTCTGACGGAAGATTGTGGATTCAGCGCTCCATGAGCCCGCGAAACCGCTCGTAGGCGGCGTCCCAGACTTCTGTGTTCTCCGGATGATATTCCGTGAGCGGAAAGGATATCCCGATCACGGAGCGGGCCTCGGCCACGGAGCCGACCTCGCCAGCGGCCATGGCCTGCACCATGAGGTTCCCAATGGAGGCCCCTTCGACCGGGCCGGCCACGACCTCGACGCCGAGGGCGTCGGCAGTCATCCGGCAGAGGAGGTCGTTCTTTGCGCCCCCGCCCACGATGTGCAGGGTCCCGATGCGCCTTCCCGTGAGGCCCTCCATCCGGTCGGCAATGAAGCGGTACTTGAGGGCCAGGCTCTCGAAGATGCACCGGGCCGGGGCGCCGCGCCCCTGAGGGGGCTTCTGGTCCGTATCCCGGCAGAAGGCCTCGATGGCGGCGGGCATGTCGTCCGGCGCCAGGAAGCTGGGGTCGTCCGGGTCGATGAGGGGGCCGAAGGCAGGGGACTCCCCGGCCTCGCGGCGGATCTCGTCATAGGTGAGCCCCGCGCCCCTCTCTGCCCAGACCCTGCGGCACTCCTGGATGAGCCACAGGCCCATCACGTTCTTGAGAAAGCGGATCGTCTCCCCCACGCCCCCTTCGTTGGTGAAGTTGAGATCGCGCGCCCGGGCCGTGAGCACCGGCGCCGGAATCTCCATGCCCATGAGGGACCAGGTCCCGGTGCTGATGTAGGCCCACCCGTCCCCCGAGGCGGGCACGGCGAGCACGGCCGCCGCGGTGTCGTGGCAGGCGCCCAGCATGACCGGGACCTCGAGGCCCACCTCTCCGGCCACGTCCCGCCGAAGGGGGCCGAGCCTCGTGCCCGCCTCGACCACATCGGGGAAGAGGCGCTCCGGCACCTCGATGGCCTCGATCACCTCGGTCGACCAGGTGCGCCGCCTCACATCGAGCAGGCCGGTCGTGCTGGCGTGGGTGTACTCGGCGGCGAGCTCGCCGCTCAAGAGATAGGAGAAGAGCTCGGGCATGGTCAGCACGGCCCGGGACGCGGCCAGCAGGTTCGGGTGGTCCCTCTTCGCGGCCCGAAGCTGGTAGATCGTGTTGAATGGGAGGAACTGGATCCCGGTGATTTCGTAGAGCCGCTCCCGGGAGATGCGCGCCTCCACCTCATCGACCGCACCCCGGGTGCGGTCGTCGCGATAGGCGTACGGAAGGCCCACGAGGCCCCCGTCTTTGCCGATGAGCCCGTAGTCCACCCCCCAGGTGCTCACCCCCAGGGAGTCGAGGCGCTCGCCGCGGGCCGCGCATTTGGCCAGGGCCCTTTTCATCTCCTCGAAGAGGCCCATCGCGTTCCAGTGGAGGTGGCCCGCAATGCGGACCATCCGGTTGTCGAAGCGATGGATCACCTCGGTACGGAGCCGGCCGCCGCGGATCTCTCCGAGCATGGCGCGCCCGCTCGAAGCACCGAGGTCGAAGGCCAGGGCTTTCACGGCTCGATCCCGAAGGCGGCCAGGGTGGCCTCGATCTGTTCGTCCGTCATCCCCACGGGGCGCGCGCCCGTGCTCCGGGCCCGGATGTAGATGGCCGCCGCCTTCTCGAGGACTTCGATGCGGTCGAGAGCCCTGTCGAGCCTGTCGGCCACGGCCACGACGCCGTGAAGGCACCAGAGGACCACGTCGTGGAATCGCAGGGCCGCGGCCGTGGCCAGCCCAAGCTCCGCGGATCCGGGTATGTTATAGGGGATGCGGGCAATGCGGCCCGGCAGGTGGACCCGGGTCTCTGGGTGGAGCCGGAAGAGAATGTCGTTCAGAGCCTTTTCATCCTGAAGGTCCGGCAGGTGAGACAGAGCGATGATGTCCGTGGGGTGGGTGTGGATCACGGCCCGGATCCGGGGCCGCGCTCTGGCCGCCATGGCGTGGATCCCCAGGTGGGCGGGGAGCTCGCTTGTGGCCGGACCGGCGCCCCAGAGCAGGCGGTACCGGGTGCCGCCGTCCACAATCCGGATCAGCCCGACGTATTGATCCGGGGTCTCTGCCGCCTCCCTCATCCGGCGACCGGTCCCACTGATGAGGAACCGTGCCCCGTCGAGCTCGCGCATCGGGAAAGGGAGTTCACGGGGCGGACCCTGCGGATCGATGGGAATGTCATCGGTCCGGTCGACGCGCACCGAGATGTTCCCGGCGTTCGCCTCGGCCCACCCCTTCGAGTAGATCCACCCGGCGATCCGGGTGATTCGGCGAATCAAGGCCGGAACCTCCGCCGCCCCGGTCATCACTCGGCTACCCCGCGCAGGGCGGCGAAGGGATCGACCGGCACGCCCCGATCCTCCCGGACCCGCGCCAGGATCGGTCGGACATCGGTCCAGAAGGCATCGAGGAAGAGCCGGTTGGCCGTGATGGAGTCGCAGACAAGCTGCGCGGATCGAAGGGCCTCCAGGTCCAGGAGCGCGGCCTTCAGGTAGAGGATCTCGATATTTTCCACCGTCTGGACCATGTCGACCAGGGGATCCTCGATCATGTGGGACTGGTCGATCATGAAGGCCACCTCGGATAGGTCGATCACCCCCCGGGCCTCCCCCTCGATCAGGGTGGCCATCAGGCGAAAGAGCTGGTACGGGTCGATCGAGCCGGCCACGAGGTCGTCGTCGGCGTACTTACGGTCATTGAGGTGAAAGCCCCCGAGCCGCCCCTGGCGGGCGAGAAGGGTGATGATCTGCTCGATGTTCGCCCCGGGCGCGTGGTGCCCGGTGTCGACGAGAACGAAGGCCTGCGCCCCGAGGACCCGGGCAAGCCCGAGGGCCCGGCCCCAGTCTGGAACGGCCATGGAGTAGAAGAAGGGCTCGAATACTTTGTACTCCATGAGGAGGCGCTCGCCCGGACGGAGCGCATCGTAGATGGAGTGCAGGGAATCTTCGAGGCGGTCGGCCTGATCGTAGAGGCTGGTCTGCCCGGGCGAGTTGGAGCCGTCCGGGATCCAGAGCACGAGATCGCGGCTCCCGAGGGCCCGGAGTATCTCGAGGCATTCGAGGTTATGGTCCACGGCGGCCGCCCGGACCTGCGGGTCCGGGTGGGTGAGGCTCCCGAACCGGAGTCGGTGGTCCAGGGGCGTTCCGGGCCTCGGCGTAAAGAGGTTGGCGTTGATGGCGCCGGCCCGGACCCCGCTCTCCTCCAGGAGCGCCTTGAGCCCCGGGGCGCAGGATGGGCCGGGCCCGTCCCAGGGAAAGTGGAGGGCCACGGTCCGGCCCTGCCCGGTGAGTCGCGCCAGCCTCCCAGCGCTCCCGATCCTTTCGGCCACGGTGTCCGGCTCGGTCCCGTCCACGTAGGACGCAAACCGCGTGCCCCCCCTGCCGAACCCCCAGCTCGGGACCTCGAGACGAAAGTCGAGGAGGCGGCGGCGGGCCGCCTCGATCCTCTCGGCGCCGAGGCGCGTGCAGAGCGCCTCGTATCCTTTTTGAAGATCACCGTCCATTTCGCTCCTTTAAAGCCTTATATCTTTTCGATAGGTCATGTGCCCTACCCCACCTTCCACTCCACCAGCTCGTTGAGGACCCGCATCCCGTCGTGGGGCATGCCGGCCAGAAATCGCTCGCCATGGCCCAGAGGGAAAATGCTGCTCGGCCCACGCACGGCGATCGCGTCCCGCAGATCGAGGCGTCTTGGCTCCGGGGCCACGCCGACCGCGGAGACTCCCGGGTGAAGGTAGCCCAGGGCGTCCTCGAGCCGGTCCACCCGGCGGACGACCACTGTACGAAACATGGGGTGCCCCGCCATGGGGAAATCCCCCGGAGAATATACGACACAGGAGCCGGCCCCCCGGACCGGCCCGTTGGGGTACCAGTCCGCCCCGATGAGTCTTCCCCTGCGAAGCATCGTTCGCCGGCCCAGGGCCTGGGCGGGGACGACCTGGGGGAAGGATGAGTCCCAGGCGGCCAGGGACTCCCGGAGGGCGCGGCAGTACCGGCGGACCTCCTCCTCGTCCCCCTCTACATAGTGCACCATGGAGGCGATGCACGCCTTCTGGTTCCAGATCATCACGTCCTGAGCCGCCCGGGCAGCGGTCTCACCGACTCCGTCCCCCAGCGCCCCGGCGCCGATGAGGCTTACGCCATAGCGGGGGTTGAAATAGACCTGGCGGACCGGGATCGGCCGGGCCGACATGGACTCCACCGCGGCCGGCGAGCCCCACACGACGATCCGGTCGAACAGGGCCGGCGTGAGGAGCCGGTCCTCGACGTCACGGTCTCCCCCTTTCCAGTACACGATCGAGGTGTTCCGGACAAGGGGGTGGTCGGGATCGACGGAGAGCATGGCCAGGGCCAGCAAGGCGCCGGGCAGGGTCGCCCCGTAGGGGGACTTGATCAAGCTCCGCGACCTCGTGGCCAGGGCCCTCAGGGACGAGAGGATCGGCACGAGGGGGGAGTTGCCGGCTGTGATGTGGACCTGCCGGGTCGGGAGGGCTCGTATGGAGATGGATGACGGCTCGATCGGCATCGGCGGAGCTCCCGGGAGCCGGGCCGCCAGGAGGGCCGACAGGCCCGGGTGGACCTCGGCCTCCGCATCCACCCACCCGTCCAGGAACATGGAGCCCGGTCGGCCAAGATAGCCGAGCTCGGCGTCGACCATCTGCGATATCATCTCGGACGCCATCAAAGCGGACATGGAGATCCACGCCATGCGGAGCAGCTCCTCGGGGACCTCGGCGCTCATCCCCGAGAGCCGCAGGCCGAGCTCAAAGAGCGGGCTTACCGGGGCGAGCCGTGCCCCTGCGGCCTGGATGAAGTCAAAGCCGTCCCGGGCCGGAAGATCGTAGAGCTCAGGGCCGATGGGGGTATGAAAAGAGAGGGCGATCGCCTCCAGGGGAGGGTGAGGAAGGACCTGATAGAGGTAGTCATCCGTGAAACATCCTTCGGCCCGGTCGACAAGGGGTTCGCGCAGGACCTGGGCCTCCGGGAGTAAGGCCCGCTCCACCGGCGAGCCGGGAGGGGCCGAACCCTCAGCCTCGCGAAAGGCGGCCATGACCTTGTCGAAGTCGACCGGCCGGGCCTCCACGATCTCCCCGCCCACCATGGCCGGCACATAGCATAGGTTGTGATCGTCGGGCTCCATGCGGGCCAGAAAATCATCGATGTGTGGAGGAGTCATGGATTTCTCCTCTTAACGCGGCGGAGCCGCAACCGAAAAGATGTGTAAGCAAGGGGAAAAATGGGAAAGGGGAAAAGGGGGAAATTTTTTAATTTTTAAGATTTCTCCCTATGGTCGAAATGACATATACGATTCTTTACAAAACCGCCATAGTAGACCTTTTTTACAATTTATCCCTTTTCCATTTTTCCCCTTTCCCCCTTTTCCCTTTGCTTACACAAGAGGCATGCATCAAGCCTCTATACTGGCCATGACGCCGGCACACCCTCGCGCCTCGCGGCCGGGCGCCCGGGCTACCTCGCCTGCCATGAAGGGCCCCTCGAGGCCGCACCCGCACCCGCCGGACACGAAGTGCACACTGTCTCCCGAGATGAGGAACCCGGGGTAGGAAGAGGCAAAGGGGTCGAGAAACCCGAAGGTGCCGCGCTTCTCTTCCCCGCTCATCGGCACGAGGGCCTCGTCATAGACGATCGGCTCTGTGAGAGGCGAGATGTGAAAATTGCCCTCGGGGCACCGGGCAAAGGGGCAGTTCGACTCCACCATGGAGTAGACCTCGATCACGTCGCTCCCGGGAATGCCGAAGGCCTGCTCGAGCAATCCCAGGAAATCGCCTGGGTTTATCCTCTCTCCCTCGAAGGTCTTCCACCCTCCGCCGAAGATGGCGATGCTCCCCGGAGTGAACGTCACCGGATCGCCCGCGGCCAGGAGCCTCTCGCCCAAGGCCTTGAGCTGGAAGGGGGCGCCGAACATCCAGATCTTTCGCCCCTTGCCTAGGGAGTTCTTGAGACGGGAGACGAAGGTGCCGTAGACATCGGACTCTGAAACCTTGGCGTCGGCCTGCAGGGCCTTCAACCGATCGAGGTCCTCAGGGCTCCGGGGTCCGCGGCCGGCGAGGCGGATCAACTCGGCGCTGATCGGTTCGTCATAGAGGAAGAAGGCGTGGTCCACGTACTTGGCGATCTCCGTACCGGCCAGCTGGATCCCCATGTGGCCGCCCCGGAATCCCAGCAGGGCCGCATCGAACTCATCGAAATTGGCGCCGCGCTCGATCAGGTACTGCAGCAGATAATAGGCCCCGTTGTGGAGGAAGGCGTCCCACGCGGCCTTGTCCCTGGGGATGAAGGAGAAGGTCCCCGAGGTGCCGCTGCTGTAGACGGTGTGGATACCGGCCCTCCAGAGCCTTTCGATCCAATGGTCGATCGTCTCGACCCCGTCCAGGGAGATATCGATGTCGGCGTGGTAGATGGTCCGGAGCCAGGCGGTCATGCGTTCGAAGTCCCTTGCGTCGAGCCAGTCGCCCCGGTACGACTTGAAGATGTCGTCCGAGCAGACGAGGTCACGGGCGATGGTCTCCACAGTTGTCTCGCCTTCGGCCCCGGCCTCTTCGGCCAGACGCCGATATGCCGGGATGCGGTCCGCGTAGTAACGGTGATTGAGCAGGAGGATGCGCTCTCTCAGCTCGCCGGCTCGGCCCGCTTCGTACCCCTCGCGACAGGCCCAGCGGCGCGTCTGCTCTTTCAGCTCTGTTTGCAGGGCGGCAACTTCGTTTCTCTCCTCTGCCTCCATCTTTCAGGACTCCTCTCGATACCGGCTGAAGCCAACAGAGGGCGCAGCAAGCAGCGCCTCTACAGCTTCATCATATAACTCAACCCGAACGAGTAGACTTCCCCGTCGATCTCTACCGGGCCGAACACGGGATCCTCGTCGTTCCGTATATTCCTCTGCGTGAGCAAGTGGGCCTGGAAAAAGCCCTCCAGCATGTGGTCGACGCCCCAACCGCTGAAATCGACCCCGAACCCGGCGGACAGAACGTGCTGGTCGCTGTCGAGGATATTGAAGGGACCGTTTATATCCTCCACGGGCGAGGGCTCCCAGTAATAGCCGGCCCGCACGGAGAGCGTCTTGATTGCTCCGGTCCCGGCAGAGAGGAATTCCGGGCGAAGGATGTACTCCGCTCCGGCCCTTGGCACAAAAGTGTCTTTGAATCCGGGGCTGGGCTTTTCCCCCATGAAGTACTCGAAGTCGGAATAGTCCTTCCAGGTCACATCGCCCGATAATGTGCACCTCCCCCGAAGCTTCCAGGCGGCTCCGACTGTGAGCTGCCGTGGATTGAAGCTCACCAGGTTGATGACCTGCACCTCTGGGATGACGAAGATGGGGATAAAGGCCCCCTCTTCGGTCTCGAGTCCGAACCCCTGGGTGAGGGGTCCCTTGCCGTGAAAGGACTTCATCTCTCCACGGTATGAAAGTCCCACGGAGAGTTTCCCCCTCGATCCCCCCCAGGGTGGGGAAAACAAAACGCCCGCTACCGGGACCATGAGCATCTCCGCCTTTTGATGGATGCTCAGCCGGAGGCCCTGAACCGGGTCGTCAATTTTGTTTAACGCTTCGAAGGCCTTCTGCACGGATGTACTCGTGACCTGGGGCATGATCCCGGCGCCCACGGACAGACCCGGGGCGATCTCATAGGCGAGCGAAATCGCAAGTGCAAGCAACTGAAACCTGTCATTGTACCGGAGAAAGTACGGACTCCTGAAGGTGGGCAGCGTGTGGTACTGAACAATCTCAGGCAGGTTTATCCACGAGACAAGGCCGAAGGCTAGCGGCTCGAGCCACGGGTAGACTTCTATCATAGAGGCTATATCGAGGTCGCTGGCAATGCCGCTGTAAAAGCCCCGGATCGAGAGCTCCTCGCTGACATTGTATTCGGGCTCCTCTGAGAATTCGGCCGAGACCCTTGGCTTGCCGTAGATGTATCCGACCGAGTAGACGAAGATCCCCTGGGTCTGAACAAGCCCGGCCGGATTGTAGTAGGCGGCCGAGGGATCGTCGGCCAGGGCGGTGAATGCCTGCCCCAGGGCCATGGCCCTGGGCCCGGCGCCGAACTCGTCGAAGAAGATTCCGGTCTGAGCATCGACTCTCCCTGGCGGGAGAGCGGATACAAGAGCAACAAATGTCAGGATGATCAACTTTGTTTTCATAAGTCGTCTACTGCCTATCCGGTTGACTCAGCATGGTACAACATGTAGTATTGGCGGAC
>CAZFWM010000236.1:0-11707 GCA_964522545.1 uncultured Thermodesulfobacteriota bacterium
GCTAACCCAAGTAAAAGAAGGGGGCTTGACAAGCTTATGACAGCAATCCCCCGAGGTCGGATTGCTGGGGAGCGCAGCGGATTGCTTCGTCGCTGGCGCTCCTCGCAATGACGACGCGGGTTCTCATACAAATAACCCGCCCCCGGGCGGGTCGGGTGCTCGAAATGACAGGTTGTTGAGACTTTTTACGAGGGCATCAAGAGAAGAGGGGAAAAAAGATGAAGACATCCGTCGGTTGCGTGTCGATCAGTAGTTTCTTAATTATTGTTTTTTCCGCCGTCCCGGCCCTCGCCTCAACGATTCACGTTCCCGCGGACCAGCCGACGATCCAGGCCGGAATCGAGGCGGCCGGGGGTGGTGATCTCGTTCTGGTGGCTTCGGGCACCTATGTGGAGAACATCGACTTTCTCGGTAAGGCGATCATGGTTCGTAGCGAGGCCGGGACTGAGGCAACCGTGATTGACGGTAATCGAGCAGGATCGGTGGTGACTTTTTTCACAGCCGAGACAGAAGAATCAGCAATCGATGGATTCACAATTCGCAATGGACAAGCCCAAGATGGAGGGGGGATTTATTGTTCCGGCTCTTCTCCAACGATACTGAATTGCACGATCTCAAAGAATTTCGCGAACGATGATGGAGGTGGAATTTTTTGTGAATCCTCCTCGCCGACGATTGTGAACTGCTTGATTTCGGAAAATTACGCCGGCAACGATGGCGGCGGGGCCCGCTGTACCTCCTCATCGCCGACGATCACCCACTGCACGTTTTCGGATAATGTCGCCGCGGACGACAGCGGCGGATTCTACTGTTCCCACTCCTCTTCCCCGGTAATGGCAAATTGCATCCTATGGGGGGATACGGCCTCGAAACGTAAGGAAATCTATGATACTTCGGGATTACTTGTGGTCACATATTCCGATGTGGAAGGTGGCTGGCCGGGGGAAGGGAATATCGATGCCGACCCTATCTTCCTGGGAGGAGGGGACTTCCATCTCACGATGGGGTCTCCCTGTATCGATGCCGGAACGGACGCCGGCGTGTATACCGATGTCGACGGAGACGCGAGACCCCTGGGAGCCGGGTTCGACATAGGGGCCGATGAGTACCCTGAATGCTGGGACAGTGACGGAGACGGGTACGGAGACACGGCCTGCGGAGGCTACGACTGTGACGATAGCGATCCTATCGTAAACCCGAGTGCCGGTGAGATCTGCGACAACGGAATCGACGACGACTGCAACGGTTACATCGATTCAGTGGATCCGTACTGTGTGACCCTCCACGTCCCGGGGGATCAGCAGACGATCCAGGCCGCCATCGATATGGCCGCAGAAGGGAATCATATCCTGGTAGCGGCGGGCACCTATGTGGAGAACATCGACTTTCTCGGTAAGGAGATAACCCTTCAGAGCGAATCCGGGGCGGAGATGACGGTAATCGACGGGAATTGGGTCGGGTCGGCGGTGGTTTTTTATCTGGGCGAGACCGAATCCACTGTTCTGGATGGGTTCACGATTCGGAATGGATTTTCCTACGAAGGCGGAGGGATCTACTGCTCTCTCTCATCTCCGACGATCACAAATTGCACGATCTCGGCCAACATGGCCGACACCGACGGCGGCGGGATCTACAGTTACCGTTCTTCCCCGACGATAACGAATTGCGTGATTTCGGAAAACTTCGCCGTCACCAGAGGCAGCGGGATCATCTGTGGGGAGTCGACGACGATCACGAACTGCATGGTTTTGGGAAATTCCGCCGGGTACGAAGGCGGCGGGATCTCCTGTGGCGATTCGACGGCGATCAAGTACTGCACAATATCAGGAAATTACGCCGGCGACATAGGCGGCGGGGTCATCTGTGGCGACTCGACGGCGATCACGAACTGCGTCGTCTGGGGGAATTTCGCTCCGATTCGTCGGGAAATCCATGTGGACTACGGCTCCCCGGTTATCACCTATTCAGATGTGCGGAGAGGATGGCCGGGAGAGGGAAATATCGACGCCAACCCGCTCTTCCGGGGAGAAGGGGACTTCCATCTCACGATAGGGTCTCCCTGTATCGATAGCGGGACGGACGCCGGAGTGTATACCGATATCGACGGAGACGCTAGACCTCTGGGGGCCGGGTTTGACATGGGGGCCGATGAGTACCCTGAGTGCTGGGACGGAGACGGAGATGGTTTCGGGGATGTGGCTTGCGGAGGCCAGGACTGTGACGACACCGCTTCGGGCATCAATCCGGCCGCAGATGAGATTTGTGATTTGATCGACCATGACTGCAGCGGCGATCCCTTTGACAAGGATGCCGATGGAGACGGCTACATCGATGCCGATCCCGCCTGTATGGGTGACGACTGTGACGACTCGAATCCTGATGTCCATCCGGCCGCCGCCGAGATCTGTGATGCGATCGACCATGATTGCAGCGGCGATCCCTTTGACAAGGTTGCCGAGGGCGACGGCTATATCGATGCCGATCCCGCCTGTATGGGTGACGACTGTGACGACTCGAATCCTGCGTTTCACCCAGGGGCGCCAGAGCTCTGCGACGGAAAGGACACGGACTGCGATGGAACGGTACCTGGAGATGAAGCGGATGCCGACGGGGATGGGTGGATGGCCTGCGCCGGGGACTGCGATGACGGGGCCCCACAGACCTATCCGGGTGCCGAGGAGCTCTGCGACGGAGCGGATAACGATTGCGATGGATACATAGATGAGCGCGATATGGATATGGACTGGTATATCGATGAGGCCTGCGGGGGCCGGGACTGTGACGACACGGACCCGCAGGTCCATCCCAGAGCCCCGGAGCTCTGTGACTGAAAGGACACGGATTGCGATGGAACGGTGCCTGGAGATGAAGCGGATGCCGACGGGGATGGGTGGATGATCTGCGAGGGAGAGTGCGACGATACCAATCCGGCTGTGAGCCCGGGGGCCATAGAGGTCTGCGATAACGGGATCGACGACGATTGTGACCAACTCGTCGATTGTGAAGATCTCGACTGTCTGGGCTGGATCTCCGAGGATTGCGATGACGGTATCGACGACGACTGCGACGGATTGACGGACTTCGAGGTCCCGGACTGCGACTTTACTCTTTTGCTTGTTGCATACTACTGGTCATTCAAGCTGAATCTGGATTTTACCTTGGGACCGACCGTGCCGGTCACGTGGGCAAACTCCTTGATTTTGACAAGCCCCACAGTACAGGTCATTCCGCTCTGGACAGTCCAGCTGCCTTCGATCGATCCACCCACCCACTTGCCGACGATATCCTTCCCCTTCCCGAGCGTGGGGTGGGTAGGGATATACACCGGCCTGTTTGCAGAGGGGGGTGTCCAGGCGGTTTTTCTTGAATGGGTTTTTACAGGATGAGGGAGACAATATACTTATCAGTGAGCTCACCTCTTCCTATCATAGATGTTGGACTTAACCTAGCGAAGCTGTCACCAACCGCAAAGTAGGCTCCGCAACTCGGAACTGGTGGATGGGGCCTGATCGAGGGCAAGGGCACTCACAGAACACAGGACGATGACATTCCGAATTCGGCTCAGGTATATCCAAAAATGCTATTTTTTGCTAAAATTAGGTATCGACATTGGCAATCACCCATGGAGGTGAATCATGAATGTTTCACTGTCTGACCAGCTCGAAGAATGGATACACCAGAAGGTCTCCAGTGGACTCTATCAGTCCGCAAGCGAGGTGGTTCGCGAAGCCTTGAGACTTCTTCGCGAGCAAGAAGAACTCAGAGAGTTCCGCCGGCAAGAGCTCCGACGCCAGGTTCAAGAGGGCATCGACCAACTTGATCGTGGAGAGGCGCGTCCTTTGGATCAAACGCTCATATCTGAAGTCAAGAAAGCAGGCCGCAGAAAGCGCGAGGAGAGCCAGTGAAAAGCCTCAACCTGGTCATTTCCGATGAGGCTGTTTCTGATCTCACGGAGATTTGGACTCATATCGCCGAAGACAGTTCGACACGGGCAGATCAGTTCATCGATCAAATCCACGACAAATGCCTCATGCTCGCCCAGTCACCATTGATCGGGCGTGAGCGAAGCGAACTCGCTCCCAACCTCCGCAGTTTCCCGATGGGACGCTATCTCATCTTTTATCGCATTCAAGGAGAGGCCCTGCAGGTTGTTCGGATTCTTAGCGGATACCGTGACATTGACGTACTCTTCTGAGGGGGATCGGGACCGTAGCTGCGAAATCAGGAAATAGCTTCCCTTTTTTCCATGGCGCTGGGACTATTTGACATCAGACAATATACTGATCAGTGAGCTCGTATCACTTAAAAATAACCCAGGCGCTCAAGCTCCTCTTTTATCTTTCCCTCTTCGTCCTTTGTGTAGGAGGCCGTCTTTCCGGTGATGGCATTGACGATGATGGAGGCGAAATCGGTGATCTTGGGGTAGTCCAGGTTCAGGGGCCGGCTGAGGGAGTAGAAGCCGTAGTCCGTGTGCGTACCCCGATCGGAACCGTGATCCGAGGCGATGATGACCAGGGTTTCGGGATCGTCGATTCTTTCCAGGAACTCCGCCACGGTCCGATCCATCTCTCGGTAGAGGTCGATCATATAGTCCATGTCGAACCCCTTGAGGTGGTTCAGGATATCGGTGATGTAGAAGTGGACCATGAGCAGATCCCAGTCCTCGTTCATCAGCGCGAGGACGCGTTCTTTCTTCTCCTGGAATGCGGTCCGGATCGAGCCCTCCAGCTCGGCCGTAAGCGCGGGATTGTTGAGGGCCTGGAGGATCTTCTGCCGGTGGACCCGGTTGGGCTCTTCCTCGTTATAGGAGGGGATGCTCACGGCGTGATGGCGCGGCGTGCAGTCGAAGATCGTCTTGTGCTTGAAATCGCTCTTGGAGTAGGGGCGCTTCTGGAATCGAAAAAGGCCCAGAACCTTGCGGCCGATATACCTCTTTTCCCCAAGGAGGCGGAGCCCTGCATTCCGGAGCAGCTCCAGCGCCGGATTCTGCCACTTCGCAAAGCCTTCCACACCGTGCTCGGACGGCTGGGCCCCGGTAATGAAGGAGCCCCACAGGGCCGGGGTTGATTTGTACTCGATCTCCTCTATGCTCACCCGGCCGTATTCGACCTGTTTCAGGTGGGGGAGGTCGTGGGAGTCGACCCAGGTGTACTCGAGCCCATCGAATCCAAAGACAGCCACTTTCATCATTGTTCTCCGCGTCGGATTAATCCACTACATTTAGCATACCGGTTACGCCATTTCAATTGTATTGCTAAGATTGGTGGATTCTTATTACAATGCATTCTTGTTAGTTCAGTAAAAAGTCGGATATGTCATTTCGACCGCAGGGAGAAATATAATCATTTTAAATTTGTACACTCGGAAAGATTTCTCGCTCCGCTCGAAATGACAAGTTGTTGTGGCTTTTTACGATCGCATCATTCTTGACCTCCGTAATAATAAAAGAAGAGGAGTAGTTGATTATGATCGTGGAACACAGAAACAGACGCAGGTTCCGGTGCGGTCCTGTGATTGCATTGATCGCCGTGATGATCCCGGTCGCGTGTCTCCTGACCTGTTCGGCTGTCCACGCGGCCGAGGCGGTGCTCGACATCGATTCTTCCCAAATCGAGGGGCAGATCCGGCCTGAGCTCTTCGGCGCCTATTCCGCCTATACGAATGAACTCAACGGGATACCCAACTGGCTCAGCACGAAAGAGGAGTACCGCTCGGGCATGGGTACCTGGAGTACCTATATGGGCCTGGTCGACGAGCTCGGTCCCTCGATCCTCACCTACCCGGGAGGCTACCAGCAGTCGAACGACTACCACTGGAAGGACGGGATCGGGGAGTTCGAGGCACGACCCGAGGCTTCATACCACAGCGGCATGCGCGTCCTCCTCGGCACGGACGAGTTCCTTCGCTTCGCCGAGGAGATGGACGCCGCCACCGTCATGGTGGTGAGCGTGCTCTCCCTGGAAAGCATTGAATGGGCGGTCCAGAACGCGGCCGACTGGGTGGAGTACTGCAATGCGCAGACCGGCGAGAACCCGGACACGGGACTCCCCACGGACGAGGGGATCGAGTGGGCCGCCCGGCGAGCCTCCAACGGGCGAGCCCATCCGTACAGCGTGCGCTACTGGCTCTTGGGCGATGAGACCTACGGCTCCCTGGATGCGGCGGCCTACGCAGAGCGGATCGTCCTCTTCTCCAGTGCCATGAAGGCGATCGATCCCTCCATCGAGATCATAGCCTCAGGGATGAACGACCAGGCGGCCTGGTACGAGACGATCCTCTCCGTGGCCGGAGATCACTTCGACCTCTGGGACATCCACTACTTCTATCCGGGCTACAGCGACCCCTCCCGGGGATTTCGCATCTGGAGCCCTGATAAGACCGTCACCATAGACCACTACTTTCCCGAGACCGAGACTTATACATTCACCGCCTATACCTCCAGAGATTCTCTCTCTCCCGGCCGGATCGATGTTTATCTGGACGACGGTCCGTACCCGGAAGCCTCCATAGCCATGACGAGCCTTTTCGTCACGTCCCTTTACTCGTTTACCCTCCCCATCGAGGCGGGATGGCACCGGCTGCAGCTCCGCAGCCCGACCGCCACCGGGATCACAGCCGTCCAGCTATATCCCATTGTCCAGATCGAAGGAGTGCTTTCCGGCACGGATTACATCGACCTGAAAGACAGCGATGAGCTCTACCCCCTCATCCAGTCCAGTGCGGCCTATATGAACAAGATCATCTCGGAGAGTGACGCCTACCTCGGCGGCAAGCGTTCCATGGTGGTCCACAACACGATCTACGACTGGTTCGTGCCCGAGCAGCACACCCTGCGCGAGGCCCTGAGCTTTGCCGAGAACCTGATCGTCCTGGCGGAACAGAGCGACCGGTTCGATCTTGCCACCACCTTCCGCCTCTTCGGGGACTCCACCTGTCGGACCGGCCTGGTGGAGGGTGTCGCCTCTGACTGGGAATCCGGGATCAAAGAGGGCGGCAGGCCGGACCCGAACCTGAGGCCTCACTACTTTGTGCAGAGCCTTTTTCGGAATCTCCTCTCCGGAGAAAGGCTCTCCTGCCGGGTGGACTCGAGCGGCTATACGGTTCTCGACGACGGGCTCTCCTATGGAGTTGCCGGGAGCACAGAGCTCCGGGTCGATGAGGTGCGCGCTTTGGCCGGCCTCTCTCCGGGGGGACGCAGGCTGAATATCCTGGTGGTCAACAAGGACAGGGACGAAGAAGCTCAGCTCACGGTCAACATCTCCGGTGCCTTCGCTTCGCTCCCGGTGGGAACCCTGTATACGATCACAGGCGATTCGCCGAAAGCCCACAACGATCCGGACGACTGCGCTCTTCCTCTTCCGCCTCTGTCATGGCCGCGAGATTGCGTCCCGGTGGACTGTCCGGAAGGGGGATGCGTGGGGATGGAGACAGCGGAGATCGAGGGTGCGGCCCAGACCTTCTCCGCCACGGTTCCGCCCCGATCGATATCGGCGATGGTCCTGCTGAAGTCCGGAGCCGATCACGAGCCACCCGGGTCTCCCTCAGGCCTCTCTGTCGAAGTGACCACGCCGGGCCATGTCGCGCTCAGCTGGATTCCTCCGGAAGATGCGGATGTGACGGGGTACAAAGTACACCGGGCCATCCACTACGGCTCCCCGGCCTTGCCGTGCAAGGGGCCCTACCGCTACAGCCTCAACAGCTCACCGTGGACGTCGGAGACTTATGTCGACTCAGATATGGATCTCTTCGATCCCAACGGGGATGAGATACTATACTGCTATGCGGTCCGGGCCCTGGATGCCGATGGAAATGAGAGCGAGATGAGCGAAGCGGTCGTGGCTGTCCCGGCATCGGAGTGCACCCCCGAAGACCTCGACTGCGATGGAGTTCTCGACACGGTGGACAATTGCCCCTCGGTCTGGAACCCGGTCCAGAGCGACCTGGACGGAGACGGTGCGGGCGACTACTGTGACGTCTGTCCCATGGATGTGATGGATGACTCGGATCAGGACGGCGTCTGTGCGGATCAGGACAACTGTCCTTTCACACCCAACCCCGGCCAGGATGACGGAGATGGGGACGGGGCGGGCGCGGCATGCGACTGCGATGACACGAATCCCGAGGTGAGCCCGTGGCACAAAGAGGTGATGGGGAACGGCATCGACGACGACTGCGACGGCAAGATCGACGAATTCACCTGTTTCATCTCAGCGGGGGGACTGGAGGAGTAGATCCCTAACGCGGCCGAGCCGCAACCAAAAAGATGTGTAAGCAAGGGAAAAATGGGAAATTGGGAAAAGGGAAAATATTTTTTAATTGATTTTTTTCCATTTCCCCCCTTTCCCCTTTTCCCTTTTCTTACACAATGATCAGGGCTGGACGATCAGGGGGGGCTCCTCTTTTTTCCTCTCCTCCTCCTGATGAAGCGCCAGATCGAATCCCGTCTGGATCATCGAGACCAGAAAGGGATTTTTTTCCGGGCTCGGCCCTTCCTCTTCCAGGGAGAGGGCCGCCGCCAGCGCCAGGCGCGCGTCTCCCTGCCGATCCTCCTTCCAGAAGACCCAGGCCATGATCTCGAGGCGCCTCTTCATGAGAGAGCGCTCCCGTCCGTCGTAAAAAACCTCGGCAGCGTCGCGGCACACCGTCTCGAGCCGCTCTTTTTTCTGGTACTCATTGAGCACGAGCTTGCTGGAGGAGGCGTCTCTATAGGCATCGAAGTGGGGCATGACAAGCTCTTCAGGGGGGAGCCAGTACGGGAGCGCCCCTTGTTCCAGGAGGCGCGGAGATAGGTGCGCCATTTCCCTGATCTCCTCGAGCTCACCTTCCTCGATGACTCCATAGATGGGCGAAACGGGGCGGGCTTTGGACGACGGCGGAGAAAGCAACCCCCTGGCCTGGCTGTACTCGAGGGCCGCCTCGCTCTGTTTCACCTCGGTGCCTTCGTACGCCTCGTCGAGAATGGCCGCGCAGTAGAGGGGATCGGTCTGTACTATGGGAAGGTCCGTCTCTGCGATGATCTCCTTCTTGAACTCGCGAACCCATTTTCGCGCCATCTGGTGGGAGGAAAAGAGCTTGAGCCCTGCTCGGTCGTTCACAAGGCCCTCGAAGAGCACCATTCCGCGGGGCTGCATGGGCGCTATCACCCAGACCATCATGTCTCCCGCCGGATCGACTGAGCTGAGATACCCTTCGGGCTCTCTCTTTTTAGGCGGTTGCCAGACACGCCGGGAGGTGTCGGGGCTCTCTTCGTCTCCGATAATGGTGCCGTGCTGCTCGAACTTGTAGAGAGTCTTTTTTATCGCCTTGGTGACTTTCTTCGAAGCTCTCTTTTTTTGGAAGAGGCGGAGATGGCGAACAGCCTCCACCTCGCGCAAAGAGCTGATCGCCTCGACTAGAATGAGGTCGGTCTCTTCATCGCGTCCGAAGAGGTCGGAGAGCAGCCGGAGAGCGGTCGCTCCATGATTTTCCAGGATGGTAAGGATTATGGCGCGGCGAAGGTTCGAGGCAAGTGCCGCCAGCTCTGCGGCCTGATCATCCGTAAGGGCTGCTCCCTCCTCGGGTGCGGACGCGACGGCCCCTTCAAGGCGCATCTGGAGACGATCCGCCTTGTCAAGCTTTGTGAACTCTTTGATATCGCGCTCTTCACCAAGGGCCACGAGGATATTGGATGCGCTCTTTTTCAATGAGATCGATCCGGCACGTTCGTTTAGGACCGAATAGAGAAAAGGGATCAGCGTCTTGTCCTCCAGATAGAGGATCAGCCTCAGCAGGGCCTCTTTCCGGGGCTGGTCGTACAGGTCGAACTTGTTCTCCATCACGGCCGCCAGGGGCCCGGCGGTCGCTTTTATTTGGGCGATCTCCTCGGAGAGATCGGGTCTCCCGATCTCGGTCTCGAGGCACTTGATGATGCACTGATCGATAAGAGAGGCGATCCGGGCACGATTCGAACCCGCGCCCCCGCTGCGCTTGAAGGGAAATGCTTTTTCTCTTTTTGCCATGGAGTATCCAAAAGTCCAAGAAATTCGAAGTGAATATTTTGGTTTAGAAGTACCTGTATGTCAACCCTAACGATGCATAAAACGCATAGCGGAAACGCGTCAGAGTGCGACAGATGTGGCCGCGCGCAGGCTCTGACAGGCCGGAGCGTACTTTCCAGTACGTGAGGACCTGGCCGAGGCGAGCACGGCCGCAGATGGCGTGCTCTGGCGCGAGCGTAAGCGGTTTCCGCATGCGGTTTTATGCATCGTTAGGGGCATGCAAGGGATGCGAGAACGTCGGTGGATTCGCGACAAGACCGGCTTGTCCCGGCCGGGCGATTGTGGGATGATGAGGAAAAAGGAGTGCCATGCGGTGGAAGAGGCCATGAAAGAGATCGACAGATTATATCGAGAGCTGGTGACCTTGCGGGGCAGCAGCGGAATGAGCAAAAAAGCGGCGGCAGCCACGCGTTCGAGCCTTCTGCGACGGATCGCCACCGAGGTGGAGTCGCTGATCAAAGAGCAGCCCGACCGATCATCTGATTCGGAGCAGTATCTTTCTGTAGACCGGGAGATCCGGGGGCGGATCTTGATGGAGATCCAGATCATCCTCGACGAGTACACCCTTGCCGCCCGTAGCAATGAAATGGCCAAGTGGGAGGCCATGTACGGTGATATTCAATACTATCAGCGTAACTTTTTCTATTTTCGATTCAGCTCCCGGGACAAGAAGGGGTACCGCGGACTTTCCGATTACCATTTTGTAAACAACTGAGTTTAAGATGGTTTTCAAGATTAGTTAAAGTTATCATTGAAGAAATTTTCGAGGCGCTGGTTGAGTAGCTCCGGAAATTCAATGGTAGCGAAGTGCGTGCCCCTGGGAATGACGAAGATCTCTGATCCGTCAACCTTCTCGGCAAGGCGGCGGGCCGTCACAAGTGGAGTGAAGAAATCGCGATCGCCGGAGACGATCAGAGTGGGCACATCGATCTTGTGGAGGATGTACTCGGCGTTGTGGACACCGAGGTACTTGAAGAGATCAATGTAAATGTTGAGATCGAGCCTGACGAAATCACCGGCCACTTTCCTGAAGACTTCGCTGTCCGTGCTCTTGCCCATCATGCGGATCGTCTTAAGCAGGGGGAGAACGAAACGCTTGTCAGCAACCCAGTGGATGATCGGCTCGAGGTGGTCGATTTTTGTGATTGCATAAGAGAGCATCAGGGGGATGAGATATCTGGAGATCCTTCTGTTGAAGGCGGTCTCGAAGGGCCTTCCATAGGTTCCGTTGATGACCACAAAGCCCTCGACCTTGTTGGCGTGGTTCCGGTAAAACTCCAATATGACCTGCGATCCCATGCTCCAGCCGACCAGCACAGCCTTTCGGACGCGTTCCTTTTTGAGGATTTCGCCGAGGTCTCTGGCGTGATCCCTTATGGCCAATTGAGTGGGATCCTCCGGGATGGCGGAATCGTAGAGCCCTCTGTAGTCCCAGCAGATGAATCTGCACTGGTCCTTGAAATGCTCGATGAGGCGGTGGTAGGCGGCAATGCGTCCTCCGAGACCATTTGCAAGGACCACGGGGCGGCCCTTTCCGGCCGTCTGATAGGCGATCCTGGTTCCGTCGAAACTCTCCAGGTACTTTGATTTGTACTCCATGAGGGCTCCTTTGATAGGGGCTATTCCGAGGGAGATCGAAGAGCTGACTTCATCAACTATATATTGATAAA
>CAZFWM010000237.1:0-11678 GCA_964522545.1 uncultured Thermodesulfobacteriota bacterium
CGGGGACTTTTTCTCGGCCAACTCCCCGTCGTTCCCGCGAAAGCGGGAACCCATGGTTGAGCTCACTTTCTGGATCCCCGCTTTCGCGGGGATGACGGGGCGAGAGGTCAATTGGATTTCCTATGCGATTGAATTTGGAGGAAACTTTTTCGAGCACCCTGTGTTTGAAAGGATGAAAAGAGGGGACCCCGATGAACATGCGGAGATAAATCCGCAACCAGAAAAGGAGGTTTCACCATGAAGAAGGTCCATGCACTTATCTTCACCGTCGCGATCGTCGCCCTTGCAGCCAGCGTTGCCGTGGCCGGGCCCTTCAAGGTGCACGGCAAGGGAATCCTGGCCGCCGCCGGACACGGCTCGGCCGCTCTGTTCGGCTCGGGCGAGATGCGCCTGTGGGGAACAGGATTCCTCATGGTCACGGAAGAGGCGGTCGTGGAGATCGTCGAGGGAACGGGAGAAGCTGTCGATATCGGCGGAGGATACAGGCTCTACGTCGGCTTCGACGGACAGGCACGGATCGAGGGAGACGATATCGAAGTCCTCCTCGCCGGCTCCAAGATCCGCCTCGGCGTCCGGGGCGAGGGCACCGCAATCCTCGAGGGGAGCGGGCGGTACCGGATCGGCCTCAAGAGCGGCGTCTGGGGGCCCATCGGCACCGAGATCGACTTCGAGCCACTGATGGAAGAATAGACGAGCATGAACGCCCGGGGGGCTGCAATCTTGCGGCTATCCCCCTCCCAGTCAGGGTTGCAGCCCCGATCCCGAATTGTGCAAAGCACAATTCGGGATTTATTTTATCGTCCTTCGGACGGACTTTTTCTCTTTTGATATTTTTCCCTCGTTCCCAGGCTCCGCCTGGGAACGAACTTACGGGAGGCTCCGCCTCCTCTATTCGATCAACGCGAACTTGTGGGCTGGAAGGTGCAGAGCCCCAGAGAACTCCGTTCCGAGGCAGAGCCTCGGAACGAGGCCAAATTTTTACTTTCCTTTGTAATCAATTGCATAGCGCACACCGAAAAATCGCCACCAGTGATTGACAAACCGAGCCGCCCCGATGGAGAATCCATGAAATTCACCGCCCCGCGTTCGAGGGGCTTTTCCCTTAAGGCCTATCTCTTCGAGGCGATTTATGAAGGACAAGGACTATTACGTCGGCATGGACAAGGCCCACCTGATCCACCCGCTCACGATGCCCCGGACGCACCGGGAGAAGGGGCCTCGGATCATCACCGAGGGGGAGGGGGTGATGATCCGGGACATCGACGGAAGGACTTACATCGACGGCTTCTCCGGCCTCTGGTGCGTCACGGCGGGCCACGGCCGGCCGGAGATCACAGAGGCGGTCCGGGACCAGATGGAGCGCCTGGCCTATCACACTTCGTTCTTCGGGATCGCAACGCCCCCCTCCATCGAGCTCGCCGATCGCGTGCTCGGCCTCTTCCCCTCGTCATTCGGGCTCGGCCGGGTCCTCTTCACGTGCGGGGGATCGGAGACGAACGAGACGAACATAAAATTCGCCCGCCTCTACTATGCACTTCAGGACCGGCCGGAAAAGCACAAGATCATATCCCTCCACTACTCGTACCACGGCCTCTCTCTCGGGGCCCTCTCGGCCACCGGCATCTTCCCCTTCCAGTGGATGTTCGAGCCGCTCACGCCGGGCTTCGTCAACATGCCCGCCCCGTACTGCTACCAGTGTGAGCTGGATCTCGAATACCCGGGCTGCGATGTGAAGTGCGCCCGCATGCTCGAGGAGGTCATCGAGGAAGAGGGGGCCGGGACCGTGGCCGCATTCATGGCCGAGCCGGTCATCGGCTCGGGCGGCATCATCATCCCGCCAAAGGAGTACTGGCCCACGATTCGATCCATCTGCGACGCCCACGATGTCCTCATGATCATGGACGAGGTAGTCACCGGGTTCGGCAGGCTCGGCGAGTGGTTCGCCTCCACACTCTTTGACGTACGGCCCGATATGGTCTCCCTGGCCAAGGGGATATCGAGCGGGTACCTCCCGCTCGGTGCCGCCGTGATGTCGGACAGGATCTACGATCTCATCGCCGAGAAACTTCCTGACGATCTGCCTATCATGCACGGCTTCACTTACAACAATCACCCGGTCTGCTGCGCGGCCGCCCTTGCGAACGTCCGGCTCATCGAGGATGAGGGCCTCATAGAAAACGCCCGTGAGACAGGGGCCTATCTGCTGGAGCGACTCGAAGGGCTGCGCAAGTACCGCTCCGTGGGAGATGTGCGGGGCCTGGGCCTGGTGGCCGCAGTGGAGTTCGTGGCCGACAAGGACGACCGCACTCAAATCGAGCCACCCCACGCGGCGCCCACGGCGGTCTGCGAGAAAGCGTGGGAGCTGGGCCTCTACGTGCGGCCCATGATGGAAGTGGTAGGGCTGGCGCCGCCGCTCACCATCGACCGGGCGACCATCGACAGGATTGTCGACATACTCGAGGCCTCGATCCAAGAGATGGAGAAACAGTTTTTCGGTTGAAGATAATCGCCACACGATCGAGACGCAACCGAAAAACTGTGTAAGCGAGGGGGAAATGGGGAAAAGGGAATTTTTAAATGTAAAGATTTCTCCCTGCGGTCGAAATGACAGAGGACAGTTGTCCAAAGGACATATTCGAATACAGAGACACAAAGGCACGAAGGAATAAAATATGGCTATCACGGAACCCAGAGAGTGGTTCGAGCGGGAGCTCATTGAAAAGGTCAATGCCGACCCAAGCAAAGTGGCCGGGTTCAGCGGAACGCTCGAGTTCGACATCTCCGGAGAAATGGGGGGCGTCTGGGCCGTAACGATCGCTGACGGCACGGTCACTGTAAAAGAAGGGACGGACCCGGCGGCCCGGTTCAAGGTGGAGATGAAGGACGACCATTTCGTGGACATGATGAACGGCAGGCTTTCGGGCCAGAAGGCGTTCATGACGCGCAAGCTCAAGTTCCACGGGAATGTGACCATGGCGATGAAGCTGCGGCCCTTGTTGTTTTGAGCGAATAGAGACCGGAAATGGCGATCGTCACGATAGCCCGGACACTGGGGAGCTGGGGAGACAGGGTGGCCGCCGCCCTGGCCGAGGAGCTGGGGTTTACTCTGGTCGACCGCATGCGCCTCGAAGAGGCGATCCAGGAACAGGGCCTCGAGTCCCTCGGGTTCGGCAGCATCGACGAGGAGATGGACGAGAACTACCTTGGAGGCGCGGAGCTCGACTCCACGATCGATCTCCACGTCGACCTCATACGCACCCTGATCGCCGACATCGCCCTGAGCAAGAATGTGGTCATCACGGGCCGGGGGGGGCAGTTCCTGTTTCAGGGCTTTCCCAGCGCTCTGCACCTGCTGGTGATCGCGTCGCTGCCAAACCGCAACACATGGCACAAGGAACAGCAGCGTAACAACCCCAAGCAGGCGGCCCGGGCCGTCGCCGGAAACGACCGGCGCCGGAGCAACTACATTCGGTACCTGTACGGCGAGGAGTGGCTGGAGCCGAATCACTACGATCTGGTCATGAACATGGACCACCTCACGATCCCGGATGCCGTCGAGCTGGCGGTCCATGCCGTCAATCTCAAGGGGATCACCGGCCACGAGACCGAGGCCAACGAGCGGCTCGAAGCCCTCAAGTTCAACAGCATGTCCAGGCTGGCCGACCTCCTCGTGGAACAGCGCTCCCAGATCCTGCGACCCGATAAGTCCTTCGCTAATTCGAGCGAAGAGAAATTCGCAAGACTGCTGGATTTTTACAGGGTCCAGTGGGAGTACGAGCCGAAGACCTTTCCATTAGCCTGGGACGATGAGGGGAAGGTAATCGAAGCCTTCACGCCGGACTTCTATTTCCCGGAGCAGGACCTCTATATCGAGCTGACCACCATGAAGCAGAGCCTGGTCACGAAAAAGAACCGCAAGGTCCGGCAGCTCAGGGAGCTCTATCCGGACATCAACGTCAAGATATTCTACGAAAAGGACTACCACCGCCTCTTCCACAAATACGATGCCACTCAAGAGGAAGAACTTGTCGATGAAGCAGAAAACGAGCTATCTGAATCAGTGGATGAAAAAGGGGATCAGGTAAGAAAAGGGGATCACGGAAGCAAAGGGGATCACGGAAGCAAAGGGAGTAAATGATGCTGGAAGATGTGAAGGAGATGTTTCTTTCCGAGGAGGACATCCGGGGACGAGTCCGGGAGCTCGGCCGGATGATCACCGACGACCACCAGGGAAAACAGATCATCATGGTCGGTATCCTCAAGGGCGCGGCCATCTTTATGGCCGACCTGGCTCGGGCCGTCCAGCTCCCCATGACCATGGACTACATATCGATCTCGAACTACCCTGGAGACTCCGAGTCGCTCGGGGCGGTGCGCATCGTGAAAGACCTCCACCTGAGCATCACCAACCGCGACGCCGTGCTGGTGGAAAGCATCGTGGACACGGGCCTCACGCTTCGCTATCTCGTCGATACGCTGATGACCCGCAAGCCGGCCTCCCTCAAAGTCTGCTCGCTCCTCGACAAGCCCGCGCGCCGGATCGTCGAAGTGCCGATCGATTACAAGGGATTCGATGTCCCGGACGAATACCTGGTCGGCTACGGTCTGGCGTACAAGCAGCGCTACCGCAACTTTCCAAGCATCTATACGCTGAAAGAGGAGATCTACAAACACGCGTAGGCGAGGGATCTGTGCTCTCGTCCTGTCATTTCGACCGCAGGGAGAAATCTAATCTTTGCATTACTATTCCATGGAAAAATTTGGATTTCCCAAGCAATAAACAAAGAACAGGGGAGTGCATTCCCTCCATAAACTCCGGCCGAAGGCCGGCGAAATAAATTTGAACGTTGCATCCCGATGCAACGTTCAAATTTATTCGGTGTTGCCCATGCCCGGCGAATAGGGACGCAGCGGGGGCAGAGAGTTTCCCCAGTCGCCCGTGCCGTCCGGAACCCGGATCATCGAGACATTTTTGTCGCCGTACAGGTCCTCGGCCGGCCACTCCACTTTGTCCACCAGAACCGAAAAGCGATCACGCAGGACCACGTAGTCGCTCGAGTTGGACAGCCCGTTTCCGACCGTTCCGCCCGCGACCAAGACCACCCCCGGGACGCCGGAGGGCTTCCCCCCGCCGAAAATGGTGACGAATCCCCCTGCGGGGATCACGGTTCCGATCGGGACGTAAACAGTAGACCCGCTCTTGTCCGCCAACGACCAGCCGGAGAGGTCGGCGGGCTCCTCGCCAAGGTTGATGAGCTCAACGAACTCGTCCTCGAGGGAGTCCCTCACCCCGTCGCCGTTGGCGTCCCCGGCCAGGCCCGGCGGCGGGTCTGCAAGGACTTCATTGATCTTCACGAGGACGGGCGGCGCCTCGCCCACGTTTTCGGCGCCGGGCGAGTAGACGGGCTCGTCCGGGTACGGGAGTCTCCAGGCCCCGACCCCGTCGGGGACCCTGATCATCGAACAGTTTTTGTGTCCATAAATCCCGACCCTGGCCCACTGAAGCCTATCCAGAACCCGGAAATCGGGAGTGGTGAGAAAGACCCTGTCATAGTAATTGGCAAGGCCGTTGCTTATCCGCCCTTTTGATGCGAACACCCGCCCCGGGATCCCCGTCGGCTTGCCCCCTCCGAAGACGACCGCTCGCTCACCCGGCGAGATGACCGTCCCCTCGGGGAAGCGGAAGAGCATGGTGGAGTTGTCATCATCCGTGACGGCCCAGTAGGAGATGTCCACGGAGACATCATCGATGTTCAGGATCTCGACGAACTCATCCTGGTAGGAAGAACGCACCCCGTCGTTGTTGGCATCGCCGTCGATTCCGTCCGGCGGGTCCGCGAGCACTTCGTTCAGCACGAGGACGGGCAGCTCTTCTTCGTCGAGGTTCGGTCGGCCCGGTGAGTATATGGCCTCTTGCCACTTGGTCGGGTTGCGCCAGTCTCCGATACCATCCGGCACGAGCATCATAGAGACATCCCGATCCCCCCTCACCTCCGGAGTAGGATAGGTGAACTGATCGATGATGCCGCCCGAAGAATCTTTCAACAGGACCGTGTCCCCGCTGTTGGCCAGTCCGTTGCCCCCGATCTTTCCGGTATCGGTCACCACGACACCGGGGACACCCTCGGGCGCACCGCCCCCGAAGATTGTGAGAAAGCCGTCGCCGGGAACGCTCGTCCTCTCTGGGAAGACAAAGGGCGCGCCATCGTCATCGCCCAGGGTCCAGCCGGAGATGTCCACGTCGAGCAGGCCCGTGTTGTAAATCTCGATGAATTCATCGTGGTAGCCGTGGCGCACACCGTCCTTGTTCGCATCGCCGAAGAGGCCTCCCGCGGGATCGGCGTGGACCTCGTTGATGACGAGCCATGTGGGATCCGGGGCGCCGCCCGGCCGGATCTTGATGATGTTCTGGTCCTCGAACTGCTCGGCAAAGTCGGAGCCCCACTCGAAGCTGACCTCGGAAAAGGAGGACCACCCCCAGTAGAGCGTCAGAGTGAAGGTAGTCCCCGTATCTTCATAACCCACGGCCACGACCGAATGGGCGAAGGACTCGTAAGTGTATCCGTGGACCTCCGCCTCGTCGTCCGAGAAGATGAGGTACTGGAGGGGACGGTCCGCATCAATCTCCCCCTTGATGACGCTCTTGTAAGGGGTCCAATCGAAATCATAGGTGAATTCGTAGCCGTGGGAATTGGCGAAGTCCCTGAAGGCCTCGGTCTGGCCCTGTCCCGGGGCATAGCCTTCGTAAACGAGCTCCGCCATGGCTGTCAGCCGGTTCGCCTCCAGGGTGTTGGGATCAGGCACCAGATTGTCGTACCGGCGGTCATCCCAGTAGAGGGCGACCTGGAGGCCGCTGTTGGCGTGGCAGCATCCCCCGAAGTCGCCTTCATCGTACAGGTAGGGGAATTCGCTCTCCGGCCAGAGCGAGCCCCTGTTGTAAAAGGCATCGCGGATGCTCTTGACCCCGGGGATCGTGTAGCTCTCGTCCCGGTCCCCGGCGGCGGGCTCCGTCAACGGTGCGGACAGAAGTCGCGCCCACTTCACCCGGTGGGCCTCGGGGTCGGCAAACCCGGTGCTCCAGGCCCTGTATTCGACCTCCTCCAACCCTTCGATTTCAGTGAGCCTCTCATCCGGAGAAAAGAGGAAGCGTTCGCCCGTGGAGAGCTCGGCGTAGAAAAAGAGGTACCCGATCTTGAAAAAGATGAAGTCCCACACGACCACTTCCTCTGCATCGGCCACATCGTCGATCCGCGCCAGGGCGAGCTTCCTGAGCTTCACGGACTGGGGCAGGCCGTCGTACCACATCAGGATCGGGCCCCTGTCCATGCTCGCAGAGACGACCACGGTGGAATAGCCGGCGGAAAATGAGGGGTGATTGAAGTTCGACCTGAATTTCCGGTCCAGGATGAGCCTGCCGTAGAGATCACACCCCGACTCCAGGTCCAATTCCGCCGCCTCACCCTCGACCGACTCTCCCGGGTGATGCCCGGAGGAGAAGTCTTCTTTCTCGAAGAGGAGCTCATAGGCTGTCACGCCCCCTTCCAGAGTGCTGTAGGGCTGGCAGTGGATGAATCGGCCCCAATCCCTGTAGTTCAGGGCGGCCCGGAGGGCGGTCTCCTCAGAGACGAACGCTCCGGCCTGGGGGGCAAGTAGAGGTGCGAAACAGATAAACGCCGCGGCCGCGAGGGCCGGGAAGAAGGTCGCTGCTTTCTCTTTTTTTCCCATGACTGTCCCCTTCTCGAAGATCCTGTTCGTTTGATGAAAGGTTTGCTCCGTGATCGATATGGACCCTATTTTATCAATATATTATGCTGAAATATTTGCACTGTCAAACTCGTTTCTGTTATAATTCCCGCGCTGATGTGGTATGATTCTATGGATGATCCACCCGGACAGATGTCTTCGCGCAGAGAAAAAGGGAGAAGAAAATGAATAGAACCAGAGCCGCCGTCCCCGTCACTCTTCTTGTGATCCTCTTTTTATCGGCCAGTCCCGCACTCGGCGACACCATCCATGTCCCCCTCGATCAGCCGACGATCCAGGAGGCGATCATGGCCGCCTTTGACGGAGATCTCGTGCTCGTGGCCTCCATGGTCTACGTGGAGAACATCGACTTTCTCGGCAAGGCCATAACGGTGCAGAGTGAGGAGGGGGCCCAGTTCACGATCATCGACGGGACCGAAGCGGCCTCCGTCGTCACCTTCGACAACGGGGAGACCGAAGCCTCGATCCTGGACGGCTTCTCGCTCATAAACGGAAACGGGACGTATTTCGAATACCTCCCCGGACTCTGGTACAGCGGCGGCGGCGGGATCCTCTGCTATGAGTCCTCTCCGACGATCACGAACTGCACGATCTGGAACAACTACGGCGGCTCCAACGGCGGCGGCGTGAGCTTCCTCAGCTACTCCGACGCGACGATCACGAACTGCATGATCATCGACAACCGAGCCGTCAAGGGCGGCGGCATCGATTGCTATGACCATTCGGACCCCACCATCACGAACTGCATGATCATCGACAATTATGCCTCGTGCGGCTGCAGCGGTGGCGGAGGCATGCACCTCTACAACTCCGCTCCGACGATCACCCACTGCACATTCTCCCTGAACCGCGCCACGGGGAACGGCGGCGCCATCTACTGCAGGGGCTCGGACCCGGTCATAACAAACTGCATCTTCTGGGGCGACACGGCGGGCGATGAGGATCAGGAAATCCACCTGATCTCGGGAATCCCCGTTGTCACCTACAGCGACGTGGCAGGGGGATACGAGGGGGAAGGGAACATCGACCTCGATCCCCTCTTCGTCGGGGGAGGGAACTTCCATCTCACGGGCGAATCCCCGTGCGTTGACGCCGGGACGGACGCCGGGATCTACGAGGACATGGACGGCGACGAAAGACCCATGGGATCCGGGTTCGACATGGGAGCGGATGAATATTTCATCTGCTGGGACAGAGACCACGACGGCTATCAGGACGAGGCATGCGGCGGCGACGACTGCGACGACTCGACCTCGGACACTTATCCCGGGGCCGAAGAGCTCTGCGACGGGATGGACAATGACTGCGATGAGCAGATCGACGAGCGGGACATGGACGGAGACGGCTACATCGACGAGGCCTGCGGCGGCGACGACTGCGACGATGACGATCCTCTGGTCTACCCCGGGTATCCCGAGAGCTACAAAATGGACAATTGCGCCGACGGCAAGGACAACGACTGCGATGGAATGACCGACACCGACCCGAAGTGCACGCCCCCCTGCTCCGCCCGGATCGTGCCGATCGGCCACGGCCCGATCGCCCTCTGCCTCATTCCGGTCCTGGCGCTTCTCTTCCTCGGCCGGAGGGTATTCGGCTGATCTTTCCGAAGGCTAGGCTTGGCATCTTCAAGATTCCTCGGCTATCGCCTCGGAATGACATCCAGACAGGAACTAAGCAACCAGGTAGGGCTCGACCTCCTTGAAGACCTCCGGGCGTGAGGCCTCGATCCAGGTGAGGAACTTCCTCGATCGCACGATCGGGCTCCAGAGCGAGAAGTCCTCGCGGTCGAGGTCGATCCCCACGGCCATCATATCGCCCAGCGTGTCCATGAGGTGCTGCTCGGGCTTGTAGATCGAGTCGCCGATGTCGCCCACCCAGCACAGGGGCGTGCCCTGGTAGCGATCCAGCAGGTCCCGGTAGAACTTGCGCGTGACAACGGTGCGAGGGCGCAGGCCCAGGTCGGTGAAGGCCTTGGACACCCCTTTCTCTGCCACCTCGATGAGGGCCCCGTTGAGGACCGGGATGAGCTCAACCTCCCGGTCGCGGCATATCCGGGAGACCTCCTCCAGCCCCTCGAGGCTGGCGCACACGGGAAAGAGGAAGATCCTCTTGGGCCGGTGGTGCTGCAGCCCCTCCTCGACGAAGAAGGCCAGGGTCTTTCCCGAAGCGATGCACTCCTCCATGATGATCCAGGTCTCGTCGGCCCACCACTCGCCCACGAAGGAGCTGGCCACGATCTGCCACCCGCGGGCGGCCTTCTCATCCGCGACCCGGGTGAGCTTGATGTAGGTGGTGTCGAGGAGGCTTGTCCGCTGGAGCGGGGGGTTGGCGTCGAGCAGATCCAGCGGCCGTCCCCCCCAGAGGATCACGAACTGAGCGACCTTCCCCTCGAACATCCGCTCGAAGAGGCGGACCATATCGTGGCCGATCTCCTTGATCATGAGGAACTTCTCGGCCCCGCAGATCTGGCGGCCGAGGAGGAACTCCTGGCCGAGGCCCCGACCGGGAAAATCGACCACGTAGATCTTGTCCGGCAGGCATCGGTCCCGGAAGGCCTCGTGCTGGTCGATCCCCTTGACGAGCCATATGTTCTTTCCACCCCGGGACATGACGATCTCACCGAGGTCGTCGAGAAAGATCCGGTCTCCTTCGGCACTCATGGGTTTTCTCCTTTATCGGCCTGATCCGCGGCCGGCCCGCCGCCGTCGATCCGCCAGAGGGCTCGGGCCGCGATCCTGAGAACGTCCCCTTCCACGCCTTCGGCCCGCTCGCGCGACTCCGGACTCAGATCGAAGGACTCGCCCGGCATGACCCCGATCACCCCGGAGACCAGGCCGGTCGCCACGGGCAGGCTTCGGGTCCCACACTCCCCGGCCAGGGCGGCCAGGCCGAGGTGCTCCATCTCCGTGCTCATGATGCCGTAGCGCTCGCGCAGGGCCAGGAACACATCGTCGCGTGATTCGGCGTACAGGGAGTCCTTGCTGAAGTTTCCTCCGTCGTGACAGCGGACCCCCAGGTCTCTGGCCGCCTCCTTTATGGCCGTGACCACCTCCGGGTCGCTGTCGGCCTTCGGGTATTTCCGGTCCGGGGTGAAGCCGTGGCCCCACTCCTTCCAGACCCGGCCGAAGAGCTCCCGCGTCTCCGGGTCGTAGAGATCGATGCCGGCCGCAGCCTGGATCAACGCCCCCGAGAAGCCGGTGCTGAAGACGGCGTTGACCACGTCGCCCACCTCGATCCCCTCTGCCGCTCCCTCCGAGAGATTGATGCCGCCGGCGCTTCCGGCACGCACGACGTAGATCTTCCCCGAGCTCACGGACCCGCCGTCGAAGCTGTAGCTGAGGGCCGTGTGGGAAAGGACCTCCCGGATGATGATCTGCGTGGGCGACATCCCCATCTGGGTCTCCACGATCGCCAGAGGGATCGGCCGGCCCTGGTGGCGGTAGATCCCGATGACGATGTCGACCCGGCCCCGGCCGACAGGCCCGAGGGCTTTCTCTCCAGCCTCGTGCAGGAGCAGGGGATTCTCCAGCTCCAGCTCGCTCACGGCCCGGCGGACCCGGCGGGCATCGCCGAGTGCCATGATGTAAGGGGGCAAACAGCCGCCGTTCTCCTTCAGATAGGGGATCTCCTTCCACTGCTCGGGCTCGAGGTAGGCAATCGTGGTGTGCCGGCCGAGATAGTCGATCCTCGGCCGAAGGATAAAGGCCTCGTCCTGCTTCTCGCTCATGTTCGCTCTCCTCCTATATCGTGGCTGCGAATCAGCGGCAACGGCAGCGCGAGCTTGCTCGCGTGGTCGATTGTCCGCTGCATCCGCAGCCCCAATGGCGCGGCACGAAGTGTCCGTGCCATTTAGTATTTATACAGCAAAGGAGCTTTGCACTGCAACCGCGCCTGTTCGTTGAGGCAATGTT
>CAZFWM010000238.1:0-11638 GCA_964522545.1 uncultured Thermodesulfobacteriota bacterium
TCTCCTCCTCAAATCCACCTTATACACCTGTCCAGATTTTCGGGGCCATTATAGGATATGTTGAATGTGTACTTTGGCTGGGTGAAGATACAAGCATCTTTGGAGGTAGCGACTGTGACGATACTTCATCGGGAGTCAATCCCGGTCAGATAGAAATTTTGGGCAATGAGGTGGACGATAATTGTAATGGTTATATTGACGAAACAGAGGGCACGATCCGTGTGCCAGTTGATGAGCCTTCAATCCAGGCTGGGATTGATGCCGCCTCCAATGACGACCTTGTTCTGGTGGCACCCGGCATCTATGTTGAGACAATCGACTTCCTCGGAAAAGCCATTACAGTTCAGAGTGAGGCAGGGAAAGAACTTACGATTATCGATGGCAGTCAGGATGGGTCGGTGGTGACATTTGAAAACGGTGAGACAGAGGAGTCAGTCCTGGAAGGATTCACTATTACAAATGGATATGCGTCGGGGGCTTGGCCATATAACTGTGGCGGCGGGATCTATTGTAACGAAGCTTCTCCAACGATCACGAGCTGCATGATCTCAGGGAACATCGCGGACTGGGCCGGAGGTGGGATCGACTTTAACGGGTACAGCACACCTACCCTCACGAACTGCACTATTGAAAGTAACGAAGTAATAGGTTCTTTATCAAGCAATTCGGGTGGTGGAATATACTGCGATCGTTCCCAACCAGCGATAACACAGTGTACAATTTCTGGGAACATCGCATACAGCGGCGCAGGTATCCACCTTAGTTCCTCCTACATGCCGACGATCACAGATTGCACGATTTTTGAGAACCATGCGACAGGCTCAACAGGCCAAGGAGGAGGGATATATTGCGCCTATGGCTCTCCGACGATCACGAACTGTGCGATTATGGCGAATACAGCTAATCAGATCGGAGGTGGGATATCCTATTTCCGGTCCCCCAAGTTCTCCTACTCCCCCCCACCGAAGCTCACGAACTGTACGATTTCAGGAAACAGCGGTTATCACGGAGGCGGAATATCTTGCAGTTCTTCATCCTCCCCGACGATCACGAACTGTACGATCGCAGAGAATAGCGCCGACTATTATGGCGGAGGAATTTGGTGCATTTCTACGTCCTCTCCGACGGTCGAAAACTGTATGATCGTGGGGAATAGCGCACAACGAGGAGGTGGTATCCGCTGCTACAACAATTCATCTCCCACAATCACAAACTGCACGATCTCGAGCAACAGCGCCTTGGAAGAAGGCGGAGGAATGGCCTACACGGATGGCTCCTCCCCGGAGATTATAAACTGCATTTTATGGGGTGATAGCGCTCCAAATGGTCCCGAGATATGGATTGGGCGAAGTGCAAATCCTTCAACTGTAGATATAAGCTATAGCGACGTACAAGGTGGTGAAGTAGCTGTCTTTATTGACACAAACTGCACACTGAACTGGATCGACGGGAACATCGACTCTGACCCGCTCTTCATCGGAAGAGGGGACTATCACATCACCGGCACATCACCATGCATTGATGCAGGGACGGACTCGGGTCTTGATAGAGATATCGACGATGAGTTGAGGCCGCAAGGCATCGGTTATGACATGGGGGCAGATGAATTTTTCGGTATTGTACCATGCTATGATCTAGATGGAGATGGATACGAGGACGTTACATGCGGCGGCGGCGACTGCGACGACGGAAATTCCTTAACCTATCCTGGAGCGCCCGAGCTTTGCGACGGGATTGATAACGACTGTAACGGAGTACTGGATGGAAGTGAAGGTCTCACTCAGGCGTGCGGGGAGAGCGACGTGGGTCAGTGCACTTTGGGAATCGAGGAATGCGATGACACGGGCCAGTGGATGGGCTGCACTGCAGTGTTCTCATCGTTGGAGGAGTGTGACGGGCTGGACAACGACTGCGACACCCAGATCGATGAAGACTTCCTCGACCTGGGCGATATGTGCAGCGTGGGTGTCGGCGAGTGCAAGAGGTTCGGAACCTTAGTCTGCAGGCCGTTCGTTGAATCTACCGCATGCTATGCCATTGCCGGAGAGCCGGTTCCAGAGGAGTGTGACGGGCTGGACAACGACTGTGATGGAACGATACCTGACGATGAAACGGATGCGGATGGGGATGATTGGCTGATTTGTGAGATGGACAACTGCCCGGAAATCTACAACCCCTACCAGGAGGACCCGGATGTCGATGAGTTAGGCGACGCCTGCGACAATTGTCCGGCCATGGCAAACCCCTACCAGGAAGACATGGACGGCGACGAACTTGGTGATCTTTGCGACGCTTGCCCGATAGACCCCGACAACGACATCGACGACGACGGGATCTGCGGCGACATCGACAACTGTCCCGACGTGGCAAATCCGTCTCAGGTCGACAGCGAGGGCGACGGGCTCGGGGACGAGTGCGACCCGGACGACGACAACGACCTGGTCACCGACCCGGAGGACAACTGCCAGTATGACTACAACCCCGAGCAGGACGACCTCGATGAGGACGGCGCCGGTGATGTGTGTGACACCGACGACGACAATGACGGCGTCCTGGATGCGGACGATCAGTGCCTCGAGACCCCGCCTGGAGAGGCTGTGGATGATTCGGGCTGCGCCATCTCGGAGCTCTGCCCGTGTGCGCACCCGGTAGGGGGGGACAAGTGGAAGAACCACGGGGCCTATGTCTCTTGCGTGGCCCACACGTCGGAGGACTTCGTGGAGGCCGGGTTGATCACCGAGGAAGAGAAGGACGAAATCGCCTCGGAGGCGGGTGAGTCGAGGTGCGGGCACAAGAAGTAACAAAGTAAATCCAAGATTCCATAATGAGCAAGGTTTGAGCAGGGGGACGCATTGTTCCTCTCCCACTGGGTAAGAATTGGATACACCGGTAACAGGTATTGGCCAGGTGTTGATGATTGACGAGAGAGGGGACGATTATGTCGCAAAAGTATTGCCTCATTTTAGGGCAGAGATGCAATTGCTCCTGTATTATGTGCGGGATACCCGGAATGGGAGAGAACATTTTTCTGGACAGCGACGACTTGTGGGAATTCATTGACGAATGGGATCTCACAAACAAAGATGTCATCGAGCTGTGTGGCGGCGAACCAACAATCCATCCCGAGTTTTTGGAATTCAGTGGATCAGTCGTTGATAACACCTCCGCCGATGTCTGGGTGCTTTCCAATGGTATCCGCTTTGCGGATGAAGAATTTTCGAAAGCTTTTGCACAAATAGAAGTGACAGGTGTTGTCATTCCACTTTACAGTCACAACCCTGAAATCCATGACGCCGTTACTCAAAGGATATTTATTGAATTTCGGGTTTGAGGGAATCGTTTCTCAAAAAAACAAAGTTGGGGGAAACGCTCATGTCTACACAAATTGATTTAAAACAAAAGGTGATGGATTTTCTTGCTGCGTTTGATAGCAGAGACATCGAAGCATGTATGCGTTTTTTCTCTGAAGACGCTTGTCTGCGCTTTGGTGTCATTGATTATCAGGGCTTGGATGCCATTAGAATTTATTCATGAAGGTGAAGTTTGGTCTGATGCTTATTCACAGAGGATAATATAGTATTTAAACCGTACACATCCTCAATCCCCCGAGCTCAGTATGGATGGGGGCTCGGGGGGTTGCTTCGTCGCTGTCGCTCCTCGCAACGACCCTCAATTGGGTCCGTTTGAATTGATCGATACCTAAGCCCAGCTCATTCCGATTTGCCGCGGATCATGGTCAGCAGCATCTTGAACCTTTCAGGAGCCCGCAAAGAGTGCGGCACTTCTGCCGGCATGAGCACTGTTTGCCCTGCTTGTGCTTCGACGGGTTTTCCCCCGATCGTGAGCTCTGCCCGACCGTCCAGGATCTGAACGAGAGCATCAAAGGGCGCCGTGTGTTCACTCAGGCCCTGGCCGATATCGAAAGAGAACAAGCTGATCGTTCCCGCCTTCGTATCCACAATGGCCTGGCTTACGATAGAACCTCGAGCGTAGTCGATAAGGCTGCCGAGACAAACCGGCACGGCTGGCGTAAGCGCTTTTTCCTCATTCGAGTTTTCACATCCACATTCATTCATGACGCATCTCCTTTTCAGCCAAAATACGACCTATGTCATTGATGATGTCGAAGAAGTCGACGTTATCATAACCAGTAGTATTGCAATTTTGCACCCCCCCCCGTTTCACTTTCCGACCGCTGGCTTGACCGCCGTCGTCCATCTGTTGAACAATCTGTTCAAGGCCTTGGCTTTGGAGCCGGGGATCATCTAATTTAACCCTGGGATAGCAAGCATGGACGAGAGTACCACATCGGAAGTTCTCGTGGTCGGAGGCGGACCGGCCGGTGTGATAGCTGCAATAACCGTGGCCAGACAAGGCCACGAAGTCGTATTGATTGACAAGAAGAAGCACGAAGCCATAGGCGCTAAGATCTGCGGTGACGTGCTGTCCTGCGAGTACGTATCATTCCTTCACGAGAAATTAGGCATCGAAATCCCTTCTGGTGAAGAGAGAGAGGCACACGTGAAGGAACTGGTCTTTCACGTGGAGGACATGGCGGTTGCGATTCCTGATGATGCTTTCATCATTGATCGTCACTTGTACGGTCAGAGGTTGCTTCTGGAAGCCGAAAAAAGCGGCGTGACCATTATTAGCGAAACCGAGGCACTCGAATTATTGATTACAAACAACACGGTAAATGGGGTGCTGGCGAGGAATAAAAAAACCGCAACCGAATACGAGATTCGTGCTCGCGTTACAATTGATTGTTCCGGCAGTAGAACGCGATTGCGGTGTAATCATTCGGAAACCTTTCCCTTGCTTGACACGACAGTCGAAGAACAGGAGTTTGCGGTTGCCTACCGGGAAATAATCACAATTGAAGAAACCAATAGCCTCCAGCAAAAAACCATGAACATCTTTTATGCTCGTGACGCGGCGTTACCGGCTTATTTCTGGATCTTTCCCAAAGGATCAAAAAAGATGAATGTGGGGTTCGGACAACTGATGAAATCCGGAAATGCCGTTCGTGATACCAGAAGGCTGTTCACGAAAAAGTTGCACGAGCACTATCCGCCGGGAACGTACGAGGTCGTTTCCGGAAGAGGTGATTTCCTGTCGGCCCGATATCCCGTGATCAATGCCGTGGCAAACGGCTTCCTGATCGCCGGAGACGCAGCCTTTCATGCAAGCCCTTTTAGTGGCGAGGGTCATGGACCGGCTCTCGCGGCAGGTTATCACGCGGGAATGTCCGCATCGAAAGCATTACAATCGAATGATCCGACAGAAATCACTCTTTGGGACTATAACATGGCAGTCATGAAGCATTTTGGAAAACTGCACGTGAGTGATCAGCTGCTCGCGGATTTCATGAGGGAGATGGGTGTTGAAAGATTGAAATTTCTTATGAAGCGCGGGATTTTTTACGATGCGCTGGTGGCAGAGTCGCCGGGAATTTTACTATTATTGAAAGCGATGATCCGTATGTTTCCCCGCTATGACTTGCTGGTGTCACTTCTCAAATTCGCCAGAACCGTTTACACGCTGGAGAAGCTCCTCGACAATTATCCCCGGACTCCGGAAGGCTATGAAGCTTGGAAGAGGAGTTTTGATAGAAGGATGAAAACGTGCTCGCTGCCGAGGATTTGACAGAGTCCCTGTCGATGAGCTGTCCCCGGATTATTCATGACACTTCTCCACCGCCACCCCGTAATACAGCGCTTCGCGCACCTGATGTTTCCGCACGGAGACGACGAGGGAGCGTACTCTGTCAAGCTCCAACAGGGTGTCGGCCACTGCACCGGCGAGACGTTCGATCAGGCAATATTCTCCCTCGGCGGCGGTCTCCCGTACGAGCCGGGTAATCGTATTGTAGTCGATCGTGTCCTGCAGGGAATCGGAGCGGGACGCCTCCGAGAGGTCCGCCTCGATCGTGATGTCCACTGTGATCCGCTGCGGTGTGGCGCGCTCCAAGCGGGTGGCGCCGATGCGGGGAAATATCTCGAGATCCTTGATGAAGATCTTGTCCATGGGAGTCGCCCGGGTACGGGTCAAGCCGACCCGCGCCGCTTGATGCGGCCGTCCGTGATCATGTAGAAGCCCTCGGGGAGGTTCTCCTTGACTTCTCTGGTGCGCCCGTGGGCGCTCCAGCCGAGGTTGGCGAGGGCCTCGGCCACGGCCACCTTGATCCTCTGAACCTCATCCTCGTCGCATAGTATATCGAGCAGCCGCTCGCGGGCCCGATCCTCTCCCTGGTTTTCTATGGCCATGATCGCGGCCAGGCGCATATCGTCCGACATGTGGTCGAGGAAGGCGAGGGCCTTGTCCGTGATGCGGGGGTCTCGGTACTCTTCGAGATAATTGAGAATCTCGAGGATTTTCCCCTCCTCGAACCGCTTGAAGGCCGTGTCTCCGGAATCGACGAGATCGAGAAGGGACTCGAGCACTACCTCCTCCGGGACAAGTTTCTTGAGGATCTTCACCGGCCAGCTCGGATTGAGACACTCGCGAAGATAGCGCTTGACCGGCTCGATGGCATCGTCGCCGAAGCTGAGAACCAGGCGGGAGACGTACTCCTTCTCCTCGGCGTCGACCACGGTCTGCTGGGTGAAGGTGAAGCCATACCGGTGCATCAGCCCGTAGATCGCCTCCGGGGTGCCGATTTCCCTGAGGGTCTCGGCGGCTCCGTAGCGCTTCTCCGAGTTTGTGAGCTTGTTGGATATATTCTTTGTGTGGCGTGCCAGTGCCTTCTCGGCCCGCTGCTTCTTTTTGTCTTCCAGCCACCCCATGGCAGGCTTTCTCCCGCTGAAATTGGTTGAACAGATCCATTCTTATCAAAGCTCCCCTTGGGGGTCAACCAACTTTTTGATTGCGGCTACGCCGCATCAGTGTTGACATGCCGGGATTGATTGCATATCTCTTGATCGTGATGGATCGTGTAGAGAGGGAAACGTGAAACGGACAGCCTGGCGGAACAGCACTGCGGCACAGAAAGCGCGGCATATTGCCGTCGAGCTCGGAGAGCACCTCCCTTACTCGGTCTTCGGTGTGGTCATCAGCCTCATCATTCTAGGCAGTCTCAACTATCTGGCCGTCATCTTCCGCTCGGAATCACTCCTCCCCGAAGCCTCGGGCTCCCTGTTTCACATCTTCCACCCGATCCACCTTCTGCTCAGCGCGACCGTAACGACGGCCATGTTCTGGAAGCACGAGCGGAAGCTCCTCAGGGCCCTGGCCATCGGCTTTGCTGGGTCGGTCATGATCTGCAGCGCCAGCGACATTTTCATTCCATACCTGGGCGGGCGTCTGCTGGGCCTTTCCATGCATATCCATTTCTGTCTCCTGGACCATCCCGAGGTTCTTTTGCCCTTCGCCGTGTTCGGCTCGGCCCTTGGGCTGCTGGTCCCCAAGGCCATAGAGCGCAGCACGCAATATTCCCACTCCGCCCATGTGCTGGTCAGCAGCATGGCCTCCATCCTCTACCTCACCTCCTTCGGCCTTGTGAACTGGATGGATCAGGCTTCAGCGGTCCTGATCATCACCGTGCTTGCCGTGATGATACCCTGCTGTGTGTCGGACATCGTGTTCCCCCTCTTCATAGCAGGCACAGGAAAGCAAGGCGGAAGGCACTCCCACCTTCATAGAGGGGATCGGTAGGAATTCCCCCCCCCGCACGGGTGATCACCACTTGTAGCGTCGGAGTTCGGCAGGGCTCCAGAACAGGGACTGTTCGATGAGCTTCCAGACGATCCTGAAGCGGATATGGACCTCGTCACCGGTCCGGACGAGAAAAAGCAGGAGGGGCGAGCGAGGCCGCCGGATGGAGTAGTCGCTCATTTTTATGGTGAAAGATCCGCTGGTGATGAAGTATCCGCCGGTGAGTACCCCGTCGATTTGCAGATCCACCGGACGGCTCACTCCATGGAGAGCCAGAGCGCCCTGTATGCCGGCCCGAACGGAAAGGTCCTCGTAGTCGACCTCCTCGATGGCAAAAGACTCGAGGGCGAAGACGATCTCCGGGAATCGGTCGACTTCGAGGATCTTCTGCATGGCCTTGTCGCGCATCTTGAGGTCGGTGGTCGGATGCGTGGCGTCCACGCTGATCGAAGCGCCGATCCACCTGGACGGGTCCTTGTGATAGGTGCGCAGCCGGCCGCTCATCTGTCTCGTGATTCCGGTAAAGCCGGAGATGATCCCGGACACTCTGAATTCGATGAAGCTTTCCTCCTGGAGAGGTTCGAATGCGATGATTTTATTGGTGACATCGAAGGAGGGGAACTCGGAGTGGATGATCCTGCGGACCTGGTCCAGGTCGAGCTTCTTCTGTTTTTCCTCAGCGGCACAGAGCCCGACACCCATCACGAAAAGTGAGATCAGGGTCGTGAGGAATACGGTGCAGGAAGCAGCAACGCCGGACATATGACGAGGTCGAAAAGTCATCTATCGTCCTTGCTGGGCGGGAAGTTCAGCTTGTTCCGCATTCTCTTCGCAAGGGTGATCTTGCGATACGGGCCATTTTTCCTGTAATATATTATTTGCTCATATTGTCCGTATAATAATAAATATGTAAAAAAACAGTAAATTTCAAGTTGTTTATGCCTGAAATTTGTGATTTTCCTCCAGTATCTCTCAATTCCATCTCACGGGATAGGGCTAAGTATCTAATCAATGAGCTGGGCCCTTACAGGAAAGGAGCCGATCATGAAGCGTTTTCTCTGCGTTGCCGCCGCCCTCTTCTTTATCGCAGCCGGGACCACTGATGTCTGCGCCGGAACGATCGAGACCGGCTTTGAGGAGTATCTTAAAAGCCTCGATTCCGGCGAAGTCGTGCGGGCGCTCGTCAAGCTCCGGGACCAGGTCGACACGGCTGGGATGATTCGGGACCTCGATAAGGAGAGTGTGCTGCTGGCCGAGCGGCACCTGCGCGTAATTACGGCACTTCGCGATGTGGCCGGAAGATCGCAGCCCGCCCTTCTCCAGTTTCTGGCCACCGAGAAAGCGCTGGGCAGGGTCACTTCGTACAAGGCCTTCTGGATCTCAAATCTCGTAGCCGTCGAAGCCAAAGCCGCTTTTCTTCCGCAGCTGGCCGCCCGTCCCGAGGTAGAGATCATTTACGAGGACGCACCGATCGAGCTCATCACGCCGGTCGCCGAAACAGCGGGTGTGGATCCGGGTCGAGGGACCGAGGGCGGGATCACCGCAACCCGTGCTCCTGAGCTCTGGGCCATGGGGATCACAGGTGCCGGGACCGTGGTCTCCCACCTCGACACCGGCGTGGACGGCGACCACCCCGCTTTTGCCTCTCGCTGGCTGGGCCTCGAGCCCGGAGTGGAAGCCTCGGCGGCCTGGTATGACCCTGTCACCTCGACCTCCTTCCCCTTCGACTCCGGCTCCCACGGCACCCACACCATGGGCACTATGTGCGGCCGGGACGGGGACACGATCGTGGGCATGGCCTGGGACGCCAAGTGGATCAGCGCGGGCGTGATCGACCGGGTGAGCATATCCCAGACCCTGTCGGACGCCATCGTCGCCTTCGAGTGGACGGCGGACCCGGACGGGGACCCGGGCACCTTCAGCGACGTGCCCGACGTTTCCAGCAACTCCTGGGGCCTGAGCCCCTTCTACCACAGCGTGAGCAAGTGTGAAGACCCCGGCCTCTGGAGCGTGATCGACAATGTGGAGGCCGCCGGCTGCGTGGTCGTGTTCGCCGCAGGGAACGAGGGGTCCGGGGGTGAGTCCCTGCGCGTCCCCGCGGACCGCGATACCACGCCGGTCAATTGCTACGCCGTGGGCGCACTCAATCAGGACGCCACCACCATCGCCAGCTTCTCGAGCCGGGGCCCGTCCGGCTGCCCCACGGCATCGATCAAGCCCGAGGTGAGCGCCGTCGGGAATAACGTCAACTCCAGCTACCCCGGCGGCGGCTATGGGACCATGAGCGGAACATCGATGGCCTGCCCGCACGTGGCCGGCGCGGTGGCCCTGCTCCGCCAGGTCAACCCCAATTCAACCCCGGAGGACATCAAGTATGCCCTCCTCTACTCGGCGGTGGACCTCGGGGCGGCCGGTGAAGACAACACCTTCGGCATGGGCCTCATCGACGTGGTGGCGGCGGCCGAGCTCGTCGGCCTCGGGAGCCTTGCGACCTTGCAGGGGACCGTCACCGACGCAATCACCGCAGCCCCCCTGGCTGCCAGCGTCAGCGTGAGCGGCGCAGCCGACCTCGATGTGGTCACCGAGGCGGACGGCACCTATTTCATCAAAGTACAGCCCGGCGATTACATCATGGACGTATGGGCCTTCGGCTACCTCCCCCAGACGATCTCCTTCACGGCGGGTGACTCGGAGACACTGATAAACGACTTCGCCCTGGCTCTGGCCCCCCGCGGAACCCTCCAGGGGCTCGTGACGAATATAAACACCGGTCTGCCCGAGCCCTCGGTGGCCATCAAGCTGGCCGGGACCCCCCATCCCGCGTTCTACACCGGCCCGGCCGGCTATTACTTAGATGATACCATCCCGGGTGGAGTGGCCTACACGGTCGAGGCCTCCAAGGAAGACTTCTTCACGACGAGGATCGACGAGGTCTTCATCGCGGCCGAGGATGTGACGACGCTGAATATTGACATCAGGCCGATCCCGTACGGGGATATCGAGGTGCAGGTACTCGACGGGATTCGATCCGATGTCAAGGTGTACAACGAACTATACTCCACCGACGAGGAAGCCACGGACAGCACCGGATACATCCTGTTCGAGGACGTAGTGGGGGAGCAGTTCTATACGGTCAGGGCCGAGAAGTTCCTCCTCGATGGGTACCTCTATGACGTCTGGGTGCCCGAGGGCGGGCTTACCCATGTGGATATAGACATGACGTTTGTTGCGTGCGCCTACAAAGCGGCCTCGGACTCGATGGATATGAGCCGAGAGATCCCCACGCTTCAGGCGTTCCGGGATGACGTGCTTCCGAAGAGCCCCCTTGGACGCCATTGCATCGACCTCTACAAGAAGCACGTGATGGAGGTGAGCCGCCTCGTTTTTACCGACGCCAGGCTTCGCGCCCTCTTCGTAGAGGGCACCCGGGAGATCATGCCCGAGGTGAGGCGGCTGCTATCCGCCACGAGATACGGAGTGGCACCCCTTGGCGGCACCGTGCTCTCGGAAGAGAAGATGGCCCAGGTGCGCGAGATCCTCGACGCCTTCGAGGTCTCCGGCTCGGCGAGCCTCCGGCATGACATACGCGGCATGCGCCGGCAGCTCGACCGGATCGAGGGGAAAGATCTGGGAAGCCTAATACTGCGGTAGTCGGGTTAAAGACATATTGAGATAAAAGAAGGCCGGTTATTCCCTGCAAAGAGGGGATGCCGGCCTTTTTGTGTTGATAACATAGGAAAGCCAATTTATTCCGTCAGAAAAGATTTAACGCAAAGTCACAGAGACGCAGAGAAGGAAACTCGAGGAGCTCATGAAAATGATTTTTTCCAACCACAGAGATCACAGAGGTCACAGAGAGAGACAGAGAGAGAATGAATGCAATAATCATACTTTTCCTTTCTCTGTGCTCTCTGTGTCCTCTGTGGTGAATTTAAATAACGTAACGTTGTGAAATGAAAGAGAGAAGAAAGCCCGCCTGAAGGGC
>CAZFWM010000239.1:0-11481 GCA_964522545.1 uncultured Thermodesulfobacteriota bacterium
TCCCGAAGGGGTCAGGTCATGTAGCCTGGGGTGCAAACCCCAGGGCAGTCCGCCCGAAGAGCGATAATTCATCAAATCAGGACAAAGTCGCCGGCAGGATCTCAAGATAGCTGGTAGAGATCCGGCCTGCGGTCGTCGAAGAGGTGATTCTCCGGAGTGATGCGCTTTTCCCGCGCCGTCCGTGGATCGATCTCGCATGTGAACAGCGCCTCTTCCTCCTCTCCCGCTCTGCAAAGGACCTCGCCCCTGGGGCCGGTGATCTGGCTCTGTCCTGTAAATACCAGCCTTTCCCTTCCGCCGCGTGCCTCGGCCCCGGTCCTGTTCGCCGTCACGGCATAGATCCCGTTCTCTAGGCAGCGCACCTTCATGGCGTCCTGGCAAAAGGGGAGCACCAGGTTGGCCGGGTGACAGATGATATCGGCGCCGGCCAGGGCCAGAGTGCGGGTGGCCTCCGGAAAGATCCAGTCGAAGCAGATCATCATGCCGATCCGGGCCTCGCCGGCCTGAAACACTCCGAACGAGCTCTCTCCGGGCGCGAACCACTGCTTTTCCTCCCTGAAGAGGTGGACCTTGCGGTACCTCCCCACAAGGCCGGAAGGCCCGACCAGGATGGCGCTGTTGTAGGTGCGGCCTCCGGCGGCCTCGGCGATGCCGGCCACGACGTAAATCCCGCGCTTCCGGCAGATCCCGGCGATGGCGGCGCACGTCGGCCCGGAAGCGGCATCCTCGGCCAGGCCGGCCACTTCTTCGTCCGAGGTGAACTGGTAGCCGGTTGCACAGAGCTCAGGCAGTACCACCAGGTCCGCATCGGTCCGATCGAGGGCCCCGGCGATCCGCTCCAGGTTTTCTTCCCGACGGCCGAAAGTTGGGGCGAACTGGTAGAAGCCTACTCGCATGGAGTTTCTCCTTTTTCAGGGCGACCGCCGGTCGCCCCTACCGGTCATCGAAGGGGCGTCATGAACGATGCCTGGGGTTTGATGAATCAAACCCCTCCGGTGCAATGTGCCGCCGCCGTCTCGGCGGCTTTCTGTATTGCCGGCAAGATGCCGGCGATAAAAAAACGGCGCCCGGGTCATCCGGGCGCCGCTTCTGCTCTACATTCTCCAATAGGCCTATGGGCTAGGCCTCGGGCGTCGGCGTTTCTTCAGGAGCCGGCTTCTCGCAGAAGAACTCCTCCCTGCCCATGAGCACGTTGTCTATCGATTTGGCAGCGGCCCGCGCCGCGCCCATGGCGAGAATCACGGTGGCCGCGCCGGTGACGATGTCTCCGGCGGCCCAGACGTTCTTCTTGCTCGTCTTGCCGTCGGCCTCGTCGGCGACTATGGTGCCCCACCGCGATATCTCGAGGTCCTGAGTCGTGTCCGGAATGAGCGGATTGGGCTTGTTGCCGATGGCCACGATCACGGTGTCCACCTCGATCTCGTACTCCGAGCCCTTGATCGGCACCGGGCGCCTTCGGCCAGAGTCGTCCGGTTCGCCGAGCTCCATCTTCAGGCATTCCGCGGCCTTGACCCAGCCCTTCTCGTCCCCGATGTACTGGACCGGATTGCACAGGATATGGAACTGTACCCCTTCTTCCTCGGCACGCTCGATCTCCTCGTCTCGGGCGGGCATCTCCACGCGCGAGCGGCGGTAGATGTTGTAGGCGTTATCCGCTCCGAGCCGAAGCGCGGTCCGGGCCGAGTCCATGGCCACGTTGCCGCCGCCGATGACGGCCACATTGCGTCCTCGGATGATCGGGGTGTCGACCTTGGGGAAGAGGTAGGCCTTCATCAGGTTCGAGCGGGTGAGGTACTCGTTGGCCGAGTAGATGCCGTTGAGGTTCTCTCCGGGGACCCGCATGAACATGGGTGCGCCCGCACCTGTGGCCACGAAGACCGCGTCGAACTCGCCGTCGAGCATGTCGTCGATGGTGAAGATCTTTCCGACCACGTGGTCGAGCTTCAGGGTGACCCCGAGGCTGGTGACGAAGTCGACCTCGGCCTGGACGATCGTCTTGGGGAGCCTAAACTCGGGAATTCCGTATACGAGCACGCCCCCCGGCTTGTGGAAGGCCTCGAAGATCGTCACATCGTAGCCCCAGCGCGCCAGGTCGCCGGCCACGGTGAGGCCCGCCGGGCCCGATCCCACGACGGCCACCTTCTTGCCGTTGGGCGGCGGGATCTCGGGCTTCTGGATGTTCCCGGTGTCGCGCTCCCAGTCGGCGATGAACCGCTCGAGCCGGCCGATCCCCAGGGGCGTCCCCTTCTTGCCGACCAGGCACTTGATCTCGCACTGTTCTTCCTGCGGGCAGACGCGGCCGCAGATGGCCGGCAGGAGGTTGTCCTCCTTCATCTTCTGGGCCGATTCGTGGAATTTCCCTTCGGCGATGAGGCCGATGAACTCGGGGATCTTGATGAAGACCGGGCACCCGCTGATGCAGGGCTGCTTCTTGCACTTGATGCAGCGCTTTGCCTCGGCCATCGCCTCTTCATTGGTGTAGCCCTGGGGGACCTCGTTGAAGTTGTGGATGCGCACGTCCGCGGCCTGCTCGGCCATGGGCACCCGCTCCGGTATGATCTTGGGCTTCTTCTTCTTGGGCTTATCCGCTTTCTTGATGTCTTTTGTCTCGTCCGTCATGCTTTGTCTCCCAGCTTGCAATCCTCGTCGAAGCGCTGCATCGACTCCCCTTCATGAGTGAGGTAGATCTGCTGGCGCTGAACAAGGGTGTCGAAGTCGACCAGGTGGCCGTCGAACTCCGGCCCGTCGACGCAGGTGAACTTTGTCTCGTCGCCCACGGTCACCCTGCAGCCGCCGCACATCCCTGTGCCGTCGATCATGATCGGGTTGAGGCTGACCACGGTCTTGAGGTTGTATTCGCGGGTCAGGTTGCAGGTGGCACGCATCATGGGGACCGGGCCTATGGCAACCACCAGATCAACCTGGATCCCTTCCTGGATCATGGCCTCGAGCACTTGGCTCACGAAGCCGTGAAACCCGTAGGAGCCGTCGTCCGTGGCCACCCGGAGCTCGCTGCAGGCGGCCTCCATCTCCTCCTCCATGATGAGGAGATCCTTGGTGCGCGCGCCGATGATGCCGACCACGTGGTTCCCCGCCTCCTTCATGGCCTGTGCGATGGGGTGGACCGGTGCGATCCCGATGCCGCCGCCCACGCAGACCACGGTCCCGATCTTCTCGATGTGGGTCGGCTTTCCCAGGGGGCCGATCAGGTTGATGATCGATTCGCCTTCTTTCATCCGGCTGAGCTTGTTTGTGGTCTTGCCCACGACCTGGACGACCAGGGTGATGGTGCCCTTTTCTGGATCGGCGTCGGCGATGGTCAGGGGGATCCGCTCGCCTTCCTCGTCGATCCGCAGGATTATGAATTGGCCCGCCTTTCTCTGTCTCGCGATCTCAGGGCTCTCGATCTTCATGAGAAAGACTTCCGGGGCCAGGTCTCTTCTTTCTACGATCTTGTACATCATCTTCCTCTTTCAGCAGGTTCAGATACAGTATTGAGCACAATGCCTAATTGTATACAAAATACACTTTCTAAGTCAAGTAACCGATTTTTCGGCCGTGCAGATATTTGTAGATAGTCGTCGGCTTGACAGGATGGTCGGAAATTCGAGCAGAGGAGCAGAGAACAAGCGAAGATTATTTAAAGAGCGTTTCTTTTCTACTGCTTTATTGGCGCAGTATCGCTCGATTCTGATTCTATTGCTAGATATTTCTCCAGTATTTCATTCAGGACCTTTGCAGACACTGGCTTGGTGATGTGGTCGTCCATTCCGGCCTCCAGGGAGCGTTCCCGATCCTCTTTTCCGGCATGGGCTGTTACGGCGATGATGGTCGTGTGCCTGGCCTCCCCATCGAGCTTGCGGATTTCCGCCGTTGCCTCGAAGCCGTCCATCACCGGCATCTGGCAGTCCATGAGCACGAGATCGTAAGGGATCCGTGAGAGCGCCTCCACTGCCTCCTTTCCGTTGGCAGCTACATCGCAGCGGTAGCCCGCTTTCTCCAGTATCAGAGCGGCTACCTTCTGGTTCACAATGTTATCCTCGACCACCAGGATTTTGAAGCGCCCCCGAGCAGCTTCATGCAGGGTGTGCTTCGTAATGAGGGCCCGTTTCGTGGCAGGATCTTCTTTTTGTTGCAGTCCCATGACCGTTGCGATGGAATCGTAGAGATGCGACTGTTTGACCGGCTTGGTCAGGTAGGCATCAAAACCCGCCTCGAGCATCCTGGCGGAGTCACCCCGCCGGGGGACCGAGGTTGCCAGGATTAACGGTGTGTGGGCAATCTTCGGATCTGCTTTGATCTCTCTCGCCAGCACTTCTCCGTCCATGCCGGGCATCTGATAGTCCAACAGGGCAAGTTGAAAGGGCCTGCCGGCTTCGACCGCGGCACGGAGCTTTTCCAGGGCGTCCGGGCCGTCGCCTGCCTCTTCTGTATCGCAGCCCCACGACTTGAGCTGTTCGCGGAATACCAGTCGGTTTGTCACAGTGTCGTCCACAACCAAAATTCGAAGACCCTTTATGTCAACAGCTTGGATCACATCCGATTGGCTTCCGGTGTCAGGCTGTCTTTCAAAGACAGCCGTAAAGGAAAAGGTGGATCCCTTTCCCTCCTCGCTTTCCACAAAGATCCGGCCCTTTATGGCCTCGACGAGCTGTTTGGATATCGCCAGCCCCAGTCCGGTTCCACCATATTTTCGGGTTGTTGAGGCATCCGCCTGGGAAAAGGGCTGGAAAAGGATTTCCTGGCGGTCGGCCGGTATGCCGATCCCCGTGTCGATCACATCGAATCTCACGGTCTCATGGGTTTGCGTGAGTTCGGCAAGGCTCACCCGGATCAGCACCTCGCCTGTTTCGGTAAATTTAATGGCGTTGTTTACAAGGTTGATGAGAACCTGGCGCAGGCGGCCCGGATCGCCCTTGACGCGGGTGGGTACGTCGGCCTCCACGAGAATGGCCAATTCCAGGCCCTTCTCCTGCGCCTTTTGCCCAAGCATGTCGCCGATCTGCTCCAGGCAGGTTCGAAGGTCGAAGTCCATGATCTCAAGATCCAGCTTTCCCGCCTCGATCTTGGAGAAGTCGAGGATATCGTTGATGATATCAAGGAGTGCATCTCCGGAACAGCGCACCGTCACAGCATACTCGCGCTGTTCCGGGGTCAATTCCGAACCCAAGAGAAGCTCGGTCATGCCGATAATTGCATTCATGGGCGTACGGATCTCGTGGCTCATGTTCGCCAAAAAGGCACCCTTGGCCTGGTTGGCCATGTCGGCTGCGCGCTTGGCTTTCCTCAACTGTTCTTCGACCTGCTTACGTTCGTTGATCTCCTTTTCCAGTTCGTCCTTGCTCACCTCCAGTTCCGCCACCAGCTCCGCCCCGTGTGCATTTGCCTGGGCCAGGGCCTGATTTACCCGGTTCGTTTTGGACAGCAGTTCACTCTTGGCCTGGTTGGCCGCGGTGGCTTCATGCATGGATTCCCTCAACTGGTTTTCCGTCCACTTGTGTTCGTTGATCTCCTTTTCCAGTTCGTCCTTGCTCACCTCCAGCTCCGCCACCAGCTCTTCCCCGCGTGCATTTGCCTGGGCCAGGGCCTGATTTAACATCTCAATACTGTTGTTCTTTATCTCGATCTCAGCCATAAGCTCGGCTAGCTCGATTCTGTCCATTCTTTTCTTCATAACCATCGGTAACTGCTTGTCACGTTTTAAAAGGTCACAACACTGCCGTTGGGGCCGACCATGGAAACGACCGTTGTGAGGCCGACCTGCTTCGCCTCAGCGATCAATCTCTCGGACACCTTTTCCCGATGAAAACTGCAATAGTACTCACTGCAGGAGGCACAGATCATCAACTCGCCTTTAAGAAGCAGAAACTGTTCCAGATAATGGCGGAGAGGCTCAAACCCTTCCACCTGTATGCCCTTCATAGAACCCTGCATGGCCCAGATCGTCCCATCCATGGTGAGATACAGAGATACGGATTTGCCCATGGCCAGCGCCGAACATGCCCAGGCAAAAGCCAGCGTGGCCCGCGTTCCACGGTCCTGTTTTCCCGTGGTCAACACGATAACGACATTATCCTCATTCGGCATGGCAAAACTCCCTCAAGGTTCGAGTGTGTCTGTTAAATGAACAGCACGATCCGACTCTTCTCAGCCCACGAAAGGAAGGTGGCCGCACCACACCAATCCGAGTTTTCCCCATCGACCAGCTCTTCGTTTTCCCACCCGAACAGGGAAAGGGACGTGTCGCATAAATGGAAATGCACGCCCAGCTCCCGGGCCTGCTTCATGAGGACGTCGATATCGTCCACGCCTTTTTCTTTCATGAGCTTCCCCATCATGACCTTACCCATGCCACCAAAGTTCATCTTGGACAGGGGCGTCTTCTTCAGGCCCGTGGGCAGCATGTGCGCCAGAATTCTTTGCATCCAGGATTTGTTCTCAGGCCGGTAGCATCCGGGGCTGCGCATTGCCGTGGCCCCCCAAAACGTAAAGAACATGTGTACCTCATACCCCGAGGCAAGGACACCATTCGCGATCGTAAAGGCCGCAAACAGACGGTCCCATTCCCCGCTGAAACAGACAATACAGGCCATGTTTTTCTGGCGCCGCGTCTCGAGTTCATGATGGAGACGGCTCACCTGCTCTTCCAGTTGCTGAATGCGTGTTTCCATTTCGTTGGGAAAAGATTCGCCTGCCTGATGATTTTGCATAATTCCCTCCCTAAAAATCTTATGCAAGTTGAATGGTGGCTGTGACGATATCACCGTCCCGGGTTAGATCGGTCAACCCATTTCCTGTGGTTTCACACCAGGCGCGCACATCGCTCTCAAATGCCAGGTCATCGGCTTGGATCACGATGGTTGCGCCGGGACGAGCCTGCCTGCTCGCCTTGGCCAGCTCAATAATAGGACGCGGACATTTCATCCCGCGTGCATCAATGTTTATTGGTCCTGCCATAATCCCCCCTCAGCTTTCGTGACAGCTTAGCCATCAAAGAGATGGCAAGGCTTATTGCCCGATAGCTCCATTACCCAGGACCGCGCCAGGTGAGCGCGAAATGGAAGATGATCTCCGACAGTTCGTTACGGCTTCCATCGAACTCGGCCGCGACCAGGCTCTCCCTCGTCTCGAGCGTGTTGCCCAGGGCATATTCGAATGCCGCGTTTACCTCCAGGTTACCCCATATCTTTCCCACTCCGAGAGTGATGTGATGTTCGACGATGGCGGGAAATGTGGGCATGGCCGTGTCGCACGGAACCGGGTTTTGCCCGTAATTGTATCCGGCGCGCATCGTGGTACCGTGGCCGAGCTCATAGGCGAGGCCGAAGGCGAAGACGTACTGGTCCTCCCAGTCCAGCGGCAGACTCCGGACACAGTAATCCTCACCGATCATCTCTTGGTGATTCGGGTTCGATATGGAGGAAAACTCCATGACAAAGGCGTCCATGGTCTTGGCCCAGTTGATCCAGGTGAAATCAAAAGCGAGCAGCAATTCCGGGTAAGGCCGCCAGGCGATTCCAAAATTGACTTTCTGCGGCCAGTCCAACTGAAATTCCACATCAGGGTGCGCAACCATTCCTGCTTCGGGCGAGAGGCCGAATGCAACGTAAGCGAGATCCAGAGGCATCCCGAACCGTTGCGAGGCCTCGAGAAACTGGTCGGTCATATCCATTTTTCCCCGCGCCTTCCACTTCAGTGGCATGGGAGAAGTGTAGCTGACCCCGATACGGATCTGATCGTTTACATCGTACAGGAGCCCAACGTTGGCCCCGAGGCCGTAGCTATTTGCCTGTTGCATGGTAAAAAGACATGTGACTTCGTCATACCCCATCCTCTGGAACACCTGGCCGTAAGTGGGTGCCAGGATCATGGCAGGGCTTCCGGCCGTGGAGCCCTGGGCAAAGTCCGGAGATGTCGCGAAGGGCTGCCAGATATCCATCCATCCGAACCCCCCGTTTAGCCCGGCCCCTACGGAGAGGCGATCCGTGATTCGATAGGCGAATCCTGTTACGAGCTTCGCGAAAATCAACATGGAATGATAGGAAGCCCCCTCGGGCCAGAGTGGATGGGCAAGGGTGTAGTCGGCCCCCAGGCCTCCCGGAACAAACAGGCCCGCGCCCCAGGAGAATCGGGACCCGGCAGAAACCGGCCGGGCGTATGCAACCAAAGGCATTGGGAAAAATCCGTAAAATGCATCCGGGGTGTCCCTGTTGGCATCTGTATCGTTGAGCTGGTTTTGAAAATTGAGCAAGGGCGAGAGGATGGAAAAGCTCAGATCGAAGTGGCGCGCTCCCAGGAGTGCAATGCCTGCGGGGTTTTTAATCAGAGCCACCGCGCCGTCGGCAACAGCACAGCTTGCCCCTCCCATGGCAGAAGACCGGGCCCCCATGCCGATCATTTCCATGCCATTGGTCGCCAGGGCCGTCCTGTCGAAAAAAAGGCAGAAGAAAACAAGGCAGCAAGCGATCCCTGTCAAACGAGGACACTTCTCGTGGGACCTGAAATTGGAAGGGAAGCGTTGTCGGCGAGTATCGCTTTTTCGTAACAGTTTAGCCATTGCAAGTGGCCTATGGGAGATAGGGTGACCGATGTCTGTTTTTTTTTGCCGCGGATACCATTTCACCTCTCGGCTGAGGGCTTGCTCGACGATCATTTTGATCCGGCAAATAAATCTGCAAATTTTGGGCCACTGTCGAGAGAATGATCGCATCGCCAGGTTCGAGCATGTAGGTTTCGAAGTGGAGTGAAAGACACCCGGATTTAACCCGAACTTCTCACCGGGGTTCTACTGCGGCGCGCCATCCATCCGCAAATACGGTGTCAATCGGACTTCGCCTTCCTCGACGTACTGCCAAGTACGCCTACGTCAGGCTCAGCCCGATTTCCTTGTCTTTGCGGCGCTTGACGCGGTGGCGCCTGACGCGCCTCGCTACGAACCCTGGTGAGAAATCCGGGTTAACCCTGTTATTAATTCCAAGGGCCTGCCGCTTTTTGTACATAAAATTCTGCGTGTTCCGCAAGGAATCTCACTGCGGTGGTTTGGCGAGAAGGGAGCCCCCTTTTTCCCTCCATGGAGAAGGCCCTATACAGCAGTGCCAGGCCGAAGCCTGGCACTCGGTTTGACTGTAGGGGCGCGATTCATCGCGCCCGGGTCCTGGGTTTGATGAATCAAACCCCTACAGGGCAATTATCTTTCTATGATGCAGCCCCGATGAAGCAGAAGAGCCCGGCCTCGTCGATCCTCCCGTCGCAGTCGTCGTCGATCCCGTTGTCCGGGATCTCATCGGCGCCCGGACTGACATCCGGGTTGGTGTCGTCGCAGTCGCAGACGGCGCCGTAATCATCGCCGTCGGCGTCGAGCTGGTCCGGGTTGGCGTCCGTGGGGCAGTTGTCGCACTCGTCGATGAAGCCGTCGCCGTCCCGGTCGTCCGTTCCCTGGGCCGGGTTGTAGCAGTCCGGCTCGATATCACACGCATCACCGAACAGGTCGCCGTCGGTGTCTGCCTGACCGGGATTCTCCACCCCGGGGCAGTTGTCCTCGGCATCCACTACGCCGTCGGCGTCCGTGTCGCCCACTGATAGGGCGAGGAGGTAGTTGGCGGCCGCCAGGTTCTCCTCGAAGGTGGGGATGATCTGGCTCGAGGGGAGAGCGAAATCATAGCCCCGTAGCTCGATAGAGAAGCCCATGGCCCCTGTCTCACCGAACATCCAGTCGACCGAGCTGCCATTTACTACGTAGAGGTCGATAATCGGCTGGGGGCGGTAGGAGTGGCCGTGAACCGCGTAGATCAGATCGGCCACAGTCTCTCCGATCGCCTCGAAGCGGGCGTGTCCGGGCGGGTGATCCCGCGTGAAGCCCCAGGGGTAGAGGATCAGCTCGCCGTAGCTGTGCCAGTCCATCATCATGTTGAAGCCGCCCTCGAGGATCAGGTCGCGCAGCGCCTGGACCTCGGGCTCGGAGAAGGGTTCGGTGCCCCGGTAGGTCTCGGACCGGGGGTTTGTGCTCGAGCCCGATCCCACCCACTCGTAGCCCCAGTTTCGGTTCGGGTCCACGCCGTAGGAGCCGCCCTCGTTGGGGCGCCTGTTCTTGCGCCAGTACCGGGAGTGCTCCCACGTGTAGACATATCCGTCGGGATTGACGACCGGGATGATCCAGATCTCGCCTGCGTCGACCAGGTTCGTTACGGTCGGGTTCGTACCATACTCCGTGATCAAGTAGGAGGCGTAAAGAAAGGGGACCTCCACGGCGATCCACTCCCTGGCATGTTGGCACCCGAACCAGATTGAGCGCGGCTCCCCCTCGTCGATCTCGGGATTGTCGCTGATCTTGAGGGCCAGGATGTCGCGCCCCTCGATGGAGTCGCCGATGTCCACCAGCATGGCCACCGGGCTCTGGGCCATCTGCTCCATTCCGGCGACGACCTCGTCGAAGGTGTGGTAGTCGGCCATCTCCCCCCGGGTCCAGAATCCCTGGATGTGGGCCTCCACGTCAGCTACCACGACCTCGTAGCGGAATCCGACCAGCCGGATCATGGCCCGCTCCTTCTCCGTGGCCAGAATCGTAACCCAGCCGTCCCGGACCGACCAGACATCCAGATCGAGGAAGACCAGTGCATCCACCTCGACCCGGTCCGTCACCGGAACCCGGATGATCTGCCGGTCATCGGCCTGGGCCGGACCGGTCAGAGCAGCAAGGAAGAGAGCTGCGGCGCAGAAGAGTAGAATAGTCCTGAAAGTGGATCGCTTCGGAGCTGTTTTCATTGGGTCCCCCTTTCTCTGGTGTCCTGTGTGGCCCCTCACGGCCGTTGTGGGTTTATGCGGAAGTATGGAAGAAGAGATTAAAGGATATCTACTTGAATAAAATAGAATTAACAAAATATAGACTGTTGAATAAAAGAAATAATTACAATAAATTGCGTAAAAAATTCTCTGGTTGATGCAAAGTAGAGTTTGATTTTCTTTCCGGATACTGGTATTATTACCTCTTCGAATGCATAGCCGAAAACTCATTACATCAGGGCCTGCCGCACTTTACGGCCCCTAGGAGTCATTGAAATGGAGACATCCGGAGGCATGAAGTCCTTGTCTGAAGAGAAAGCCAAAATTCTCGAACATCTGAGAGAGATCGCCCACGAGCACCTCGAGGTCGAAGAGGATGTGGAGATCAACATGGACACCTCGCTGGTGGAGGGGCTTCAGCTCGACTCCCTCACACAGGTGGTCTTGATCAATGAATTGGAAACGGCCTATTACTTCGAATTCGAACTCGAGGACCAGGAGCGGATTCAGACCATAGCCGATCTGGTCGACCTGATCATCGAACGACGCAACACCGAGGGTGAATGACAATGGAAGGACCAAAGTACCAGACGATCTACGAAATGATGATGAATCTGAAGGGTTGCACCATGTTCGGGGCGCGCTTCGTGCAGCGCAACCGGGAGCCCCAGTACTACATCTATGACGAGATATTCAAGCGGG
>CAZFWM010000240.1:0-11469 GCA_964522545.1 uncultured Thermodesulfobacteriota bacterium
CCGCAATATCGAGATCTACAGGCGCCTGTGTGATAAACGCGGGGTTCAGCCGGGCGGGTTGGAACGGTGGAGCGATATCCCGGCCGTGCCGACGGACGCCTTCAGGCACTTCGACCTGTTCTGCTTTGAGCCGGGCGACGTGGCCCGAACCTTCTCCACCAGCGGCACCTCCGGGCAGGCCAAGGGGCGGGCCTCTTTTGACATGGCCGGGCTTGAGCTCATGAAGGCCTCCATCGATCGAAATGCCGAGGCCCACCTCTTTCCCGAGGGGAGGACCACGCGCCTTCTCGTGCTGGCGCCGCCGCCCCGACTGGCGCCCTCCATGATCATGGCCTGGGGGATGAACAGGCTCATAGAGCGCTTCGGGCTCCCGGGCTCGCGCTTCTGCATGGGGGAGGAGGGCTTCGACCCGGGCTCGCTGGTCGATGAGCTTCGCAGGGCCGAACAGGAGGAAACAGCTGTGACCCTGATCGGCGCCTCCTTTGGCTTCGTGAACTTCCTCGACTTCTGCGAGGCAAAGCGGATCTCCTTCGATCTGCCGGCCGGGAGCAGGATCATGGACGCCGGCGGGTACAAGGGAAAGAGCCGGGAGGTCCCGCGAGAGGAGCTCGTAGAGCGAATGGCCCTGGGCTTTGGGATCCCCGGGCACTACTGCGTCAACCTGCTCGGAATGACGGAGCTCGCCTCGCAGTTCTACGACAATGTCCTCCGAAACGCCGGGCTCGGCCGCGGGGAATCCCGGTTCAAGGTGAATCCCCCCTGGACCCGGACCGTGGTGGTGAACCCGGTCACCCTTGGGCCGGCCGAGCCCGGGGCGGTCGGGCTCCTGAAGCACATGGACCTCGCAAACAGGGAGCGGCCGAGCGTGATCCAGACCGACGACCTCGGTCGCTCGATCGGGTCCGGATTCGAGGTGCTTGGACGCGCGGCCAATGACGGCTCGCGGGGTTGCTCCATCACGATCGACGAAATCGTGCAGGGGCGATGAGTCCGGGGGGTAACTCGATTGCGCGGGAAATCCAATTCTTTCCGTAGAGAAAATTTAACGCAGAGGCGCAGAGGCGCAGAGAAGGAAACCGTGGGGCTTATGAAAAAAGGTTTTTTCAACCACAGAGGACACAGAGGGGACAGAGAGAGAATGAATGTAATCAAGTTCATTATTTTTCTCTGTGCTCTCTGTGCCCTCTGTGGTGAATTTTTATAACGTAACGTTTGAAATAATAGAGAGAAGAAGTTCGCTTGAAGGGCAATAAGGTTAAGATCACGAAGAGGACCATTCCATGGAGACGATCCGATGTGACGGCTTTTTCCTCCCCGATGCGTTGAGGGACGCTCCCGGCGGCTATGTGGAGCAGGTCCACCGGAGCAGGGACAGGGAGGTTGTGCTGCGGGTCCCCGAAGTATCGGGGCCCTTCTTGGAAGACCTCGTGCGCTACCTGACCGAGGTCTCGGGTCCTGCCCTGAAGCGCCGGCCTATCCATGAGATCATCCATGTCCTGGACAGGGCGGCCGAGCTATGGCTCGACCCCGGCTACCCGCCCCGGCGGGAGGTGCTTCGCACGATCCCGGCGGTCACCGGCTTTTCTCCGGCCATGGTGGCCGAGTGCATCGACCTCGAGCAGAGGAGCTCCCGGAAGGGGGACATCCTTCGCGCCCTGGTCTCGGAGCTGGGGGAGCCGGAGGTGCTCGACCGGTACCGTCCGCGGGAGGCCACGGGAGGCCGTGCGCGGGCCATGGGGCCCCGGCTCCTGGTCGCGCTCTTTTCGGGAAACATCCCGGCCCTCCCGCACCTCTCGATCATGCGCTCCCTTCTGGTCAAAGCGCCGTGCATCGGCAAGCCCGCCTCCGGTGAGCCGATCTACCCGGCCCTGTATGCCCGGACCCTCGAGGAGATCGACCCGGAGATCGCCCGGGCCGTCTCCATTCTGAGCTGGGCAGGGGGGGATCGGGAGATCGAAGATCCCCTTTTCGATGCCGCCGACGCGGTCGTCGTCTGGGGCTCTCCGCAGGCCTGTGAATCGGTGCGTGCCAGGATCCCCACCGGCACGAGGCTCGTGGTGCACGGGCACAAGCTCGGCTTCGGCGTGGTCGCCAGAGAGGCCCTCGCGGCCGAGAGGGCGGGGAAGGTGGCCGAGGCGGCGGCGTACGATGTGGCTATGTTCGATCAGCAGGCCTGTCTGGCGCCCCATGTGTACTTTGTGGAGGCGGGAGGGGAGATCGGCCCGGAGGAATTCGCCCGCCGGCTGGGGCGATCCCTGGAAGAGATGGAAGAGCGGCTCCCATGCGGGACCGTACCAGTGGACGCTCTGGCCCGCCTCTCTCAGCTACGGAGCGTGACAGAAATGAGGGAGCTGGCCGGGGAGCCGGTGCGCCTCATCACCGAGGGGCGTGGCGCCTGGACCGTGATCCTCGAGGAGACGCGGCGCTTTTCTCCCTCCCCCCTGTATCGGACGATCCGGGTGATCCCGGTCGACCACCTGACCGATGTGATCGAGATACTCAGGCCGGTGTCACAGCACCTCCAGAACTGCGCCGCGGCCCTGTCGAGCGAAAGGGCGGGGCCCTTTTTCGAGGCCCTGGCCGATCTTGGTGTGTCGCGGATCACGTCGCCCGGACGAATGCCCATTCCCTCGATGATGTGGCATCACGACGGTAATGCCTGCATTCATGAGCTGCTGAAATGGACGGATGTGGAGAAATGGGAACCCGTCACTCCCTCCTCTTCCGATACGGGCCCGGCCCGCGAGGTGATGCCCGATTCCGTTCTCGAATCCTCCTCCGAACCTGATCCTGAGACAGAATGACAGGGATGCAAAATATCGACCTTCTCTTTATTCATCCAGAGCATAAGGCTTACGGGAGAAGCACCATTCTCCCCATGGGTCTCCCGGGGCTGATCAACAGCGTTTCTGCGGTCAAGCTGGGACGGATGCACCATGAAGTGAGCTGTGAGGAGATCCGATCGGCGAAAGTGATCGCTATGGACCTGCATTGGTATTTCCCTCTGGATTCGGTCAAGACTCTTGCAGAGTGGATAAAATCGGTAAATCCAGAAGTCCCGATCGTGGTCGGGGGATATACGGCCACAATTTTTTCTGACCTCCTGGTGAATCGGACGGCCATCGACTATGTCGTCACAGGGGATTGTGAACGCCCTTTTCCCAATCTGATGGAGGCCCTCCTTTCGGGTGATTCATTGCAATCCATCCCCAATCTTGTTTCCCGCGACTTTCGATCGGCCAACTGTTACAGTACACACCTGCAGGACTATGACGCCCTCGATTACTACTCCATCGAATGGTTTCCGACTCTTTCCCATCTGGCTGCACGGGATCAGAAAAATCGCTATCCCACTTTCATCTATCCCTTTATTCCGGTGGCCAAGGGGTGTAGAGTGGACTGCGAGGGCTGCTACGGCAACCCACGCCTACAGCGACTTCTGACCGGACGGACCTATCTCTCCCGCAGCCCTGAGGCGGTCCGCCGGGACATTGTGCGGCTCGATTCAGATACGCGCATACAGAAGGTCTATATCATAAGCGATTTTTTCCTTTTTGAGGGGATGGAATACGCAGACGAGGCTCTCCCGCCGAGGACCGGCCTTTGTTGCTACTTTGAATTTTTTCATGTTCCGACCGAGGCCGCACTGGACCGGATGCTCTCGACCTTTGAAAAATGCTATCTCGTATTCAGCTCCAAAGAAAACCACAATGAACGATGGAGTGATCCGGACCTCGGGCCGCTTGTGGAGCGAATGACATATGCTGTCCGGAGGGGGGCCGACGTAACCCTTCTGGTGGATGTCTCGCTGGTCGCTTCCGAAGTCTCCTATAGGAAAAAGATAGCCGCTCTTCAAGGCCGTATCTCCGGCCTCAATCTCATGAATAACGCGGATTGGAAGCTCCCCATCCCTGATCCACGTCGAAACGGGCCGGACAGGGAAGCCGATTTTTATCGGTTCCTTCGCCTCAGCCGGACTGTGCCCTTTCGTACCTGGGTCACAGAGCGGATTGTATCCGTCGCCTATCGGTCCGCTTTTTTGACTTATATGATTCGGCGGGCGCACACATGGGAACTCAGAATCCGGTTCCTTTTGTTGCGCTTATTGAAAGGGATGATGCTGATTTCTATTTGACTATTGCAGTGATTCGCTCGGCCAGGGTCCGGGCAATCGCTCTGTGACCGGCAGGTCCGGGATGGCAGAAATCGAGATAAAAGGACCCGTCCGTGAGGACCGGGTCCAGATCGATCAGCAGGGGCGCAAGGTCCGGGGCGGAGGAGACGAGGTTCCAATAGAAGGAGGCCTCGTAGAGCAGATTCCCCCCGAACCCCATCAGACTCGTTTCCCCGTACTGCTCCAGTCGGCGCTCCGCCATTTTATGATCTCCCATACGCCTCAGCAAATCGATCTCTTTTTTCCATTGAAGTGCAGTAAAGATATGAAAGGGATCATGCTCTCTGATTATTCTCAGTGCTTCCCGGGGCCCGGTTTGAGAAAAGGATTCCTCTGCGCGTCGGAGAAATTCGGTGTCATCAGGATTGTCCGGCAAAATAAAAAAGAGGCAGGGGATTTTGTGCTCGGCGCTGAATCGGCCTATTGCGCGAAGGTTTTCCGCGAAACGGTCGGGAGGGACTCGGGGGGTGATCCGATCCAGATCCATAGGGCGAGAGATCCAGGGATCACTGTAGACTACATGGAAAAGGTGGCGGTAAAGGGAGAGATGGGAGGCCCATGGATAGATACGAGTGGCCGCCTGAAATCGTATGTAATCTACCAAGAATACCAGCAGTCCGTCAGAAAGACCAAGGAAATTTGTTGACCGGCGGCGATCGTTGAACGAGAAGGCGGCCACGATCAGGTCCGGATCGGTACGGGCCCCCCAGCGATCGAGCCATCGGAGCCCCTGATAGCTTGTGTAGCCGGGGACGCCGGCGGCGATGACCTCGACAGGTCCCGACCCGATGGCGGCCTCGAGCAGGGGCCCGAGCCGACCGGCAAAACTCTCCGTACAGGTTACTTGGTAACCGAAGACGACCGAGTCGCCCAGGATCAGGACTCGAAATGTGCTCTCAGACTTTTTTCCGAAATCTGTGCATCGAAGTCCCTGGGTGCCTACGGTCACAGGCATTTTGAAGACGACTTCCTGACTGTCCGGTTCCATTACCCATTTGAGAATGGGATCGGGACGGCACCACTGGGTCTCGGGTATGTTTATGAAGGGATCCGGAGCTTCCCAGCCGGTCAGGTGGTCGAAGAGACGGCACGAGAATTCGATGGTCGCGACGATGACGAGTGTGATCAGAGAGATTTTGAGAATGTGCCCGGTTCGGCGCTTCATGACTTACCTGTATACAATGGTAACCGTGGGCCCGGGATTTCGGACGCGGATAAACGGGTACGGATCGTCGCCGAAATATACAGGCTCGATCGTCCCTTTTCCCTCCAGGTCGAGCCTTTCGAAATAGTGGTAGCTCAGGGTGATCGAACCTTGATCGGCCGTCGCATCATGCACCTCGATCCGGTTCAGGGATGCCTGGATGCGGCCGCTGCCTGCAAGAAAGTACGATCCGGGCTCGATCACGCGGTAGGCGCGAAACGCTCCAATCTCGGCCATCGGCTCGACCAAGGCCCCCATGTCCTGGAATGCCTGCTTCGATTCATCCGTCCAGCAGAGGACCCACCCAATGTTCAATCGGGCCAGCACATCCCGCACGTCCCTTTCCGAGTAGCCTAGGATGGGCCGGTCGAGGAGCAATCCGTCATGGAATCCTGAATAGCAGATGCGGATGTTTCCGTCCGCCGCCGGCCCCCCGATGAATTCGCGGCCGGTCTCCATCTGTGCCAGGAGGGCGTAGCGATAGTCGAAGGGGGCGCTCGTCTCTGCGTAGTCCTCGAACAGGACGCGGTGGTTCATCGTGGTGTGACCATTTATCCATTCGATTATACTCGCATGCTGCTCAAGAGGCCGAGTGGTGAACGGGATGATTTCCTTTTTCATGTCCGTTCCGACTCCGGTGGTCCAGACAATAAGAAGAGCGGCCGGGAACGCAACGGAGAAAATCTTAATGGAATTAGTAAGATACTTCCTCTTGTTCACTAGGGCAGATAAACTCCGGATCGCCAACCCCCAGGCAGACGATATGGGAAGTAACGCCCACAGGAGAAACAGGACCACGAACCGAAATCCCCACAGAAAGACGAGGGGGCCATTATCCATTGCTGCCGCGAACAGACCGAGATATAAAAGCAGAATAATTCCAAGCTGGATGGGCCGGCCATCCCGTGTCTTCCTCTGGAGCCAGATCCCGGCCCCGCTAAGGAGCAATACCAGGATCGAAGGAATGGCCACCTCGGGTCGAGCCAGAGTGTCGAAGGATATCAGGAGCCACTTGCTGTCATGTATGATCAGCCGATTCATGGTATCCGCCGGGGACAAGCGCTCGGCGAGGAAGCTCAGCGGCGAGGTGAGGTAGATATAGCGCCAGCTCAGAGCGAGGGCCGCCAGGCTCCCTCCAAATATCGGCGCCAGGATCGGGCGCCAGATATCCCCTCGTTTGCGCCCGATTATAAGAACGGCTTGAGGAAGGAGGACCAGGGGGGACAGGGGATGCTGGAGGAGGGCAAGGGCCTCCAGAATGCCGAATGCGAATAGTCCGCGGAGCTTTATAGGCTGATCGGTCCTGGACAATCTTGTACAGGCGGCGAATCCAAGAATCAGGCAGCCCACCCATGCGGCAACACCGGTCCACATCATCTTGTAAAGAGGACCGAAGTAGAAAAAAAGCAGGGCCAGAAAACAAAAGATGCCCCGCTCCAGATCCTGGAGTCCCCACCAGCGGCCTGCCATGAGTAGAAGTATCGGAGCCAGGATCAGAAGCGCCAGAACGTACAACTTGATGATGGTCGCAGGCTGAACGAAGGGGAAAGCTCGGGCGGCCAGAAAATAGAAGAACGTGGTATGAAAATTCGGCTGGACCTCATACCCGGCATAGAAGTTTGGATCATAGGCATGAAAGTCCCGGGTTGTGCGGAATGAGTCCAGCGTCCGATCGAGAAAGTAGAAGGACTTTGGGAAATCATTCCCTATGAAGGGCCGGCCGTCGGTCAGCGCTCCGATGGGGAAGAGACATCCTACCCCTATGAGATAGGCGATGAAGAGAAGGCCGCATGTGACGATCTTCAATTTCAATGACATTCCTGCCCGGGTGAATTGATGTCCATGGATTCTATGCTATAATTTTGAGAATAGAAAGAGCGACGCAACACGAGAAAACAGCGGCATGAATGACATTCTATCGGGGGAGTAGAGATAGTGCGTATTGCATTGGTACAGGATAATGCGATCAATGAATCTTTGGCCCTCACGGATCTCTCCGCATACCTAAGAGCTAGGGGGCACGATCTCGAGCTCTTCCTGGACGACGAAGAGCGGTCGTTGGACCGGGCGATTCAGGAGTACAGAGCCGATCTGCTTCTGTTTCCCTGTTCGATTCTGAATCACAACTGGGTCCTGCGTACTGCCGGTCTCCTGAAAGATGCCCTCGAGATACCGACCGCTGCGGGAGGAACGCATCCGACCTTCTATCCCGGCATCATCCAGCACGAATGCATCGACTATGCTGTCAGGGGAGAGGCGGAAGGGGCTTTTGCCGACCTTTTCGAAGCCCTTTCCTCCGGCGGCGATTACCGGTCGATCCCCAATCTCATGTATTGTGAGAATGGAGAAGCTCACGAGAACCCTCTTCGGCCCCTTATCGTCGATCTGGATTCACTTCCTATGCCCGATCGCGATCTCTATTATAAATATCCTTTTATCATGAAGTTCCCCTGGAAGAAATTCACGGCCACCCGCGGGTGCGTCCACTCGTGCGCTTACTGCTTTAATCAGTCCTATCAGCGGTTAATGGGGATCGCTCCCGCTCGCTTTTTGCGACGAAAAAGCGTGGGCAGGATCCTTAGGGAAGTGAAATATATAAAGGATCGTTACCCTCTGAGCAATGTCCATTTCTCGGACGACACCTTTGCTACAGACATGGAATGGCTTAAGGCCTTTGCGTCCGAATATCGTCGCATGATCGGGGTCCTGCTATCATGTAATCTAAGCGTCGAATATGTAAGCGAGGAGAGAATATCCCTGCTCAGAGAGGCCGGATGCAGGAGCATAGCAATAGGGATCGAGACGGCGGATGAAGACCTTCGGAGAAAGATGCTGAACAAGGATATCTCGAACAATGCCATTAGGCAGGCTGCGCAGATCATAAAGCGGAATGGGATCCTCCTGGTTACGTTCAATATCGTTGGCCTTCCCGGGGAGCCGGTGCATAGGATGATCGACACCCTTATATTCAACCGTGAACTCAAGGTCAAACACGCTCGCGTGGCCATCGCAGTCCCGATTCCCAACACGCAGTTTACCGAGATATGTATCGAGAACGGGTACTTGGACAAGGATTTCTTTTCAGAGATCGATCAGCTTCCTGACCTGTGGGAGATGGATTACTCCAGTTTCCTGAACATACAGGGCAAGGATGAGATGATGATCCTATACAGACTTTGGTTTCTGCTTCTGAAGATTCCGTTGCCCCGAAGTTGGATCCGGCGACTCACCAGGGGGAAGTCAAATCGTGCAATGGCACTCTTCCAGGCCGTAGGTCTCTATTTTGAAAAAAGGGTGTTTCATCTCTCTCTTCTTCCGGGCCTGCGATATTTTCTCCATGTACGCTCCCTTCAAAGGCGAACGACCAACTACGTCTCTCTGATATGAGGCGATGGCTCTTCATTTATTGACTTTTGGTGAAATATAATATATTTTAAAATAACATAGATTAGGGTGCGGCAAGAGGCTGTGCCCCAGCGTTGCGGATCGACAGAGAAGTTCTTGGCTGAAACAACTAGGGTTTCAAAACGGCCAAAGGAGGTGTGCTATGTTTGATGCCAGATCGTTTGCCAAAGTGTCTCTCCTTTCCTTGCTCCTGGTATGCTTTTCTTGTCCGAGCGCGGTGTGGAGCCAGGCTGATGACACCCTTATCAAGGCAAAGCAGATTGAGCTTGATCAGAAAAAGGGAGCGGTCACCATTCGTGGAGAGGTCGAATGTCCCGGTTTTAAGAAGGGCACTGTCTATATAATAGCAGATCCTGTTGCACGCTTCATGAATAATAAAGATATGGAGAACCCCTGGCGGCATATCCTGGAGCTTCCCGGGCCGGGATCTTTTTCTCTGCCATTGAAGGAGGGCGAATACGTACTTGCCGCATTTCTGGATGGGAATATGGATGGGATCGATGCCGAGTTTTCCCTTCTCCACGACAGGGTAACTTTTTTTGGGAATATCCTTACCGTGGGGAAAGGCTCTGTTCAGACGTCCACTCCGGTTAGATTGAGAATCGGGGCGTTCGATCATATATTCCAGATAATAAAACTGCGATCGCTGGTCCGCCAGGGCAATGCATCTTTCATAGCCCGGATCAGGGGAAAAGTAATGCACGATAATTTTAAAGCCGGCACAATATATGTGTTCGCCATCAAACAGGACAGCACGCTAGCGGCCATCCATAGAATGGAGGGGCCGGGTGCCTTCGAGCTGGCCCTTGAAAAGGGGAACTATAAGATATGCGCCGTGTGTGATAAGGATGGAAGCGGACTCAAACCGGATACATTGGAGGGAATGCCGGGTCTGATTTGTTTCAATGAGGATTATGAGGAAGACGGTCTTGTAATCGAAAGGGCCGGAGATCTGATCGAACACATTGACATTCACTTAGATTGAATTAGAATCGGGCCGTCTCCGGCAGCCTTTCCTTCCGTGTGGCGCCATGCTCGTCAGGGACGGTCTTCTTGTCGGACTGCCAGGTCCGCCGGACAGGTTGGGACCTCACTTCACTCGCCCCGCCGTCTAACGAAAAAACGCCCGCTTGATGAAGACCAGCGCAAAATACGGGAGGAGGGCCCGCTTGTTCGGGAGCCGCCAAAAGAGCCGGACCAGGCGCCTTGGCGAAAGGTAGAAGCGCCGGTAGGCGGCCTTGCGAATCCGCGTGAGGGTCTCTTCCGGGGCGGCGCTCAGGTTGATGGGTGACTTGTAGTATTCATAGCTATCCCAATCCTCCTCGATCCGGACGCCACTCTCTACGGCCATCCTGTAAAGCTCGGAGCCTTTGAAGGGCATCACCCTGAAGAAGGCCGCGGTGTGGAGCTCGGCCTCTGTGGCAAATCGAACAGTCCGGAGCATCTCTTCCTCGGTCTCTGTCGGAAAGCCGAGCATGAAGGCCCCGTGGGTGAGGATGCCGAGGCTGCGGGCGGTCCTGATCGCCTGTATGGTCTTTTCGAAATCGACGTTCTTCTTGATCAGCTTCTGCAGCCTCGCAGAGGCGCTCTCGATTCCAAAGAGGCAGCGCTACATTCCCTCCCGCTTGAGCCACCGGAGGGTTTCCTCGTCGAGGAGGTCGGCGCGCAGGCCGTTAGGAAACGTGAGGTGGACCTTGAGAGACCGCTCCAGGATGAGGCGGCAGATGGCGTGCACCCTTTGGGGAATCAGATTGAACATGTCGTCCATGAAGATGAGCTCCCGGACCCCGTATTCCTGAACGAGAGCTTCTATCTCCTCGACAAGATTCTCCGGACTTCGCGGCCGGTAGGTCTTTCCAAGGTTGTTGTGGCAGTAGATGCATCGGTAGGGGCACGCCCGCGATGAAAAGATCGTCATGAATTCACGGGCCTTGTAAATAAGCCCTCCCCGGGGGATGGAGAAGTAGCGTGAGACCGGGACCCGATCCCATGCCGGAAAGGGAAGCCGGTCGAGGGGCTCGATGTAAGGTCGAGGGGCCGTCTCGCGGATCGCCCCGTTCTCTCGGTAAGCGATGCCTCTGACCCCCGCGGGCGGAGAGTTCGCCTCCATCGCGTCCATGAGGTCCACGAGGGTGTCCTCGCCCTCACTCTTTACCACATAGTCGATTTGCCGGTCCGCAAGCGTGGCGTCCACGTTGTTGGTGGCATGGGGCCCCCCGGCCAGGACGCGGATGGATGGATCGATCGCCTTGACGGCCCCGGCCAGACCGTGGAGGCTCCTCGCCTCATAGGTCATGGCCGTGAGGCCCACCACATCGGGCGATTCCTCACGGATTCGCTCGACCGTCCGCTCGACCGTCAGGCCCTCCACTTTTGTGTCGATGATGCGAACCTCGTGGCGCCCTCGAGACCTCAGGGCAGAGGCGAGGTACATCAGCCCCATGGGATGGAGATGGGTATGGTGGGAGTACGGTGAGTAAGTCTGGACAAGCACTACCTTGGCCATGGCGCGGTTTCCTCTCCTTGAAAATTATAGGAGGGCATAGGTCGTCTAGTCAACATGAGAGAAGAGTTTTAACGCAGAGCCGCAGAGGCGCAGAGGGAATATGATCAATGGTGAATGCGGAAAAGATCATGGATGTTGCGAGCGAAGCGAAGTCAGCTATAGTAAAGTAAGGTGGGGATG
>CAZFWM010000241.1:0-11458 GCA_964522545.1 uncultured Thermodesulfobacteriota bacterium
AACCCAAGTAAAAGAAGGGGGCTTGACAAGCTTATGACAGCAATCCCCCGAGTTCCGCATGCCTGGGTGCTCGGGGGGTTGCTTCGTCGCTAGCGCTCCTCGCAACGACCTTAACTGTTCATGTGTCGAAAGAGTGACTTCCCCCGAATTACGGCCCCTACTCGGCGTCGGCTGCGACCTCCCGGGGCTTGATGATGCTCGTCACGATCACCTCGCCACCAGGAAGTACGGTTGTTCGGATCTGGACGGGCCGGCGGCTGCACCAGGACGGGGCCTCGGGCGCCAGTAGCAGCCGGGCGCCCTTCTCGTCCGGCACCACGGTGACGGTGCCCGAGAGGTAGCCCGGCCGGCCGTTCACCTCCAGGGTGATCCGGCTCACTGCCGTTCTCAAAGGGTGAAACCTGAGATCGGGCAGGGGCGGATTGAACCGCAGCTTCATGATCTCCCTGCCCCCCTGAAGGCGCTCCACCCGGTCGAGCTCGAGGTACCCGCCTCTCAGAAGATAGATGAAGCGGTCCTCGCCCAGGAGATCGCGGGCGGAAAGGATGAGGCGGCCCGGCTCCTCCATCGCCTCGAAGCGCCGCTCTCCCGTGCGGTCATCCACGAGCAGGGCCATTGCTGCGGCGTCACTGCGAATCCGCATCCTCCCCTCAACGATCCCTGCCAGCGTCTTCGACATACGCCGGGTGGTCTGCCGGAGCCGGAGGTAGCCCCTGCGCGTGGAATGAGGCCTTCCGCCAAGCATTACACTGGCCTTGGCAAAGGCTTCCTTCTCTGTGTCGATGACCAGGAGGGCGTCATTTTCGGATAGATTCGCGGAGTCGCTGTTGCGGAGCTCCAGGGTCTCCATCTCTTCGGGCGCGTTCACGCTGACAGAGACGGAGAAGCCGTCGGGGAGCGTATAGTCGGCCTCGTAGAGAAGGCGGCCCGGCTCGCCGGCCCGGCACACGGCAATGAGACCCGACTGGTAGAGGCGCCCCGGCATGCCCCGGACCACCTCCTGGTAGCCCGGTCCCGGGAGCCCCACGTACTGGGTCCCGTCATTTTCGGTGTCGATGGAGAACCAGAAAGGGCTGCCGTCCGGGAGGTCGACCCGACAGATCTCGAAGGTCCACCAGCGGCGGTGGTTCTTGATCTCGATACGCACGGAGTCGTCGATCTTCACTCCCAGGGTCCGGAAAGGGATGATCGGCGAGGCGATGATCGGGCGCGCCCGGGAGTAGTCGATGCGCGCAGTGCCGGGCGGGCCGAGAAAGTCCGCCTCGTCCACGACCGGGCCCGTACGGATCAGGTCCGGGTAGCAGCCGGAAAGGACCGGGAGGAGGAGCGCTGCAGTTACGAAAAGCCTGATTGCGTAATTCATGGGACTGATATGCCTCGTTTCCTTGCGGGCGTCATGAATGCCGCCGTTATTTTGAGCAGTGTACATCGAAATCCTCAGGGACTCAATCGATCAACCGGTGCACAATGGAAGGGCGACCGCCGGTGGCCCCTACCCATGCCGGATCCCTTACTGCAGGGGCGACCGGCGGTCGCCCCTGCGTTTGCCTGGAGCCATTTTATCCGTCTTGACTTGAAGCGCCTCGATTGGCTAGCCTTCACCAACCATTCCGTCCGCACCCCGTGTGATCCGTGAGCCGTAAAGGGAGATCGATGCACGAGGCCCAAGAAATGCCAACACCTCGCGCGAGCAAGTGGGAGGCCCTGATCGCGGTGGCCATCGCGGTCTTCATGAGCACCATCGACTCCAGCATCGTCAACATCTCCCTGCCCACGATCTCCCGGACCCTGGACGCCTCCATGAGCGCGGTCTCCTGGATCATCCTGGCCTACATCCTCATGCTCACCTCCCTGCTGCTCATCTTCGGCAGGATGGCCGACCGGGTCGGGCAGAAGCGCTTCTTCTCGTGGGGCTTCATGATCTTCACCATCGGGTCCGCCCTGTGCGGGGCCTCACCCTCGGTCGGCTTTCTGATCGCCTTCCGCGCCCACGGCCAGGCCATCGTCTCCCGCGCCTTTCCCGAAGAGGAACGCGGCAAGGCCCTGGGACTGCTCAGCGTCCCCCTATCCCTGGGCCTGATCTGCGGGCCGGTGATAGGGGGCTTCATCACCGCCACCATCGGCTGGCGGTGGATCTTCTACGTGAACGTGCCGGTCGGGCTGATCGGCCTCTACCTGGGCCGGCGCGGGATTCCGGACTACCGCCCCGCGCGCGCCCGGGACGGGGCGCCCGGCATCGATACCCGGGGCGCGGTCCTCCTCTTTCTCTCCATCGCCGCCCTCACCGTGGCCATGAGCTTCGGCAACGACATGGGGTGGACTTCTCCTCCCATGCTCATTGTCGTGGCCGTCTTCATTCTGGCCGTCTTCGCCTTTGCCGCGATCGAGGCCGGGAGCGCCCACCCCCTCCTGGAGGTGCGCCTCTTTCGCAGCCGCGGCTTCTCTCTGGCCGTGGCCGCGGCCTCGATGAGCTTTGTGGCGGCGGCCGCCCTCATGTTCCTCTTTCCCTTTTTCCTGGAGCTGGTCAAAGGGCTCACGCCCAAGGAGACCGGTGCCCTGATGCTCCTCGTGGCCGCGGCCATGCTGGTCGCGGGTCCTGCGGCCGGGGCCCTGTCGGACCGGCTGGGCGCGCGCCTGCTCACCTCTTCCGGCATGGCCGTGTGCGCCCTGACCTTCTTCTGCATCTCGAGGTTCACCGAGGAGACTCCGATCTATGTCATCGCCCTGGCCCTCATAGCCGCCGGCCTGGGCACGGGTCTCTTCTCCTCACCCAACACGAGCGCCATGCTCGGCGCCGTCTCGCCCGACCAGCAGGCAGTGGGGTCCAGCATAGGGATGACCTCCAAAAACCTGGGCCTATTGCTCGGCGTGGCCCTCATGGAGAGCATCTTTTCCGGCACGCTCCACCTGGGATCGGTGGGGCTGGGCGAAAGCCTTGCCCCCCTCGCTCTCTCCCGTCCAACCCTGTGCGAGGCCTTCTCAAAAGTCTACGAAGTGGCGGCCCTCTTTGCCCTGGCCGCCATGGCGGCCTCGATCGTGCGCGGAGGTGGGCGCCGACGGCGCGAACTCTAACACAGATGCAAAGCTATCGATTTCGAGAAAACCATACATCACCCCTTGACCGAACAGGGCCATTTTCGATAGGCTCTTTCCATCACACCTACGGTTCCAAAAAAAAAGCTTTTCTCACCGAGAATTTTTTGGTATAATGGTATTGAAAGATAGACATCTGAGATCCCCCGGTTCCTAATCCTCGCCCCTATCCTCTATCTCTGGATCGACCTCTTCGGGGGGCCGTCACAGGAGAGAGCCATGCGCAACGACTACCGCAACGACTACCGCGACCACTACGATCGACCGAGCTGGGCCGAAATCGACAAGCGCAAGGACCGCAGCCGGCACTCGAACTACAATGATGACCGGCCCTACAAGTCCAAGCGGCAGCAAGACCTCGAGAAGCGGGCCACCAAGGCGAAGAAGGAGATGCTGGACAAGCTCTTCGAGGGGCCCAAGGCCAAAGAGCGCAAGGCCATGACGCAGAAGATCGAGGATGCCCGGGGCACGAGGGAGTTCGGCCGGCTCCTCGCGGAGTACCGCAAGAGCTTCGGCCTGCCCAGGGACTGGGAGGGGCTCAGCCTACTGCTGGACTCCAACGACCCTGTCATCCAGGAGGAGGTGATCCAGGCCCTGAGGCCGATGCGGGCCGAGCAGTCCGCGGACCGGCAGAATATCTTTCGCTCCCGCCTCAAGATCATCGAGATGACGGGCAGGGACCCCGAGGTCCAGGAGCTGGCCGCCGAGGTGCTGGCCGAGTTCTGAGATCCACGGCGTATGACGATCCAGAGGGCCGACCTCTGTGTCGGCCGGGGCCGATGGAGGACGCCACGAAGGGCGTCCCTCCGAATACCAGCAATGTAGGGGAGTGGTTTATCCCTTCCCGCTTATCCCTTATCCCCACCTACCCCATTTCCGAATTGACATAATCTTAACAAAATAGACCTTCTTTGGTTGTATGAAATACCCGACTTCATAAGTCAGTATTCATAAATAAATCTCACCCTTCAAGCCGACATCAGCCAACATCTTTCACAGAAGAGCCCGGGGGCGAAGATGAAGCACAGATCACCATCGAATCACTGGCTTATCATTTCCATCACCTTGATCGCAGTCGCTTTTACGGCCTCCGCGGCGCGGGCCGACCTGGAGGAGGTCCGCAAGGCCATCGCCGAGAAGGGCGCCCAGTGGACCGCCCGGGAGAACCCGATCTCGCGCCTCTCCCTGGAGGAGATGCGCGCCCGCCTGGCCGGAACCATCCTCGCCCACGACCCGGAAGAAGATTTCCAATACCTGCAGGTGCAGCAACGCTCGCTTCCCTCCACCTTCACCTGGCGTGATCACCAGGGACACGACTGGATCACCCCGGTCAGGGATCAGGGCCCATGCGGGAGCTGCTGGGCCTTTGCGGGGATCGGCGCCCTCGAGGCGATCGTCCGGATCCGGACGGAGGACCCCTATCTCGATATCGACCTGTCCGAGCAGTTCCTCGTCTCCTGCTCGTCCGGCTCCTGCTCGGGCGGATACGCCGGAACGGCCATGACTTTTCTCACCAATACGGGGGCCCCCGACGAGGTGTGCATGGAGTACGAGGCGGCCAATCTGCCCTGCTCGAGGGCCTGCGACGACTGGGACGAGAGGAAGACCCGAATCGTGGACTGGAGCTATGTCGCCGACGACGTGGAGTCGATCAAGGCCGCCCTCGTGCAGCAGCCGCTCAACACCACGATGATGGTCTACGCGGACTTCCCCTATTACGAGAGCGGGGTCTACGAGCATCTGGACGACCAGATCGTCGGCGGGCACGCCGTGGTCCTGGTGGGGTGGCAGGATGAGAACGAATGCTGGATCGTGAAGAACAGCTGGGGCGGGGAGTGGGGGGAGGAGGGTTTCTTCCGGATCAAGTGGGGCGACAGCTCGATCGGTGAATACTCCGGCTTCCAGAACTACTGCCTCGACCGGGACATGGATGGCTACCCGGACGCCGAGTGCGGCGGCGATGACTGCGACGACTACGATCCCTTGGTCCACCCCTGCGGCGCCGAGGTGTGCGGAAACGGCGTGGACGAGGACTGCATCGGCGGCGACCGGAGCTGTGACTATCTCCACGAGGTGAACCCGAACGACTCTCCCTACGAGGCGCTGGACCTCGGGCCTGTGGTCTCGGCCCTCACGGTGCAGGGGGCGATCTGCCGGACCGGGAACGACGGGTTCGAGTACACCGGGGATGTCGATTACTACAGGATCACGGCCCCGGATGGAGGGGGATTGCACGGCGAGCGTGCCTCTGTCGTCAATATCGTGCTCGACTGGTCGGGCTCAGGCAACCTGGACCTTAGACTCTACGACGCAGCTGATCTCACACAGATCACAACATCCAGCGGCCATCGCCATCCGGAGGCGATCACCAATGTCTCCCTCACGCCCGGCGCCGACTACATCCTGCTGGTGGCCGGCCAGAGAGGAGATCCCGCCGAATATGAGCTGAGGATCTGCTACGGGTTCTGCTGGGATAACGATGAAGACGGCTTCGCCGACTCCTCGTGCTGCGGGAGTGACTGCGACGACGCCGACCCGGGCAGAAGGCCCGGTGCAGAGGAGTACCTGTGTGACGGTGTGGACGAGGACTGCGACGACAGCACCGACGGCATCACCGACGAGGACAGGGACGGATTCGATGTGTGCGAGCCGTGGGAACTCGGTGACACGGACGGCCTGATCGCCGACTGCAATGACAAGAAAGCGGTTGTCAGCCCCGAGCTGGATGAGGTCTGCGACGCCATCGACAACGACTGCGACGGGAAGGTGGACGAAGGCTTCGACATCGACGGCGACGGATTCACCTACTGCAGCGTTCCCATCGACTGTGATGACGAGGACGTGAGCCTATACCCCGGGGCCCCGGAGCTCTGCAACGGGGTGGACGACGACTGTGACGGGGACCTGCCGGCCGGGGAGCTGGACCTCGACGGGGACCGGTACGTGGCCTGCCCCGAATGGACGGGAGAGCCGGGCCTCATACTGGGCGGGGGCGATTGCGATGATACCCGCCCGGACCGCTACCCCGGAGCCATGGAAATCGCGGACCTGGTGGATAACGACTGCGACGGCGAGGTCGACGAGGAGTCCGGGACCGAGCCCGGGCCGGAGGATCCCGTAGAGACGCAGGATGGAGATGGGCAGGGAGGGGACTCCGGGTGCGGCTGCGCACAGTTCGACGGCCGCACAGGGCCGGGAGCCGCCGCGGCCGCCTCAGGGCTCTGGATCCTCGCGCCGATCGCCCTGATAATACTGTTACGGAGAAAGATGTAGCGGCGGGATAGATTTTTTTTCGTGCCCACGCTCGTGCTCGAAAAAATTACCTCGTTCCCAGGCTCCGCCTGGGAACGCCATCCTAGGGAGGCTCTGCCTCCCAACCACAATCCCCCTTACAACAGCACCCCCGCAATAGAAGCCGTCATCCAAGAAGCCAGCGCCCCGCCGATCATCGCCTTGAGCCCGAGCCGAGCCAGGTCGGGCTGGCGCGACGGCGCAATGGCCCCGATCCCGCCGATCTGGATCGCGATGGAGCCGAAGTTGGAAAACCCGCACAGAGCGTAGGTGGCGATCACGTACGAACGGGGCGAGAGAGTCTCCCTGAGCCCGTTCAGCTTCAGATAGCCCACGAACTCATTCACAGCGATCTTGGTCCCCAGCAGCTCACCAAAGGCCAAGGAGTCCGCCCAGGGCACGCCCATGGCCAGAGCGATCCACCGGAAGAACCACCCCAATATCTCCTCCAGGCTGGTGCCGAGATAGCTCAGGGGATAGTTGATCATGGCGAGCAAGGCCAGGAACGCGAGGAGCATGGCCCCCACATTGGCCGCCAGCCTGAGCCCGTCGCCCGCGCCACGGGCCGCGGCGTCGATGACGTTCGCCGTCTTCTTCTCGACCTCCATCTTGACCGAGCCCGCGGTCTTCGGCTCGCCCATCTCGGGAAACATGACCTTGGCCACCACCAGGGCGGCCGGGGCGCTCATCACGCTCGCGGCGAGCAGGTGTCCCGCGTCGATGCCGAGGCGCACATAGGCGGCCATCACGCCCCCGGCCACGGTGGCGAAGCCCCCGGTCATGATGGCCATGATCTCCGAGTTGGTCATCTGCTTCACGTAGGGCCGGATGACCAGCGGGGCCTCGGTCTGGCCCACGAAGATGTTGGCCGCCGCGCTAAGCGATTCGGCGCCGCTCGTTCCCATGAACTTGGCCATGACCCAGGCAAAGACCTGCACCATGCGCTGCATCACACCGAGATGGTAGAGCACGCCCATGAGAGAGGCGAAGAAGATGATCGTGGGGAGGATGTGGATGACGAAGACAATGCCCAGGTCGACGAACTGCTGCCCCCCCGCGTCCCAGAGCTGAGCCTGGCCCGACATGGGGCCGCCCTTGGGCAGGTTTTCTATAATGTCCTGATTCGCCCGGTAGAGGTTGCCGAAGAGGAAGCCCGCCCCGGCGTCGGTAAAGCTCAACATCTGGACGATCGCCTGGCGGGCCGCCGAGAAAACCATCTTGCCCGGGCCGGTCCTGAGGATGAGCAGGGCAAAGCTCATCTGGAGGCCGAGGCCCCAGGCCACGAGGCGGTAATTGATCTTGCGCCGGTTGTTCGACAGGAGCCAGGCTATCCCGAGAAGGACGAAGATACCGAGGAATGAGATCAGGCGTTCAAGCATCGCTCCCTCCTGTTTTAAGGTGCTCTTTTATAGTGACGAGCACGGCCGACACAAAGGTCGGCCCTCCGAGCCGTCATCCCCGTGGAAGTGGGGATACAGAAAGTCGAAATGACATGTTGGTTTGTCGCATACTATCACCGATACAATCGGCAGATAATCAAAAGACCGTGGTCCCGTCAAGGCGATGAGCAATCCCTACGGATGGGATTTCAACAGCAGACGTTAGAGGCACAAGGGAAAGATCAGCTTGGCACGATGGGTAGGGACCGGATGCGGATGCGGTCGCGAGTGATGACGATCACCGCGCCTGCAGCCAGGGATTCTTCGAGCGAGGGGAGGAGTTCCATCAATAACTTCGCCTGTGCCTCGGGCCGGCGCTCGATGTCACCACGGAGTAAGACGAACGAGGGTTTCGCTGCTCGGCGAAGCGCCAGGATCGCGGCAAAGTCAGTGTCGGCCGAGATAATGGTTCGATCCTCGCGCTCTGCGAAGTCAACGATCTCTTCATCGGAAGCGGCGGCCATCCCGACGTCGCGGACGTGAATGGCGTCGTGGCCAGTGTCCAACAGCCCCTGACAGATGATGGGAGAGAGGGCATTGTCGACCAGCAGCCTCATGTTCCGGTCCGCGGCAGCTCCCGCTCCCGTACTGCCTCAGCTGCGAAGTGGAGTGCTTCCTGGATGTCTTCTTTCTCCAGGTCCGGGTAGGCAGCAAGGATCTCGTCGACGGTCATCCCATCGGCGACCATGCCCACTATTGTGGCGACGGGAATCCGCAGACCACGAATGCAGGGCAAGCCGCTCATTTTGTTGGGATCAACGGTTATCCGCGCGTAGGTCATGGCATTTGATCCTTCAATGTCGTGATGTTGAAGTCAAATCTAGCGTATCACAGATGACCTATGTGTGGCAATCAAAGACCATTACAATGCCTCGCCGACAAGCTCCACGAGGTCGATCATCTCGATGGGCGATTCGGTGATCTTGATCGCCTGGTCGAGGTTGTGAAAGCAGAATGGGCAGGTCGAGACCAGGGCCTCGGCCCCTGTGGCTCTGGCCTCCTCGATCCGTAGCGCCGCAGTCTCCGTGGCCCAGTCCGGGAAGGCCGTGCGCACGCCTCCGCCCGCGCCGCAGCACCAGCTCACGTCGCGGGTCCTCTCCATCTCTGAAAATCGCACCCCGGGAATCGCGGAGAGAATCCTGCGCGGAGCTTCGAAGATCCCGATGTGGCGCCCGAGGTGGCATGGGTCGTGGTAGGTCACACGACGCTCCACGGGGCGGTGGAGCGGTAGCCTTCCTTGGTCGAGGAGGCGCGCTAAATATTCGCTGGTGTGGAGGACCTCGGGCTCGATCTCGCCGATCGCGGGGTAGTCCTTTCGCAGCGAGCGGAGGCACCCGGCGCACGATGTGATGATGGTGCGCACGCCGAGGGCGTTGATGGTCTCCATGTTCTCCCGGGCGATCTCGACAAAGCGCTCCCGCTCGCCGATGCGCAGCAGGGTGGAGCCGCAGCAGACCTCGTCGCGGCCGAGCAGGCCGAAGTCGACGCCGGCCCGAGAAAGCACCCGGGCCGTGGCCAGGGCGATCGGCTGGACGTCCGGGGAGACGGCCGCCGTGCAGCCCACGTAGTAGAGGACCTCGGCGCGCTCGGCGGGGAGGCGCTTGATCCCGAGTTCCTTGATACCCTTGTTTTTGGTCCAGCGCTCCCGGGCCGACCGGGGCTGCATCCAGGGATTGCGGTAGCTCTTGAGGCTCTTGATCAGGTCCTGGTGCCCGGGCAGGGGGCCGGCTCCCTCCTCCACGGCACGGGCCCGCAACGCCTCGAAGATCTCCACTGTGAACTCCCCCTGAGGAAGCGTGCACTGGGTCGAACAGCTCCCGCACAGGGTACAGGCGTAGATCTTCTCCAGTATCCCAGGGTCCTGGAAGGAGAGGGCCCCGTCCAGCAGGCCCCGGGCGATCCACATCTTGCCCGAGGCGAAGAAGCTCTCGAACCGAAACTTCTCGCCCGCCGGGCAGCTCGGCTCGTAGAGGCCGAAGATGTACTTGCAGGTGCCGCACCGCACGCACCGGTTCACCCACTCGCGGATCTCGCCGTACTCCATCACCGCTACAGCCCCCACCTTCCGGGATTCATGATCCGATCCGGGTCGAGGGTCTCTTTGACGCGACGCAGGAGCTTCACCCAGTTCGGGTCGGCCCGCTCCATGATCTTGGCCGCGGCCCAGGCCGGGGCCTTGTACGGGATGTAGCCCGAATCGAGCAGGGCCTCGGCGATCTCTTCGAGGACCGCTCGGATGCGCTCCCGGATCCCCTCGGCGGTGCGGTCGAAGGGGATGATCGGCCGCAGAGCGTAGAAGTGGCCCCCCTTGAGCGGCCGGGCCACGATGAGCGGCGGGTAGCCGTGGCGCTCCATGATCTCCATGGACCGGCGTACCCCCTCGGCCCAGCGGCTCGGGGGTCCGAAGCTCCCGACCCAGGAGAAGCCGCCCCCGCCGTAGGCGAGAAGGAAGTTGAGCGTCGTGGGAAAGTCGGCGAGCTTGGCGTACTCGGGGTTGATCTTCACGAGCATCTCAACGTCGAGGGGGGCGTCGATCTCGTGGCCCTGGCGGCGGACCGCCTTAATGGCCTCTTCGACAGCTTTGGATTTAACCTTGATCTCGCGCTTGTTCTGGCCTGAGACCTCGGCGTAGGCGTAACAGAGCGGCTCCTCGGGGAGCCGGGTGAGGCGGCCCGTGGCGCCCAGGAGCATCTTGCCCGCCGGCCAGGAGAGGCTCGCGATGTCGTCCATCAGCTCGAGCCGGGCCAGGCGCTGCTGGAGCTTGTACGTGCCGTCCACGTCGTATGTCATGATGAATAGACGCCTCGAAAGGGGGTGCTTGGGCCAGAGCTGCACGGCCATGCGGGTGACGATCCCGGTGGTCCCCTGCCAGGCGATGAAGAGGCCCACCAGGTCGGGCAGGGGCGCCCGTCCGAACCAGTGGGGGCTCACGGCGGCGGCGCCCACGCGCACGAGCTCCCCGTCCGGGAGGACCGCCTCGAGGGAGTTGATCCACTCCGACATGGCCCCGTGTCGGTAGGAGAGGTTGTTCAGGCCGTCGAGCAGGGCGTTGCACATGACCGAGGTGTAGGGAGGGGAGAGGGGGTAGGAGTAGCGCAGGTCGGGGTGGTGTTTGTCGAGGTGGGCCCGGAAATGGCCGAAGGTCACGCCCGGCTCCACGATGGCGTACATGTCCTCGCGGTTCACCTCGATTCGGCGCAGGCGCTTGAGGTCCACCAGAATCCCCCCCTCGGCAGGGATGGCCAGGCCCCCCACGTTGGCCCCGGCCACAAAGGGGGTGAGAGGGACCCGCTCGCTTGAGGCGAGACGGACGATCGCCTGGACCTGGTCGATGCTCTCGGGCATGACCACCACATCGGGCGGGCCGGGCTCGTTCTCGGTCATGTCCTGAGAGTAGATGTAGAGAGTGGCCGCGTCGGCGGCCACCGAGTCCGGGCCGACGATGCCGGTGAGCTTCTCTATCAGGGCTTCTTTGTCCATGGGGCAATCCTAATGCGGCCGGGCCGCAACCAAAAAGAGAATATCGAATATTGAACAAGGAATATCGAACCGTAGAGGTCTATGAATACCCAAGGAGCTCTTTTTTTTCCTTCGAAATTCTGCGGTTCCTTGTTCTGCTGTTCGATATTCTCATT
>CAZFWM010000242.1:0-4089 GCA_964522545.1 uncultured Thermodesulfobacteriota bacterium
AATGCTTTTGGAGGTGCCTTTTATATGATTATCAGAGCCTGGGAACGAGGAAAAAGTTCGCCTGAAGGGCATCATATTCAGCGGAGCACTCATGCCGGCCATTGAAACACAGGAACTTACCAAGAAGTTCGGCCAGGTCACAGCCGTAGAGGATCTCAACCTGAAGGTGGAGGGGGGTGAGATTCTCGGCCTGCTCGGCCCGAATGGAGCGGGTAAGACCACGACCCTTTCCATGCTGTGCACGCTGCTTAAGCCGACGAGCGGAACCGCATCGGTAAACGGCTTCGATGTCCGGAGAAGTCCGGCCGATGTGCGCAGATCGATAGGCATCGTCTTCCAGGACCCCAGCCTCGACGAGCAACTCACAGCGATGGAGAACCTCGACTTCCACGCACGCCTCTACATGATGAAGCCGGAACAGAGGAAGACCCGCATCGAGGAGGTGCTCGATATAGTCGAGCTCGGCGACAAGAGGCGCGAGTTCGTGAAGAATTTCTCGGGCGGGATGAGGAGGAGGCTGGAGATCGCGCGCGGCCTGATGCACCATCCGAGGGTCCTGTTTCTCGACGAGCCGACCCTCGGGCTCGACCCCCAGACGAGGAGGAACATCTGGAGCTACATCAAGGGGATGAGTGAAAGAGAGGGCGTGACGATCATACTCACGACCCACTACATGGAGGAGGCCGAATTTCTCTGTGATCGAATCGGGATCATCGATGAAGGAAAGATCATAGCGCTGGACACGTACGCCGGGCTGAAGGCGAAGATCGGAAAACAGACCGTCATTCTCGAGGCGGAGGGGACCGGGGACTACGTTCGAGAGCTGAAAACCCTAAAGGGCGTTCGCGATATTTCTGAGCACGGGAACAAGCTCAGCATCAACGCCGACGAAGCGGAGCGCATCTTACCTCTCCTCTTTGAGACGGCAAGGCGAATGGGCGTTAAAGTGAGATCGGTCTCTCTGCACTCCTCGAATCTGGAGGATGTGTTCATAAAGCTCACGGGACGGGCGATCAGGGAAGAAAGAAAAGACGGGATCGGCACTCTTAAAAAAAAATCGAGGTATTTTATTTAACCCGAAAAATGAAGTAGGCGCCGTAGCGAGGCGCAGAAAACCTTAGCGAAACAAGCGTTGCAGCAAGGTTTTCTGTGCCGCAGTAGGTGGCTACTGCATTTTTTTGGTTTAAAGGTGAAGAGATGGAAGAGATCCAGGCGATCTATACGATATGGCTCAGAGAAATGATAAGGACGATTCGGTCCAAGGCCAGAATCGTCGCCAGCTTCTCCCTGCCCATCTTCCTTCTCGTCATTTTCGGCACCGGGCTGAACCGCTCCTTCAATCTCCCGGGTGTCCAAATATCCTATATCGATTTCATAGCGCCGGGGATCGTGGCCATGAGCACTCTATTCACGGCCCTGTTCTTCGGGATCTCCGTCATCATGGACAAACAGTTCGGCTTCATGAAGGAGATTCTTGTCGCACCCATCTCCCGTCTTACCATCTTGATCGGCAAAACCCTCGGTGGGGCGACACTCGCGATGTGCGCCGGCTCTGTGATCCTCGTAATCGCGCTTTTCTTTGGCGTGAAGGTCTCGGCGACAGGCGTACTCCTGTCCCTCATGACCATGCTGCTTATATCCCTGTCCTTCGTCTCCTTTGGTCTCGCCTTTGCCTCGCAGATGAGCGATTTACAGACCTATCCTCTCGTGAGTAATTTCATTGTGATCCCCATGTTCTTCCTGTCGGGAGCGCTTTTTCCGATCGACCACCTCCCGAGGTGGCTCAAGGTGCTTGTGTACGCCAACCCTCTCACCTACGGGATCGATGCCCTGCGCCAGGCCATGATCGGGGTTTCCGTGCTGCCCTTCTGGCTCGACATCACGGTGATGGGAGTCTTCTGCGCCTTCACGATTCTTGTGGGTACGTTCTTCTTCGGACGGATGCGATAGAAGAAATTCTTACTTAACAGGACCAGCCACGTAAATTATTCTCATCTCCTTCGTCGCATGATCTCGAAGATAGCCGGAACGCTCACCGCCTCGACCGCCTCCGGGCGGGCGACCGCATCCAGGGCGGCGGCCACTTCGGAGGGCTCGACCTCCCAGGCGTTGAGGCCGAAGAAGAGGAAGGCCGGCTCGCCGGGGCGCTTGAGGGCCACGGCCTGGTCGATCACTCGGGGTATGTCTACGAGCGGGTCGTCCGGGTAGGAGTAGACCGAGTAGAGGTAGGGGGTACCGTCCGTGGCGTACCCTGAGTATGCCAGAGAGCGGAAGTAGTTGGACATGTAGCCGTTGATCGTCGTGGCTCCGGCCATTTCCACGAGGAAGTCGTCGAGGAGGAAGGCGGCCGAGACCATCATGGTGGGGTCGAGGATCCAGAGCTCTTGGAGGTCGAGGTAGTTCATGTACATGGCGGTGAGGGAGGTGAAGGCCGGTCGGTCGCCGTAGAAGGAGGGATAGGCGTAGCCCACGCCGCACATCCCGATGAAGCGGTCGTTTTCGGTCGCCCCGTCGTAGTAGTAGGCGGCGATTCCGGGAGCCAGAGTGGGGATCGTTCCCGGCAGGCCCCAGGCCAGAGGGACCTCGCCCCGCGCGGGGTCCTCCCAGAGCCGCTTCATCGTGCCCATGGGGATCGAGTAGTTGTCGGCGTCGGAGAAGGCGAAGCAGGCGAAGACCTTTTCGCCGATCTCCTCGTCCGTGAACTCCGGCTGGGGCGCAACCGGCTGCCGGAAGATCGTCCCGTCCACCTCGATGCCGGAGTGAACCGTGAGGTTCGGCGTATTGTCCGAGGGGATGAGGAATTTATTCGCCGGTGAGAGGACCATCTCGGCAAGCCCCTCCTCGATGCCCGAGGATGCGAGATAGCCGAGGACCGGGATGTTGTCCGGAAGTGAGGAGAGGGTGCTCCAGAGGAAGCCGACCTCGCCGGGCAGGGCCTTGCAGTAGAAGACGAACAGGCGGTGGGCGATGATGTAATCCCGCGGCTCCTCGTCATCCCAGTTGACCACCCCGACCGCCACGTGAGAACAGCGATGGAGGAGCTCGGTCCTGGCCCACTGGTAGGCGTCGATCTTGTCGCTCCACATGTCGCGCAGGTCCCAGAGGATCTCGATCCCATGGCCCCGGGCCTCTGCGATCTGGTCCGGGTGGATGATGATGAGGTCCTCGAGGCCCGCCAGCGTGGTGGCCACATTGATTGTGTCCTCCAGGGCCGGGTCGTATACCACGGCCCCTCTGGCCATTCCCTTGAAGAGATCCACGAGGTCCCAGAGATCCGGGGCCGTCTCCCACGTCACTCCGTAGCGTTCTCCATAGTGCTCCAGCCAGAAGAGGCGCGAGTTGGTCCCTTTTATGAGATAGATGCAAGGCTCGACCCTGTTCACCAGGCCCTGGAGGCTCGTGACCAGCAGGCGCTCGTGCAGGGGGAGGCCGGCGATGTCGAAGACCTGCAAATGCTCCGGAGGGCTTGATCGCGGCAGGATGTGGATGATCGGCGGCACGCCGGCGGCGCCAGCCGGAACTTCGGCGGCGGGCTCACTGTTATGGCAGGCCGTTGCGGCCGCCAAGAGAGCGAGAGCGATCAGAGCGGCCAGGCTGGAGAGAAAATTACGTAACGGCATGAGGATCCAACGCTCCTTTTTGGTATTGAGCTGTCAGGCAGATTGCCCCTCACATAACTGCTCCGACAAAGCACGGCTCATCGACCTTGCCGTCGCAGTCGTCGTCTTTGCCGTTGTCCGGAACCTCGGGGTGGCCGGGATTGACCAGAGGATCGCTGTCGTCGCAGTCACCGGCGCACACAGGCCATTCATCACGATCCCAGTCCCGTTCATCATCCGGAATTTCGCCGTCACAATCATCATCATGACCGTTGCAGAGTTCATCCGCTTCCGGGTGGATTAAGGGATTGGAGTCGTCACAATCGCCGGCGCAGATCATGAAGGTGTCCCCATCAGTGTCGACTTCATCACCCAGACCGTCGCATGCCTGATCCACACCGTCGCATGGATCAAGGGCATCGGGATAAGTGGCTGGATCAGAGTCGTCGCAGTCGCCGGCGCAGATAATGAATGTGTCCTCATCCGAGTC
>CAZFWM010000242.1:4165-11443 GCA_964522545.1 uncultured Thermodesulfobacteriota bacterium
CATCTTGTTACTGGAGCTCAGCCGTGTGCTCTTCCGAGCTCAGACCGTCGCAAGCTTGATCCACCCCGTCGCATGGATCCGCGGCGCCGGGATATGTGGCTGGATCAGCGTCGTCACAGTCGCCGGCGCAGATAATGAATGTGTCCTCATCCGAGTCGACTTCATCGCCTAGGCCGTCGCAGGCCTGATCAATCCCATCACATGGATCAGCGGCGCCGGGATACGTGGCTGGATCAGTGTCGTCACAGTCGCCAGCGCAGATCATGTAGGTATCCCCATCTCTATCGACCTCATCGTCCAGACCATCGCAGGCCTGATCCACACCATCGCATGGATCCGGAGCTTCAGGATAGACCATCGGACTCGTGTCGTCGCAGTCGCCCTCGCAGATCATCCATCCGTCAATGTCTCTATCCGACTCGTCTTGAGAGAGTGTTCCATTGCAGTCATTATCCTTGCCATCACAGATTTCATCAGCTCTAGGATAGGTGCCCGGATCCGAGTCGTCGCAATCTTGGCCCCCGCACGTCTCGTCTTTGAAGCCGTCTCCATCAATATACAAACAAATCCACAAACATGCTCCTGGGCCACCATATGCCCCCATGTCGTTCCGTTCCGTTCCCATTGAAGGCGGAAAACATAAATCATTGTTGGAAGTATCCGGAGATCCGGCATCAATACAGGGGGATCCAGGACTGAGTTGTAAGTCCTCAGCGCTACAAAACAGGGGATCTTCGTCTATATTCCCGTAGGTCCAATGCAAGGTGGACGAAGGCCAAACAGACGTCCCTTCTTGCCCTCCTTTGACATCACTGAAGCCGATTGCCAGAAAAGACGGATCATCCATGGATTCAAGCACAATTTCATAGGCTGATTCATTCCATAGGATACTGTTAAAAATTGTAGAGCTAGCCTCGACGCAGGATATTGCACTGCCGCCGGTGTTACCCGTTATCGTGCAATTCGTGATCGTCGGGTGAGATGAATCAGAGCTGCTGACTCCCCCCCCTCGGGCACCGGTGTTGTTCGTAATCATGCAATTCGTGATCGTCGGGCGAGACATAGAATTGCAGCCGATCCCGCCGCCCCATTCGGCAGTGTTCCCTGAAATCATGCAATTGGTGATCTCCGGTGAGGAATAGGAGCAACGGATCCCGCTACCACCATTGTCCGAAATCGTGCAATTCGTGATCGTCCCAGAAAATTGGTCACAGCTGATACCCGTTCCGCTGTTATTTGAAGCCGTGCAATTAATGACCGTTGCGTGAGCGAATGAGAAGCGAATCCCACTTCCATTATTTTCAAATGAGCAGTTCATGATTTCCGCGGAGGAGAATTCGCAATTCATCCCCCTTCCATAATTTAGCGAGATCTTGCAGTTCCTTAGCGTGGTATAGGCATTAAAGGATGCGAGCCCCCCAACCCTTTCTGCACTGTTGTAGGAAATCGTGCAATACAAAATGGTCGGTGAGCAACAATAATAATACGAGGAAACGCTGTAACAGGTGATCCCGCCACCGAGGTGAACAGCGGTATTTCCCGATATCGTGCAGCTTGTGATCGTAGCTGTAGAGTCTTCGCAGTAAATCCCACCGCCGCTGGAGGCAGCGGAATTTTCCGAGATTGTACAATTCATGATCGTCGGCGAGGAAAAGTCGTAGCAGTAGATCCCGCCCCCATGTTCAGCGACGCCGTTGCGAATCGTAAATCCGTCCAAGACCGTTGAAAACATCTCACCACTGTCAAAGGTCACAACGGAATCAGCTTGGCCCCCATCGATAACCGTCAGATTGCGCCCAACCTCGCTCTGAAGTGTGATAGCCTTGCCGAGGAAGTCGATGTTCTCCACGTATGTACCGGGCGCGACCAGAATGAGGTCCCAGTGGTCGGCAGCATCGATCGCGGCCTGGATGGTCGGCTGATCTGCCGGGACGTGGATCGTGGCGGCGAGGGTCGGGCATACGGAGAGGGTGAAGATAAAGAGGACGATGGTGACAATATAGAGTTCAGTTTTCATAGTACTCCTCCGATATTCTACTCTCAGGCGATCCGGGCAAATTACTTATTTAATTCTACTCTACTTGCGGAGGAAGTACAATAAAAAATAGGATCTTGATCTAATGGAGTCTGATTCTGGTGCGTTACGCTTCGCTAACACACCCTACAGGATTATAGGTCTTTCCTTTTTTCCTTCCTGGGTTCCTGGGTTCCTCAGAGGAAAAGATTAGTCCGACTTTTTCTCCCTTCCGCCGATCGCCTCCACCAGCCGGTCCACCGCCTCGGAGTCCCTCAGGTTAAGGTCGCGCTGGGGGAAGGGGATCTCGATTCCATGTTCTCTGAAGGCGGCGTCGATGGCGAAGTTGATGTCGCTCCTCACCCTGTGCCTGTCCTCAAAGGCGCCGATCCACAACCGGAACTTGAAGTCGAGGGAGCTGGCGCCGAACTCATAAAAAATGACCTGGGGGGACGGATCCAACAGCACTCTTTTATCCGCCTCGGCCATCTCGAGGAGCAGCTTTTTAACCAGGTTCACATCGCTTCCGTAGGCCACGGAGACCTGGAGTATGAGGCGGAAATGCCTGTCCGAGTGGGTCCAGTTCGTGACCGTGTTGGAGATGAGGTCGGCATTTGGGACTATGAGCTCTGAGCGGTCGAACATCCGGACTATGGTGCTTCGGATGCGGATCCTCGATACCTCGCCCCAGACCCCCCCGAGCTCGATCACGTCCCCCTCCTTGAGGGGGCGCTCGAAGAGGAGGATGATGCCGCTCACGAAGTTGTTCACCACGTTCTGGAGTCCGAAGCCGATTCCTACGCCCATGGCGCCGGCCACGATGGCGACGTTGCTCATGTCGAAGCCGACCATGTCGGCTGCGATCAGCAGACCGATGATGACCAGGGCGTAGCGAACGAGCTTGGTGATGGTGTTCTCGAGTCCCTCGTCCCACTCGATGCGGGGAAAGATCCGGTGGCTGAGCAGTCGTCCCATCGTGCGGGAGAGTTTTACAAAGACCATGATAATCAGAACGGCCGCGACCATGTTGAGCAGGGAGAGGCCCTCCTCGCCGATCGGGATCCTGACCAGGAAGACCCTTAACGCTTTTTTCAGCTGATCGGCCCGGATACCCCAGATCATGGCCAGGCCGATGGCGGTCCCCAGGAGAAAGGCGATGGCGGCGAGGCGCTCGACAAAGGCCCGGAAACGGTCGATCTGGGCATCGTTGAGATCCAGCTTCTCTCTGGCCCTCTTCACGGCCGGGGCATCGGGCTCCACTGCACGATCGAGCTGATCTGTGGCGAGCTTGTAGGTGAAGCGGGCGGCGACCAGGACGGCCAATGTGCCGAGGAGCGAGGATAGGAGAAAGCCAGCGAGGTTGTGGTACCCCAGGGCGCCCAGGACGGCCACGATCAGAACCATAAGGCCCACGAGCAGGCGCGTCGCGGTGAGCGCCCGCTTGATACGCGGCTGCCACCGGCCTTCGCGGGCCAGTACGAGCTCCCCGATGAACCGACTATTCAGGGTGATCCAGATTACGAGGAGCACGGCCACGTCGAAGGCGTAGCGCAGCAGGGCGTAGAGGGCACCGTCGCGTGGCAGGATCCGCTCGATAGGGCCGAACGACATCGCCCCGGCGACAGAGACGGCCAGCAGCAGCTTGAGACGGCGCCGGAGGAACAGAGCCGCCTCGTCGCTGCACAGGAAGAGGCGTTTCGCCGGAGCCCGGGGGTCCAGGATGACATCGATGGTCCTCGCGCCCGCCACCCAGGCGGCAAGGATGCCGATGAGCACGAGAGCGAGGTGTGCCGCCGGGGAGGCCAGGCCGCCCTCGGCGGTGACCATGGCCGTCAGGAAGGCCCAGGCCAGGACCGGGATGAGTGCGCCGTGCAGGGAGCGCAGCCCCAAGGGGAGAAAACGTATGGTGAAGTGGCTCAGGTCGTGGCCTTCGAGCCCGGCGGCCTTTTCCTTTATCATTCGCCGGACGGCCCGGGCCGCGAGGAGCAGGGCCACTGCAAGAGCCCCCCAGAAGATCGACCGGAGCGGGTGCGCTCGGATATGGCGTGAGATCAGGGCGGTCCTGCCCGGGAGTGAAGACAGGAGGTGTTGCAGAAAGCCTGCGGACTCCCTGGCCTCGCGGGCCCCTTCGACAAGGGTCGATATCGAAAATACAGGGAGCCCGCGAAGGGCCATCACCTCGGCTCGCTGCTTCTGCTCGTAGTCTTCGAGATCCTCGACCAGGGACATGGTCCCCTCGGCCCGCCCCGCTGCGAGCGCTTCGGCCTCTCCCTCGATTGCAGCGAGGCGCTCCAGGTAGACGGTCTCCTGTCGGACCCGACTTTCATAGCGGCGCCAGACCCTCTCGATCTCGCGTTGGTCGGCGCGGCTCAAGTTATCCTCATCGATCTGGCCGCGCTGCTCTTTCAGGGCCTGCTGCTCGGCACGGATTCGCCCGGCGGACTGTGCCGCCCTCTGGGCGGCCGCCCGGTGCTCGGCTGCCTTTTCGGCGGCGGAGTGCTCCATCGCGGCGTATTCCTTCGCCACTTCGCCAACCGTATCGAGCTCTATTTGTCCCAGGGTGATCCCGGCCCTGACGGCGGCGACCGAGGCCATGTGTGAATCTCCGGCCTTTTTCTCCGCCTCCAGGGCCTTCTCGGCGACCTCGATCTCCTCGCCGGCATCTTCAGTTGCCGCCTTGAGCTCGATTGATCGCTGCTCGACCGCCTCCAGAAATATCAGATGCGCGGGGCGCTCGACTTCGATCGCGGCCGTGTCCTCAGCAGGCGGGGAGCCGGCTGCCGGCTCGCTTGCTCCGGCCGGCCACGATCCTGTGCAAAGAATCACGGCGAGGGCGTACAGGACCAACGCAGGCAGAAAGGATGTGCAGTCCGCGGATTTGCCGTATCGGCTGGTCTTGGCCAAGCGTCTCTCCTCCTTCGTAGGAAATACTTATGAATTATCGCCCTTCGGGCGAGCTAATGAGCTCAATTGCTCCTGGGGTTGACACCCCAGGCTACATGACCTGACCCCTTCGGGGTCAATTGGATTTCCTATGCTATGAACTTCTAACGCTTCATATCACAAATTTTATTTGAATTGCATAGGAATTTTGAAATATTCTGGGGAATGGTGATCCGGAGGAGCTCGAACAAAGGAGGGGAAAGAAATGCGCGCCCCGGGAAGCGGACGGGAAAGGGCCGGGTCAGGCCGCCTTGCGCGAGGCCCTGTAAAGGCCGTCGACCGTCTCCTCGAGCAGGCCGAATGAGCTGAGGAGGCTCAGAGAGAGCTCGAGGTTGAAACCGATCCTGCCTTTGTTCATGATCCTGTAGAGCCGGGCAAGCTGCCGGTAGGATGTCACGCCAACGTGGCAGATCAGTGTATAGAGATCGAGTTCCGCCTCTCCCTGATAGTCCAGGAGCCTCTGCGCCTTGAGAAAATCTTCGGGGATGGAGAGCTTGCTGTCCCTGTATTCGTCGATGATTTTCCGGATGCGAGCCTTCTCCATCTTCAGGTCGCTGAGCTTCTGCTTGAACATATCCCCATATCGAGGATCGCCGGGTTCGATGCCCAGGTCCTTGAGGATCTTTTCCCGATCCTTCCGGATCCGCTCGGTGGCCCTGGGGAGTACCTGTTCTCTGATGACCTTGATGCTATGCTGCTCCGAAGATGGGGGAAGGTAGCTCAGGGCCTCGCCCGTTCCAATCGAAATGGTGTTGCGAAGATCGTGCAGCCAGGACTCGAGCAGGAGCTCTTGATCGGTGTCCACGGCGGCATTTTTCAAGTGCCTGCCCGCTTCGCATGCCTGCTCTTCGATCAGGCCGAAGTCCATCAGACGGGCTATGATCTCCTCGAGCACCATGTCATGGCCCACGGCCGCGAGTTCCTTCTCGAAGAAGCCTGCCAATTGCCGGTCCGTCATTCCGCCAAAGGCCAGGATGAGCTTATAGATCGTCTCCTCGACCGGGCTGGGCATCCGGCCGCCGACCCGCAGCCGCAGGTAGCGCCTGTAGCGCCGCATCGTATTGCCCTCCTTCCCTGCGGGGAAGTGGATCGAGAACGTGCGTGCATTCTGCAAGGCCCTCTCGAGGGGGCGTATTTTTCGCCGAAACTCCCATGGCGCCAGCCCCATCCACCATTCGTACTGCGGATGGTTCTCTTCGATGTGGAGTTTTTGTAGCGTGTTCAGCTTATTGCGGCGTTCACGGGTCAGGTAGATCCCCTTGGGGATTTCCCGTTGGCGGAAGCGTCTGTCGGAAACCTGGAGATATCGCTTGCGGAAGTACCGGAAGACCTCTACGTCCGGCAGATCCGGGATGGCACTTTTTAGCTTTCGGTCCCACAGGGCCGTCCGCTCGATAAGGCGAGAATATCCGCACACTTTCCAGCCGAGCATCTCTTTCCTGCCCGCCATGCCAAGGTGAGTCAGTAAGAGGTTCCGCTTGATCTTGTCTATGGCGCGCTCTACCTTGTTGTTGAGAACAGCACTTTTGCGCTCGCTGGAAATGCTCCGGAGGTAGGAGGCCCGCAGATGCCGATAGACCTCGTCATCATCGACCTCGATTCCCTCCTGATCGGCTCGTTCGAGGACCAAAGAGCGCCATCGTTTAAAGAGACCTTCCAGGGTGGCCCTGGAAAATTTCCGCATGATCCAGGGCTGGCGCTTGGCCATCGCATCGATGCGATCGTTAAGGTTTTCTTCTGGTGAATGGTTTAATGGATTCATCAGGTACTTTCCAACGTTCTAATAATGATATTGAAGAGTTAGATGATATTTTCCAGAATCTCACTTTACCTTAAAGAGTGAATTATAGCATTCGAGCTCCGGATTGTCAAATAAATACATAATCATTTTAGTAGAGATTGTCAATTTATGAATTCAACGTTTGGAAATGGAATTTGGTCTACAACTTGCTCAACCCCTATTCTATGCTCAATCCCTATTCTACGTTTTTACACCAGGAGCAAAGTTCCTCTCTGTTGTGGAAATAGTCATAGCACTTACGGCCTTTATAGGGCCCAAAGTCATTTGCGAGCACCGGGTTTACATATTGGAGAACAAATTGTTTGTTAACGATGTACGTACCTTCTTCCTTTTCCCCGAAGACATTGATCCATATGTCTTTTTCTCGATGCTGCATCTTTTCAGATCGATCTTTTACGGCTTCTGAATCGAGCAATTTAGATATCAAATGGCGCAGTTCTCCCAAGTCGGATTTTAATTCATGCATCTCGACAGTCAGAAGTTTTCTTAAGCTGCGTCATTCAGAAGTGTATCTTTTTCA
>CAZFWM010000243.1:0-11407 GCA_964522545.1 uncultured Thermodesulfobacteriota bacterium
GCGCTGGCCGACGGCAGTCGTGAGGATATGGTACAGTGAAGTGGATAGCCCTTTAGCGAGATTAGAGCATTTCATCGTAACATCGTCGCAAAGCACGTAGATAATGGCAAAAGGTCATAACGGCAATTCGTAAAAGGAAACTACGAAATACGCGAAAAGCGCGAAAATAACCGATCTCATAGTCATGCTTTTTTTTTCGCGTCCTTTCGCGATTTTCGTAGTTCAAAATCTTATTGGTTGCGGCTCCGCCGCGTTGGGAAGATGGACGGATGAAGAAAATCACGGCTTCAACGTATAAAAAGGACAAGTACTACCCCAAGGTCACGCGGGCGGTTCATGAAATCCTTCAGGAAAGCAACTTTGTTGCTCCGGTTGATCTGTTCATGAAGATAGGCACCCTCACTAAAGAGGACTATGAGGATTGGCGGTTCGGGAGAGTCTCCTGTCTCGAAAGAGTCATTTCGTGCAACCTTTCTAAGAAGAATCGTGTCCTGCGCATCCTTCAGCACCATGCGCGGGACCTTGGACTCAAGCCGTCCAGTACGGGCTACAAAAAATGGGGAAAGAAAGGACGAAAGATCGTCCTTCGGTTCTCCAGGAGCGGTGATCCGAACATAGAAGCGGCTTATTCTCGGCATTATGTTGCAGGCACGAACTCAAAACCCGAGAACACTCCGCTTTAAGGGCAGGGGTTGCCTTGCCGGGCGTGATGAATCGCGCCCCTACGTTTCCAGATGAGGGCGCAGCAAGCGGCGCCCCTACTGGACATTGCACATGGACTTAATTTAATGCCAATTCACTCTTTTCTCTTCAATGGTTTGAAACCTGGTCGAAGGTGCTTTATTGCTCTTTCGGTCTGCGTGTTTCTCCTCGCTTTCTGCAAACCGTCGATGGCCTGGGCCGACAGTTACGACATCCTGCATTATGATCTCGTTATCGAGCCTGATTTCTCCACTGGGGCCCTCCATTTTGAGGCTTCTATACGGATCGACAACCCGCTTCGCGAGCGCAGTTTCACTTTCGGGCTGAACGATCGTTATGACTCTATCGAAGTTCGAGAGAAAGACTCGCCGGTCAAATTCGAGCGAGGGTCTGGCCGAATCACGGTTACGGTCGAGAGGCCGTCAAAAGTAGTCCTCCTCGATTTCGACCTCAGGGGCACGCTGGGTCAGAGCAACGGCGAGGAGCGCAGCATTGTCACGGACTCCAGCCTGTTCTTGCTCTGGTCAGACCGCTTCTACCCGATCTCCTTTGACGACTGGGCTGTTGTTCGAACCAAGGTGGTCCTTCCGCCCGGGTTCACGGCCCTGGCCCCCGGAGCGCCTCTGGAGACCGTGAACCTGCGAGGCAAGATCGGGCATGGTTTCGAGACGACCAACCCGACGGTCTGTTTCTCCGTGTTTGCCGACAAACGGTGGTGCCGCAGGGAAAAGGTGATCAATGGGATTCGAATGCAAACACTTCTCCTTCCCGGGAGTGAGAGGTTTGCAGAACAGATCTTTGCAACGAGTGCCGAGGTCCTCGCCTTCTACTCCGAGACCTTCTGCCCCTATCCGTTCGACCGGTTCACCTTCGTGACCATTGAGGATCTCTACGCCCGCCGGGCCTTCCCGGGATTCGTCGGGTACAGCCCCGACTACCTGGAGAGAGAGTTCACGACGACCGGCCATGATGCGCACGAGACGGCGCTTCTCTGGTGGTTCTACACCCTTCGGGGAGGCAGCCCGGGAGGGTTCCAGTGGACCGAAGGCTTTGGGGACTACGCGGAGTTCCTCTTCGATGAGAAACACCGGAAGCCGATTCCCAAGATCTTCCGGACCATGCGCGATGAGTTCATCGACTCCGAGCCCTCAGATGATGTTCCCTACAAAGAGCTGAGAGGGTCCACGCCTCAGATGATCGTACACGGAAAATATCCCTGGCTCATGCATCTGATTCGCTACAAGACCGGTGATACGGCCTTTCAGGCGGCCATGCGCCTCCTTTTCGAGAAGTTCCGTTTCCGCACCTTTACCATGGACGAGTTCATCGAGATCCTCGAGCAGGGAACAGGGCAATCGCTGCGCTGGTGGAGGGAGGACTGGCTGGAGCGCCGGGGGGCTCCCACGATATCCATGAGACACATGACCCGAAAGCTCAACGGGCATTACGAGACGACCGTCGTCATCGAGCAGTCCGGCCTTCGGCACTCCATGCCGGTGGAGATCGGCATCGAGCTGGACAAGGGCCTGATGATCGAAAGGATCGACACGGGTGAAGGCACCGCCAGGAAGGTCTTTACGACCGACAAGGAACCGATCCGAATCATCCTCGACCCGAATGACTGGATTTTGGCAAAGAAGGTGATCATGAGTCAGGACGTGCCGACGAAGAACGGGGAGGCTTCGAAAACAGCCACTGGGAGATAACTCGATTGTATAGGAAATTGTATTTTCCCTCACAACGTCATCCCCGCGAAAGCGGGGATCCAGACAATGAGCAAAACCATGGATTCCCGCTTCCGCGGGAACGACGTAGAGTAGGCAGTAAAAGTTCCCGGCGAAGGCAGGATAAGTACAAGGCAGATAGACTTATAGCCGCTTTCCACTGGACCACGGCAATCTTCCTGTTCGCACTCTGCGCTGTCGGCTGTTTCCACCTGGAGCTGAAGGACCCACGGGTGGCGGAAGAGGGCCGGCCGCCGGTCGGCGGCGCTCCGCTCTTCACTGCAAGTCCAGCGAAGAAGATCTGCCAGCTCACGGGGGAGTGGGACGTCGAGCTCGAGGCGCCCACGCCCAATCAAACCCTCTCCCGATTCCACCTTTGGGGCACCGACCTGGGGGCATCCTTCGAACATGACGGAAAGATGTGGATACTGTTCGGGGACTCCCTTCCCGAGAACCCGGCCAGGCACCCGCCCGAGGCCCTGATGCGCATGACCCGGAACCCGCCGGGGGGCGACGCCGTGGCCTTCACCGATGACACCGAGCCACGGGACTGTGTGGACCTCGAGTTCCTCGTTGATTCGGACCACGGAACCTACAAAGCCCCCCACATCCCCGGCGTCGACTTCGGAGACATGAATGTGCCGCTGGACGGCATCAGTGCCGTGGATGCAGGACACCCGCATAGATTCTACATGTTCGGCTCCACCGATGTGATGAGCCGGTCCTTTCTCGCCGTCACGGAGGACAACGGTGAATCCTACCGGTTCGTCCGCTATGTGAGCGACAAGTTCTTCGTCAACATATCCGCACAGGTAATTAAGGAAGATGGGATCGACCGGGTCTACCTCTTCGGCGGCGGCGAGTTCCGGAAAAGCCACCTCTACCTTGCGAAGACGCCATTGGAAAAGATAGAGGATGGAACGGCCACCCGCTACTTCTCCGGGATCGACGGCTCGACCGGCCATCCCCTCTGGAGCCCGGGCGAAGCCGACGCCGTCCCGGTCTTCAGGACCCGGAACAACCCGACCATGGAGCTCGCCTTCGGGGAGGTGACGGACGGCTGCATCGGAGAGCTCTCCGTCCACTACAGTGATGTGGCCTGCGTCTGGCTGGCCCTGTACAACTCCGGGACCAAGTTCGGGTGGATCAGCATGAGGGCGGCCCATCAACCGTGGGGACCGTGGAGCAACCCGGTGGTCCTCTTCGACCCGGTGCGCGACGGCGGGTACTGTCACTTCATCTTCCGCGACCACGCAGACTGCGACTCTCTCAGCGACCCGGGCCGGAAAAAAGATCTCGGGGCGGTCTACGGCCCGTACGTGATGGAGCGCTATTCGACCGGGAACGCCGACAGGTTCACCCTCTACTTCGTCATGTCGACCTGGAACCCTTACAATGTCGTGCTGATGTCGACGGAGCTTAGCCGGCAGATTTCATCGTTAGATCCTTGATGCCCTTCCACTTGACAAATAATTACATCATATTTACACTATAATTATGATCTCGCTTTTATTCACTTGGGATGATCGAAAGAACAAAGCCAATCAAAAGAAGCATGGCGTCTCATTTGAAGAAGCACAGACCGCCTTTTTCGACGAAAATGCAATAGAATTTTTTAATCCCGATCATTCGGAAGATGAGGACAGATTTCTGTTACTCGGATTGAGTTTTAATCTTCGCATCTTATTGGTCTGCCATTGTTACCGAGAGAGTGACGACGAGATCAGAATTATTTCCGCTCGGAAAGCAACCAAGAAAGAGCAAAGTGAATATTGGAGGTAAATTATGAAGGAAGAATATGATCTCTCAAAATTGAAAAGACGGAAAAATCCCTATGCCAAACGACTAAAAAAACAGGTCACCATTCGGTTGGGTACCGACATTATTGAGTATTTTAAACAGTTGGCTGAAGAATCGGGAATTCCATACCAGAACTTGATCAACTTGTATCTGAGGGATTGTGTCCAATCGAAACGCAAGATTTCCATTAAGTGGATATCCTAGAGCGGCGAAGCCGCAACCAAATCTCATTTTCCTCGTTCCGAGGCTCTGCCTCGGAACGATTCTCGTGGGGGGCTCTGCCCCTTTCGGCCGTTAAGACCGACAAGTTCGCTGTAGGAGGCGGAGCCTCCCGTATGTTCGTTCCCAGAGCCTGGAAACGAGGAGCAACGTCGTGGTGATGTCGGCGGAGCTCGCACGGGCCGACCGCGGCAATCGGGGCCGAGAGTAGAGAATGAATACACCCTCGAGAAACTCACCCATGAGCACGGCCCTCATCCTCGGCGCCATCGCCCTGGCCCACTTTCTCCTCCACCTCCTCACCAACGGCAACTACGGCCTGTTCCGCGACGAATTCTACTACATGGCCTGCTCCGATCGCCTTGCCTGGGGTTATGTGGATCAGACGCCTCTCGCTCCCGCGCTCCTGTCCGGGGCGAGGGCAGTGCTCGGCGACTCGGTACACGCGATCCGCCTCCTGCCGGCCCTGGCCGGGGCGCTCCTGGTCCTGCTCGCCGGGCTGCTCGCGGCCGAGTTCGGGGGTGGCCGCTTCGCCCGGGTCCTGGCCGGTCTCTGCACGGCGATCGTGCCCTCCTATCTCGTGCAGACCGGCTATTACTCGATGAACGCCTTCGATCTTCTCTTCTGGGCCGCCTCGTTCTACCTCTTGATCCGGATCCTCAAGACGGGCGACGGAAGACTCTGGCTCCTCGTTGGTCTGGTTGTGGGTCTCGGGCTCCTGAACAAGCTCAGCATGGTCATCTTCGGAATCGGCCTGGCCGCGGGGCTCATCCTGACGTCCGGCCGGAGACATCTGCTCACCTGGCCCTTGTGGGCCGGCGGCGGGATTGCGGCGGCCCTCTTCCTTCCGCACATTCTCTGGCAGATAGAGAACGGCTGGCCCACTCTCGAGTTCATAGCCAACGCCAAGGCACACAAGATCGCCGAAGCCTCACCTCTCGCATTCCTACTCGGCCAGATCGTCGAGATCCACCCGCTTAACTTTCCCGTCTGGCTGGCCGGGCTCGGCTTTCTCCTTTCCTCCAAGGATGGACGACCCTTTCGACTCATCGGGCTGATCTACATCGTCATCTTCCTCTTCCTCATCATCCAGAATAGCAAGGGGTACTACCTGGCTCCGGCCTACACAATGCTGCTCGCGGCGGGGGCCTGTTCGATCGAGGCGTTTCTCGAGAGGCGCCGCTGGAGCCGGGCCGGGCCGGCCCTCATCGCTCTCCTCGTTGCTGGCGGCGCCCTGACCGCCCCGCTCGCCGTGCCGGTCCTCCCAGTGAAGGCCTTTATTTCGTACCAGGAGATCAGCGGCCTCCGGCCTTCCGAGGCGGAAAAGCACGAGGCGGGAGCCCTGCCCCAGCACTTTGCCGACCGGTTCGGTTGGGAGAACATGGCCCGGATCGTGGCATCGGTCTATGAAAGCCTGCCTCCCGAAAAGCAAGTGGGCTGCGCCGTCGTGACAGCCAACTATGGCGAGGCAGGGGCGATCGACTACTACAGGTCCCTCTACGGCCTTCCCCCGGCCGTGAGCGGCCACAACAACTACTACCTGTGGGGTCCCGGCCGCATATCCGGAAAAACTATAATCAGCGTCGGCATAGCACCCGAAGAACTGAGCGAGGTCTTCGAGGTTGTGGAGCCGGCGGCGACCATCGCCTCGCCTTATGCAATGCCGTACGAAGCAGACCTAACGGTGTATGTTTGCTCCGGGCTGAAGCTTTCCCTGGAGGATGCCTGGAGCAGGATCAAGAAATTTATTTAACCCGTAACGCCGGCCTCTGGCCGGCACAAATGTAGGGGCACGGCATGCCGTGCCCTGCCGCCGGGACGTCGGCGATAAGTAATCCGGCAAGGGCGCAGCAAGCAGCGCCCCTACGACTTTGAGAAGGATTCGATACAATATGGACGAGCCCGAAGCGATCGAGATCCCCATAGACGGCACCCTGGACCTGCACACCTTTCAGCCACGCGAGGCAAAGGATCTCGTGCCGGACTACCTGGCCGCCTGCCGGGAGAAGGGCATCCTCCAGGTCCGCATCGTTCACGGAAAGGGGACCGGGGCCCTGCGGCGCACGGTCCACGCCGTCCTGGGCCGTCTGCCGGAGGTGATCTCGTACCGATTGGCCGGAGAAGGGGCCGGCGGATGGGGGGCGACGATCGTGGAACTTCGGCCGGAGTAAACGCCCCCTTCAGATCTCACATCAATAGGCCAATGAAACAGGGTTCATCGATCAGGCCGTCGCAGTCGTCGTCGATTCCATTGCCGGGGACCTCGGCGTGCCCGGGGTGAACGTCTGAGGCGGTGTCGTCACAGTCGCCGGCGCAGATCATCCACCCGTCTGAATCCACATCCAGCTCTCCACCGGGAACCGTGCCGTCGCAGTCGCTGTCCTTGCCGTCACAGATCTCGAACGCCCCCGGATAGGCGTTCGGATCCGTATCGTCGCAATCGTCCTCTATGCCGTACCCGTCCCCGTCGAGATCATCATCGGGCGTACCTTTGTCGCAGTCGTCGTCGAGCCCATTGTAGGGGACCTCTTCTGCCCAGGGATTCACTTCAGGATTTTCGTCGTCACAATCGAAGCAGATTGTATAGCTATCTCCATCGGCATCTTCGTCACTCCCGCAATATTCGTCGGCGCCAATGTCGAATCCGTCCCCAAGGGGCCGCACCTCGCCTTCAAAGTCCCGATAGACTCCGGACTCGGTTCCGGCGTCGATGCAGGGCGACGCCTCCGCCAGGTGATAATCTCCCGGCCCGATGAAGATAGGGTCGACGTCCATGTTTCCCTCGCCCGTCCATCCGCCCTCCACGTTGGAATAACGGACAGTCGGGTTTCCCGAATAGACATAGATCTCCGGGCCGTCCAGGGCCGAGTTCATCCACAGAATACAATTCGTGAGGGTTGGGGATGAGTTCCAACCGCAGTAGAGACCTCCTCCGAATTCGGAAGAGGCGTTTCCGACGATCGTACAATTCGTAATTTTCGAATTCGAATCATCCGCGCAGTAAATACCGCCCCCCCTTTCACAATCACCATCGATCCCGTTTTCCGCGATCGTGCAGTTGGTGACCGTTGGAGAAGCGCCGTAGTCGCATGAAATCCCTCCGCCTGAATCAGCGCTGTTTCCGGTGATCATGCAATTGGCGATAATCGGATTCGCTCTGCTGAAATGAATACCACCTCCCGTGTTTGCGCTGTTTTCCGTGACTGAACAATCCGTGATCGTGTATTCTCCGGACCCAAAGTAGATCCCACCTCCCCAGATTGAGCTATTACCGAAAACAGAGCTCCCACGTATCACGGCGACGGAGTCATAGCCATAAATCCCTCCACCATATCCCCCTGCCCAAGAAGAGTAGGCGGAGTTGTATTGAATCGTACAGTTCTCGATCCATGCCGATGAATCATTGTAGATGAAAATCCCGCCTCCTTCGGTGCCATAGTTCCCCGCGATCGTACAGTCAATCAATGTAATATCGGAGTGCTGCTCACAGCGTATCCCCCCTCCATCACCATAGGGACCGCCGCCCGACATATTGCTCACAATAGAACTCTCCCGTATGAAGAGCGTCGATTCCCAGCTGGCGATTCCACCGCCGTCGGTCGGAGCAAAATTATCTTCGATCGTGCAGCCCTCGATGGTGGCGCAGGACGATGAGAGGTATATGCCGCCGCCGGAGTAGTCATCAAGCTCATTCTCCGATATCGTACAGTTTGCGATCGTTAGTCCGGCCCCCTCGTCGGAGTAGATGCCTCCACCAGATTCCTTGGCGATATTCTGATGAATTATACAATTCCTTATTGTGGGGCCCGAGCCCTTGCAGCATATGCCGCCGCCGTCTTCGCTGTCGCCGTTGCGTATCGTGAATCCATCGAGGACCGTCTCTTCCGTTTCCCCACCTAAAAAGCTTACCACCGCCCCTCCCCTCTTCCCGTCGATGATGGTTGAGTAGGCCCCGAATTCGCTCTGGACAGTGATCGCCTTGCCGAGGAAGGCGATGTTCTCGAAGAAGATTCCGTGATGAACGAGAACGAGATCCCCGACCTGCGCCGCGTTGATTCCGGACTGAATCGAGGGTTGATCCGCGGGGACGTGAATGGTGGCGGCCATGGCCGGGAAGGAGGAGATGGCCGGACCGAGAATATGGGCCGCGAGGAGGATCCAGACGATTCTCATCATGATACACTCTCCTCTAGGCTTGGAACACCGGGCCCGCCGTATTATTCCGGCCCCGCAATAGAGCCTCCCCGCGAGGAGAATCGGGGCCAGGACCGCCGCAAGGCCCAAGACGAAGTTCATGTCGGACGATGACGTACTCACCCCACAAGAGGAAGAGCACTCGGGGTCCGTATCCACCGAGCCGTCGCAGTCATTGTCCTTGCCGTCAAAGCAATTACCGCTCGCCCGGCTCTCTTCCGTTTCCGGGTTCACCGCGATGTCGGCATCGTCGCAGTCCTCCCCGCCACAGAGATCATCGTCATGGCCGTCCCCGTCGTCATCACGACACTGGGCGCGCAGATTGATGAGAACGGTAACAGCGTTGGCGTAGTAATTCACCACGACAACGTCCGGATGACCATCCTCATTGAAGTCCTCCACGGCGGCGGAATAGGGCGAAGAGGCGACTCCGTAGTGCATGGGCGTCCTAAACGAGCCGTCTTCCCTTGCGAGAAAGAACGACACATTGCACATCCCACTATTCATGACGACCATGTCTTGAGCCCCATCCCCATTCAAATCGGATAGGACGATCGAATAGGGATCTGAATAATCCGGATACCCATTCCCATAGTGCACAGCATCCCTGAACGACCCGTCCCCATTTCCAATAAAAACCGAGACCGCCTCATCTCCCCTGTTGTTCGCCACGGCGAGATCCGGGTTGCCATCTCCGTCGAGGTCGCCGGCCGCTATAGAATACGGCCTGTCGCCGGCGTCATACTTAACTCCCTCTTGCAGAGTGCCGTCCCCATTGCCGAGGAAGACCGTGACGTTCTCCTCATACCAATTGAGGTTCGCCGTGGCGACATCCTCTTTACCGTCGCGGTCGAAATCACCGACAGCCACCGAGCAGGGGGATTCACCGGCCTCGTGATTCAAAGGAGATTGGAAGGACCCGTCCCCCAGGCCTAGAAGGATCGAGACACTGTCGCTGGCGAGATTTGCTACGGAGATGTCGCGATGCCCGTCCCCATTGAAGTCCCCCGTGGCCGCCGCGCGGGGATTGTATCCGACGTCGTATCTCACGGGGGCCCGGAAGGAGCCGTCCCCGTTTCCAATGAGTATCGAGACATAATAGGATCCGTCGTTCGTCACGATCAGATCCTGACGCCCATCCCCGTTCATATCCTCCGCTGCGATGAAATAGGGACTGTCACCTGCATCGTAGCTCACCGAATCCTGAAAGACGCCCTCACCGTTGCCGAACAGGATGGAGACGGAATCGGTGTAATGGTCCGTCACGGCGATGTCCTTGTGCCCATCCCCGTTGAACTCTCCCGCGGCGACCGATCGAGGACCGTCTCCGGCCGAGCAGACCGGGGCTTCCCGAAATTGCCCCTCCCCGTTGCCCTTCAGGATCGTGACATTATAAGAGTAGTTCACGGCGAGATCCTGATGGCCGTCCCTGTCGAAATCGCCGACCGCCACTGTGCGTTTGACACCATAGGAAAACGTGGACTCGTATCCGGCCTCCCGGAAGGTCCCGTCACCCTCGCCCTCGAAGATCGACACGACCAGGTCGTATCTCGACACGGCGAGATCCAGGTGCCCATCCTCGTTGAAATCGCCCGGAGCGGCATAGTAATAGCGATCGATGGCCCCGAAATCGACGGCCTCCGAGAAGGAGCCGTCGCCCGCTCCCAGCAGGACCGAGATACTTCCGACACTCCCGGCGTTCGCCGCGACAAGGTCCTGGTGCCCATCTTCGTCGAAGTCACCCACGTTCACGAACCAGGGTTCATCCCCGACGCCAAACGTCACCTCTTCCAGGAAGGTGCCGTCTCCATTTCCGAATAGGACCGAGATGTCGTCACCGTAATAGTTGGCCGTGGCGAGGTCCCGGCGACCGTCTTCATTGAAATCCCCCACTGCTATTGAACGAGGATAGCGGCCCGCGTCGAAGTTCACGGCCGGCAGAACGGTCCCGTCCCCGTTGCCGATCAGGATCGAGACGTCGTCGCTCGAATAATTCGCCGCGACGATATCTTGATGTCCGTCCCCGTCGAAATCGTCAATGGCAACGGATATGGGCTGCGAATTGGCGGGATAGGTTACTGCGAACTGAAACGATCCATCTCCGTGTCCGAGCAGGACCGAGACGCCGCCCGGCTCGCCGTAGCTGGCCACCGCGAGATCCGGATGGCCGTTCTCGTCGAGGTCGCCTATGGCCATGGATCGGGGGGCATCTACATATTCACAGACAAAGGCCGACCGGAAGGAACCGTTTCCCCTGCCGAGAAGGATCGAGATGGAATCGCCCTCTTCATTGGCCGCGGCAATGTCGAGCCGGCCGTCCCCGTCGAAATCCCCCATTGCGAGAGGGCGCGGGACGTGGCCCACAACCTGGTCCAGTCTGGAATAAAAGAGAAACTCGGCAGAGCCTTCATGGATCGTCATCAGAATCGTGCAGGAGCAGAATAGAAGGGAGCCGATCGAGAGATAGAATGATTTGCGTTTCATATTTCCTCCTTTGGCGGGATTGCGCATGCCGCGAGGGAAGGCCGATATTGCTTTTTTTCTCCGTCTCAGGCGTCTCTAATATTTGACTTCGTTTTTCTCTCCTGCATATAGTTGCGATTCCGTCGGTACCCGGTGAAGGGGTGAAGTGAGGGGCTGGGCTGCAGCATTCTTCGAGTTAAGCTAAGTTTACCATCCGCCATCGCCTGAATGTCAAAAGAATGTCATATTCGTTGCATCCTCGACAGTCTGGGAATCCAGAGGTGAGGGCCGCATGAAAGATCACT
>CAZFWM010000244.1:0-11405 GCA_964522545.1 uncultured Thermodesulfobacteriota bacterium
TGTTTCTCGAGTGAGCTACAACCGAGTCAAACTGCGCTTATTTTGGGACTAGAAGGTCGGCCACTTCCGCCCAAGAGGGCTCAATGTGGCGTCGATCGGAAACGATGATTCCTTCAAACGGCCAGGCCTGCCTGCGCGCTGCATGCAGGCTTTTATATTCGACGGGAAAGAAGGAAATGAAAAGCGGTCATCCGTTTCGTAACCGGTGGTCGCTGCAACAAGATGAGGTGCCAAAGTCATGAATGCAAACAAAGAACAGCTCATCGTCCTCGCCGTGGGCGGGAACTCCCTGATCACGGATGCGCAGCACCAATCGGTGGAGGACCAGTACGCGACCTGCTATGAAACGTGTTCAAACATAGTCCGTCTGCTGAAGAAGGGCTACAAGTTCGTCATTGCCCACGGCAACGGCCCGCAGGTCGGGTTCATCCAGCGCCGATCCGAGCTCGCAAGCCACGAGCTCCACCTGGTGCCGCTCGACTCGTGCGGCGCGGACACACAGGGCGCGATCGGATACCACATTCAGCGGGCCATGTACAACTGCATGCGTGAATGGGAGAACCCCCTCCCGGTGACGACCGTGGTCACCCAGGTCCTCGTGGACGGTGACGATCCTGCCATGTCAGCGCCCTCCAAGCCGATCGGCTCATTCATGGACGAGCCGGTCGCCTCCAAGCGCAGGGACGAGATGGGGTGGCACATCGTCGAGGACGCGGGCCGGGGCTTCAGGCGGGTGGTCCCATCGCCGGCGCCGCGAAAAATAATCGAGATCGAAGCGATCCGGCTGCTCCTGAGCGGCGGCTTCGTGGTGGTGGCCGTGGGAGGGGGGGGCGTCCCGGTGGTCAAACAGGACGACGGCTCCATCAAAGGTGTGGAGGGGGTGATCGACAAGGACCTGGCATCCAGCCTGCTGGCCAGAGAGCTCGGCGCCGACAAGCTGGTCATCTCCACCACGGTGGAGAAGGTCCTTCTGAACTTCGGAAAGCCGGATGAGGCTCCCGTGGATCGAATGACCGTGGCCGAGGCCAAACGCTACATAGCCGAGGGCCACTTCGCGCCGGGGAGCATGCTCCCCAAGATCGAGGCGATGATCGCCTTCATCGAGGCCGGCGGCGGGGAGGCCCTGGTCACCGACCCGCCGAACCTGGTGCGGGCCGTGGCCGGCGAGACCGGGACGAGGGTGGTGCCGTGAGGGCGACCGGGCTGAGTCACGTGACCGGGCTGCGGTGCGTGAGCTGCTCGAGCTCAACCCCTCTTGCGGACGAGGTCTACGTCTGTGGGGCGTGCGGGGCGAACCTCCTCGTGGAGTACGACTACGACTCGATCCGGAGCACCTGGGGGCGGGGCGATCTGGAGAGGGATCCGGATCGCTCGATCTGGCGATACGCGCCGCTCTACCCTGTGGCCACGAGGATCGAGTCCCCCCCGATCGGCTGGACGCCTCTGTTCCGGGCCGAGCGGCTCGGCGACGGGCTCGGGCTGGAGAGCCTCTTCGTCAAGGACGACGGCCGCAATCCGAGCGCTTCCTTCAAGGACCGGGCAAGCGCCATCGCCCTGGTCCGCGCCCGCGAGACCGGGAGGGACCTGGTCACCGGCGCCTCGACAGGCAATGCGGCATCCTCCACGGCCGTGCTGGCCGCGGCCATGGGAATTCGGACGAGGATCTTCATCCCCGGGGCCGCCCCGCGCGCCAAGGTCGCTCAGCTCCTGGCCTTCGGCGCAGAAGTCCTCGCCGTGGAAGGCACGTACGACGAGGCCTTCGACCTCTGTCTTGCCGCCACCCGGGAGTTCGGGTGGTACAACCGGAACACGGGATTCAATCCCTTTACCCGGGAGGGCAAGAAATCGGTCTCTTTCGAGATCTGCGAGCAGATGGGCTGGGAGGCACCCGACCTCGTGGTCGTTCCGGTGGGGGACGGTAACATCATAAGCGGAGTCTGGAAGGGTTTCGAGGAGTTCCACAAGCTGGGATTCATCGTGCGTCTCCCGCGCCTGCTCGCCGTGCAGGCCGCCGGGAGCGCCGCCGTGGTCAAGGCCCTCGAGGGGGACGGGACCATCGAGGCGGTGAGCGGTGAGACCGTGGCGGACTCGATCTCGGTGAGCGTACCCCGCGACGGCGAGGCCGCGGTGAAGGCGGTGCGCGCCTCGGGCGGGTTCGGGGTGACCGTGACCGACGAGGAGATCCTCTCGGCGATCCTCGACGTGGCCCGGGGGTCCGGAGTCTTCGGCGAGCCGGCCGGGGTGACTTCGTATGCCGGACTCAAGAAGGCGGCCGAGCAGGGCCGGGTCGACCCGGACTGGACCACCGTGATGCTGGTCACCGGAAGCGGCCTCAAAGACGTGGCCTCGGTCATGAAAGTGGCGGGCGAGCCCCGCCGGATCGCGGCCGATCCGGGTGCTTTGACGGAGATCTTCAAGGAGAGCTGACGGCGATTTATTCCGACGAATGGATGTCCAAGGAGCTTATGAAAAGGATTTTTTCAACCACAGAGGACACAGAGGTCACAGAGAAAGAAAGAGTCCTAATGCATTTATTCTCTCTCTGTGACCTCTGTGTCCTCTGTGGTGAATTTTAATAACGTATCGTTTGGAATGAGAGACTTTCAAGATTTTTTATTAACGTATCAATCTTCAATCCAAGGAGGAGTACAGCAATGAGAAGTTTCTTAGGTAGGGACATCCTGTCCCTGAAGGACTGGGAGAGGGCAGAGTTTTTTCGCGTTTTCGAGGTGGCCGACAAGCTGGCCCCGATAGCCAGGAATCGGCGCAACACCGACCTGCTGGCCCACAAGACCCTGGTTACCGCCTTCTATCAGCCGAGCACGCGAACACGGCTGGCCACGGAGGGGGCCATGCACAGGCTGGGAGGTCATGTGACCGGATTCTCCGACGCCAAAATGACCCGTGCGGGCGATTTCTACCAGGAGTCGATCAAGGACACGGTGCATATGCTCGAGTACTACGGCGACGTGATCGCCATGCGCCACTTCCAGCAGGGCGCCCCCCACGAGGCGGCCCGCTGGTCCACCGTACCGATCATCAACTGCGGCGACGGCTGGGGCGAGCACCCCACCCAGGTGCTCACCGACCTCTACACGATCTGGAAGGAGAAGGGCACCCTCGACGGGCTCCACTTCATGTGCATCGGCGACATGCGGATGCGGACCATGCACTCCATCGGCTACGCCATGAGCCAGTTCGACATAGAGGGCTCATTCATCTCGCCGCCGGACATGTCGCTCACCGACGAGTTCAAGCAGGAGCTCAGGGACCTCAACGTCCGCTTCAAGGAGGTCGAGAGCTCGGCCGAGGCGATCGCCGACGCAGATGTGATCTACATGGAGCCGGTGGTGCAGGCCGACTACACCCAGTCGCGCGTGGAGACGAGCGAGGACAAGGGGCTCACGCCTCCAGCCTACCGGGTTACGAGAGAGCTCCTCATGGAGAAGGGCAAGCCCGATTCGATCATCCTCCACTCCCTGCCGCGCATGGACGAGCTTCCCCCGGACGTGGACCAGACCCGTCACGCCCGGTACTGGATCGAGGCCTTCAACGGCGTGGTGATGCGCATGGCCCTGCTCTCCCTGGTGCTCGGGGCGATGGAGTAAAGGCAAGTTTGGACACACCAGGGAAATAAAACCTCTGAGGAACCCAGGAAACCAGGAAAAGAGGTAGGGCTTTTTAATCGCCTATAAAGTCCTGGATGAAAAATTTTATTGCATAGGAAATCCAAATGACTCCTCGAACCGTCATCCCCGCGAAACATATCCCCGCGAAAGCGGGGAGCGGGGATCCAGAAAATGAGCAAAACCATGGGTTCCCGCTTCCGCGGGAACGACTGGAGTGGGTAGAGAATAAGTTCCCGGTGAAGCCGGAATAAATCCTATCCGCGCAAGAATCATTTATTAATCTTTTTCCATTCCTGGGTTCCTGGGTTCCTCAGAGGAAATTTTTCTATGAATTAAGAACAAAACAGGAGGTCCACCTTGAAAGAGAACGGATACGGCGATCCTTTTTTCATGACCCCCCACCAGCTCCGCACGGAGCTCGCCCGGTGCGAGTACTGCGAGGAGAAGCCGTGCAAAGAGGCCTGTCCCTGCGACTGCTCGCCCTTTGACTTCATCATGGCGGCCCGCATGGGGAGCCCTTCGGACATCAAGCGCTCGGCGGCCCTGATCATGGGAAGCAACCCGCTGGGCGGCGTGTGCGGCATGGTCTGCCCCGACTCTCACTGCATGGCCGCCTGCTCGCACAGGCTCTTCGACGGGGCCATCGATATCCCGCGGGTCCAGGCCACCGTGGTCGAGATGGCCAAGCGGCTCGGCGGGATCCCCGCGTTCTCGAAGTCGGAGCCGAAGGGGGAGAAGGTGGCGGTCGTGGGTGGAGGGCCGGCCGGCCTCGCGGCCGCGGGCTCTCTGGCGCAGATGGGGTACTCGGTCGAGATCTTCGAATCCCGCGACCGGCTCGGCGGTATGATGGCCCTCATCCCGGACCACCGGCTCGACAAAGGGGTCGTGGCCTCGGATATCGATTTCGTCCTTTCTCTCGGTGAGATCTCGGTAAGAACCGGCATCAAGGTCGAGGACCCCGGTGCCCTGCTAGCCCAGGGCTACAGCGCGGTCTGCGTTACGGCCGGTCTCTGGGAGCCGATAGCGCTCGGGATCGAGAACGAGGATCTGGCCGTGAAGATGGTGGATCTCCTGGCGGCGCCGGACGAGCACGCATTCGACGGTCGCGTGGCCGTGGTCGGCGGGGGCGCCACGGCCATCGACTGCGCCGTCGCTGCCAAGGTGCGCGGGGCCAAAAACGTAGAGCTCTTCATGCTGGAGAAGCTCTCCGAGATGCCGCTCACCGCAAAGGAGCGCCTGGAGCTCCTCGACTACGATATCGAGGTGAACGGCAGGATCCGCGTAAGCGGGATCAAGACCGACGGCAAAGGTGTGACCAGCATCGAGACGATCAAGGTCCGGCTCCTCGGAGACGGGCCCTTCGACCTGGCCCAGATCCGTGATCTGGCAGGGACCGAGGGAGAGCGTGGCGATATCGATGCCGTGGTCATGGCGATCGGCATGCGCCCGACCTTTCGGCCCGAACCGGCCGAGGGGATTTTCTGTGCGGGCGACATGGCGACCGGACCGGCCACCGTGGTCGAGGCGTCGGCCTCCGGAAAGAACGCGGCCATCGAGATCGACGCCTTTCTGACGAGTCGGGAAAAGCCGGTGGTAGAGAAGGCGACCAAGTCCTGCTTCACCCTTCCGGGCTTTGAGCCGGTGCCGGCCTCGCTCGAGGCGGACTTCTTCGGGCGCGCGATCCGCTCGCCCTATCTCCTCTCGGCCGCCCCGCCGTCGGACGGTCTGGAGCAGATGACCATGGCCTACGAGGCGGGATGGGCCGGCGGGATAATGAAGACCGCCTTCGACAATGTCCCGATCCACATCCCGTCCGAGTACATGTTCGCCTTCGGCCCCTACACCTATGCGAACTGCGATAACGTTTCGGGGCACCCCCTCGAACGCGTCTGCCGCGAGGTCGAGCAGCTCGTGAAGGCCTGGCCCGACCGGCTCACCATGGCCTCCACGGGCGGCCCCGTGACCGGGGACGACGAAGCCGACGCGGCGGGCTGGCAGTCGAACACGAAGAAACTCGAGGCGGCCGGCGTCATGGGCATCGAGTACTCCCTCTCCTGCCCCCAGGGCGGTGACGGCACCGAGGGGGACATCGTCTCCCAGAACGCCGCGCTCACCGCCAGGATCATCGATTGGATCATGGCGGTCGGGTCGCCCGATGTTCCCAAGCTCTTCAAGCTGACGGCGGCGGTGACCTCCATCATCCCGATCATCCGCGCGATCCGGGAGGTCCTCGACAGGTACCCCGGAGCAAAGGCGGGTATCACCCTGGCCAACACGTTCCCCACCCTCGCCTTCCGGCCCACCGCGAGCGGTAGGGCTTGGGACGACGGTTTCGTGGTGGGCATGAGCGGCGACGGCGTCTCGCCCATCTCCTACCTCACGCTGGCGAACGCGGTCCCGCAGGGTGTCGAGATATCGGGAAACGGCGGGCCCATGGAGTACAAGGCGGCCATGAACTTCCTGGCCCTCGGCGTGAAGACCGTCCAGTTCTGTACGATCGTGATGAAGTACGGCCACGGGATCATCCGGGAGCTCGAATCGGGGACAGCCTATCTCATGCAGGAGCGCGGCATCGGCTCTGTCCGGGAGCTCATCGGGATCGCCCAGCCGGGTGCGATCGTCGACTTCATGGACATCTCGCCGGTGAAGAAGATCTCCGACTTCGACCACGACCTGTGCGTGTCGTGCGGGAACTGCACGCGCTGCCCCTATCTGGCGATCGATCTCGACGAGGAGCAAAACCCGAAGTCCGATCCGGCTCGGTGCATTGGCTGCTCGATCTGTTCGCAGAAGTGCTTCACCGGTGCCATCGCCATGCGCGAGCGCACCGCCGAAGAGCTCGCGATGTTGAAGGAGGATTGAGGGGGGCTCTGGAAGAATTTTAACGCAGAGGCGCAGAGGCGCAGAGTGAAGGGAGCATTGGAGGTCCGTCCTCCGAGGCTCCCTTGATAGGCCCCGGCCGACACAGAGGTCGGCCCTCCAAATGGAATATCGAGATTAATTATTTATGAATGAGAACGTAACAGCACACGTCACCAGAGAACGAAGAGTGAATGCCTATAGTGTGATGTGGCACGCGTCTGGCGTACTCCTGAAGTACGGACAAGAAGATAGAACAGGACAAACTTGGAAGTTTATGGCGAGTCTTACGTTCACCGCATTCACGTTAGAAGCATACTTGAACCAGATCGGCCCCAAGCTGTTGGCCTGTTGGCCCGACCTCGAACGTCCTTTATCTCCATTGAAAAAGTTGGCGTTACTGTCAGAGTTGGTCGGAGTGAAAATAGACTACGGAGTCGTCGGACCACACCAGACAATTAAACGCCTCTTCAACTTTAGAAACGATATCGCACACCTAAAGCCAGAGCTGAAGCCACTTGTTAAGAACGAGACACTCACCCTTACATCCGAGGCCCTCGATTCCCGGATGGGTGATTTTCTTGAGCCTGAGTGGCAACAGTACCGTACGGAGGAAAACGCCATTCGGGCCAGAGAGGACGTCGAACAAATTATTAAAGAATTACATTTGAAAGCAAATATCGAAGAGCCAGTGTTTTCACAGGGGCTACAACTCAGTTCAGCAAAAGTAGTTGCGGATGAGCACTAGCAAATAAAACGAGAGGTGCCAATTCTACTGATCTTTGTGCCTATGTGTGAGAATAAATGATTGCGGCTATGCCGCGGTAGGCCAGAAAAAGCGGAGTCATTGAGTGAAATTTAGCGAACTTGTGAGATTACTCGAACAGAATGGCTTTCGGATTTTAAAAGAGAAGGGCGCTATAAGGTATTATGCAAAACCCGGATGGGATAAGCTAATCCGAGTTGATTATCATGGCTCGAAGGAGGTGCCTACAGGCACTTGTCATAATATCCTAAAAGCGGCAGGAATAAAAAAATCCTAGGAGGTATATGAGATGATTGAATTGCCATATTCATTAGTAATCGAAGCTACAGAAGAGCCTGATTATTTCGGATTCTATTCTCCCGATTTGGAGGGCTTTTCAGGAATAGGGCACTCTGTAGAGGATTGTTTATTCAAGGCTAAATGGGGCATGAAGGAACATGTAGAGCTTCTGGAGAAACAAGGACTTCCAGTTCCTCCAAAAAATAAAGATCCCAAGATCGTCATCCAAAATGAAAAGAAACGAGCCGCGGCCTGACTGGTTACGGCCTACACATCGAACAAGAGGAACAAAATCATGACGATTCGATTCGAAAACGGTATTGTCGCTACTCTGGGCGAAGAGAACAAAGTCATCTGGAACGGCTCGGTCGTTACCGACGGAGACCGGATCGAGGCGGTGGGCGGGACCGACGAAATGAGGGAACGTTTTCCCGAGGCCGAGGCCTTCGACTGCTCCGGCCGGATCGTGTTTCCCGGCTTCATCTGCGCCCACCACCACTTCTACTCGACCATGGCCCGGGGCATGTGTCCGCCCGGCGAGCCGGCCTCGAACTTCGTGGAGATCCTCGAACGTCTTTGGTGGAAGCTCGACATGGCCCTCTCAGAAGAGGACATCACCCTCTCCACGCAGATCCCGCTCATCGAGTGCATTCGGAACGGCACGACCACGATCATCGACCACCACGCGTCCCCGTCGTTTCGCGACGGCTCCCTCGACTTGATCGAGGCGGCCGTCCGCGGAGCCGGTCTGCGCGCTTCCCTCTGCTACGAGGTCTCGGACCGGAACGTGGCGGGCGCCGGGATCGCCGAGAATGAGCGCTTCATCCGGAAGATCGGCGCCGGCGACGGCCGGATCGCGGCCATGATGGGGATGCACGCCTCCTTCACCGTATCGGATGAGACGGTCGAGCGGTGCGTGGGGATCGCCGGGGATGCCGGCGTGGGATGCCACATCCACGTGGCCGAGGACGCGGCCGACCGAAAGGACTCGCTAGACAAGTACGGAGCTCCCACGGTGGAACGCCTGCACAAGCTCGGCGTCACGGGCGAGCGCTCGATCTTCGCCCACTGCATCCACATCGATGAGGCCGAGATGGAGATCCTCGCCTCCACCGGCACGGCCGTGGCCCACAATCCCGAGTCGAACATGAACAACGCCGTGGGCGTGACCAAGCTGCTCGAGCTTCTGGGCAAGGGGGTGCTGGTCGGCCTCGGGACCGACGGGATGGCCTCGGACATGCTCGCCCAGATGCGCTGCGCCTACCTGCTCCACAGGCTGGACAACCGGGACCCACGAGTGGCCTTCATGGAGGCGCCCCAGATCCTGCTGCAGAACAACGCCGCCATCTGCGAACGCCAGTTCGGCATCCGGCTGAGCGAGATCGCCCCGGGTCGCCCCGCCGACCTCGCCATCATCGACTACCGCCCGCCCACGCCGCTGGACGAGAGCAATCTGCTGGGGCACATCATCTTCGGCCTGGTGGACGCCACCGTGGACACCACGGTCTGCGCAGGCGAGATCCTGATGAAGAACAAGCAGATACTCAGCCTGGACGAAGAGCGCGTCGCGGCCCGCTGCCGCGAGCTCGCCCCGAAGATGTGGGAGCGGTTATAACCCGAAAAATGAAGTAGGCACCTACTGCGGCTTGAATAACCTTGCTCCAACTTCGCGTTTCGCTGCGGTTTTCTGCGCCTCGCACCGGCGCCTACTGCATTTTTCGGGTTAGAGCATTTCATTCGATATCTACACCCCGTCTTCTCCGCCACCAGAAGATCGTTGCGACTGTAAGCAGAATGAGCGAGAAGATGCTCAGTCTCTTTGGATTGGGCAGGGTCCCGCAGAGAGCGGGCTGCATTTCCACCTTGACCGCTCCGTGGAACGTACTGGCTCCCGAGTGTTCGATATCCTCCAGCTTGTACCAGTAGGTCATGCCGGGGGTCACGTCCGTATCTTCATGCGTGTATAGAGCCCCCATGCTCGATGTCCCCTCGGCGGGGATGAGTCCGTCGGTGAACCGGTGAAACTCACCGTACTCGTCTTCGCCTCTCCACAGGTGAAACCCGGCGGTGTCGATCTCGGTGGCCGTCTGCCACCGGAGAAGCACGCAGACAGGCTGCTCGCATGCCTCGGCCGTGAAGGACACCAGCTCCACGGCCGTGGGCCCGGCCTGCTGGACCATGTAGGCCGGAGAGTCGTTCTGAAAATGTATGTAGCCTATGTTTTCTCCCCAGGCGTAGCCGTCGAAGTTTCTCGGAGGGGTTCCGGTTTCTATGGTCACCCCTCCATGGGTCGGATTGAAATTGATCCAGCCCGCGGTCTCGCTCCAGCCGTATCCGGAACAATTGCCCGAGCCGTCGTACTTCACACCGTAGTGGCTCGCGGTCTGTGAGCCGGGGTCGGGATAAGGACAGCTCCCTTGTCCAAGGTGGATCCAGCCGATATTCTCGGCCCAGACGTAACCATAGAGGCACTCTGTGCCCACACTGACTCCGTACGTACCAGTCATCGCTTTGAAATTCATCCAACCTGCATTCTCGCTCCAGGCATATTTGTTCGTGTCGTCGATGTTGCTTTCCGCCCAGACACCATTCGACCCGGTCAGCACCGCAAGCATGAAAACGAGAAGGGCCATACCCGCTCCCGGGACGGACGTGAACCGCGTTTTTCTTTTTGCCCGTGCCATTTTTTCTCCTTTATTTTTGGAGGAGATTCTCCAGTGAACCTATTGTCCGCCCCGAAGGGGCCACACAAAGTACGTGACGCCCTTGCCGTATTCGTCCACGATGGGGCGGAGCAGGTGCACGCTCCAGGCGCGGTTCGGAACGTCGTTCGTGCTGGTCGTCGACGTCCAGTAGCGCTGGGACTGCACATTGTCGAAGGGATGGCCCGAGGGGAGGGCGGGGTTGTCCTGAGAATAATCGATCAGGCTCAACAGCTCTCGGGTGTCCGGCAGACGCCAGTCATCATACCCCCCCAGAGAAAGAGCATTGCAGTAGTCGATCGCATCATTCCAGGTCCTTGCTCCGCCCGGTAGATTTGCGTCCTCGGCCCACTCTAACCCTGTCAGATGGTCCGTCACGGTCACCCCGTTGTCCGTAAAACGCGTCGACGGCCACGATGCCCCCTTCTGCCAGGTCCCATCGTCACCTGAGCGATACTCCGTCGTCTGCCCGGTCTTCGCAGGCCGCGAACGCTCCGAGGCAAGATCGTACAATTCACCCAGATCGTACCCCGTAGATGCGGGGCCCAAACTCGGCTCCGTGAAGGCCCCGGCCCGCAGTGTCCCTGCCGTACCGTCATTGATCCGGTTGTACACATCCGTCACTGTGTACATGGCACTGTTCGGGTCCGAAGGCGCCGCCGGCGCATCCAACGATGCCGCATACGCCTTCACCATGAAAATCATCCCAACCAGAGCCGCCCCCATCACCACACACACCATTGCCCTGCTTTCCGTTCGCATGGTTGCCTCCTTTCATCACTTTTAACCCGAAAATACAGTAGGCATCTATTGCATTGTTCGGATTTATAGGTCTTTTGCTATATGCTCCATGTGTCATAGTGTGTCAGTTATTAAAAATGAGACGCTCCTTTTACGCCATTTTTAGTTCTCGATCTAGATCTAACCTACCGTAATTCAATAGTTTTAAAAAATATCAGCCTATGCCTTATCGTTATATGTGAGACGGACTGTCTCCTGATCCTGTCTCACTTGAGCCGGCAGAGTACAAAAAATCTGCACCATCCCGCTAGTCCGGACAGCTTTTTTATAAGTAATTTTAACAGATTAGGGCTAATCATCGTCGGCACTGGGAATATTGGCATATTCATTGCCAATGAATCAATACAGGTGTCTAAAAGAGGCCTTAAC
>CAZFWM010000245.1:0-11320 GCA_964522545.1 uncultured Thermodesulfobacteriota bacterium
CGGCGGGCGATTGCGACGTGGCGGAGATGTGCACGGGCGCCGCAGCCGACTGCCCCGACGATGGCTACCTGCCGTCGACGACGGAGTGCCGAGCCACTGCGGGCGATTGTGACTTGGCAGAGACGTGCACGGGAACGACGGCAACATGTCCCGACGATGGCTACCTGCCGTCGACAACCGAGTGCCGAGCCGCTGCAGGCGACTGCGACGAGGCGGAGATGTGTACAGGCGTCGCGGCCGACTGCCCCGACGATGGGTTCCTGGCGTCGACAACCGAATGCCGGGCTGCGGCGGGCGACTGCGACGTGGCCGAGCTGTGTACGGGCGCCGCGGCGGACTGTCCCGCCGATGCGTTCATAGAGGATGGTACAGATTGCGACGATGGCCTGTTTTGCAACGGCAGCGACACGTGCCAGACCGGCTTATGTTCCGAACATGCCGGCAACCCCTGCCCGCCTGATGACGGACTGTTCTGCAACGGTACCGAGTACTGCCTCGAGCAGTATGATATATGCTACCAAACTGACCCACCCTGCCCGGACGACGGACTGTTCTGCAACGGCACTGAAGAATGTCACGAGCCGACGGATCAATGCTACCACACAGGCGATCCGTGTAACGATCAGAATCCATGCACCGGTGACGAATGCATCGAAGAGACAAGTGAGTGCGACAACCCATGCCTTGCCACCGACCCTGAACATGTCTGTTGTGACTATCAACCTTGTATGGACGATCCGATCTGTACCGGTGCTGCGGAATTTACACTTGAACTGGATGCCTCCTACAGCGAAGGCACTCTCAGTCTGGACTTTACGGTAGGTACACCGGAGCCGGCCACCTGGATCAACTATGCGGTTTTAATAACCCCGACCATACAGCTGGTCCACCTCTGGACAACGCCTCTGCCTGTCATCGATCCTCCCTTCGCATTGCAGACGATCTCTTTCCCCTTTACCAGTGGCCAGGGCTATGTAGGGATATGGTCTGCGTTCTACACATTGGACGGACAGGAAGCGAAGATTCTCAGCTGGGTGGATACGGGGACACCATAAATAAACCGAAAAATGGCCAAACGTAAGACGGGCCCCCTCGGGGGCCCGTTCTTTTTGCAAATCTTGATCGTGTTGCCGGGTGAATCGGCTCCTTCTTATTCCGGGAGTGCGGTATCGACCCAGGCGAGAGCAGATGCCTGCACGCCCGCTTCCGTGGATAGACTGCTATAGAGCCCGATCCAGCCCAGGCTGTGGAAGGGGAAAGCGATGAAATAGTCGACGGGGGGATCGATCGCCGGCAGCGGGGCAGCCCAGAGCGGGAAGATCCTCACCTCCGGGGCCAACAGGATCAAATACGTCGCCCACGTGAACTCCTCCAGGGAGCCCAGGGTAAAGTCCATCCCGAGATAGCCCTCGATGTAGGCGGCCTCCATTTCGAGTGTAAATTTTGCAACACAGTCGACGGAGAGGGTGAAGTCATCCTCGCTGTCGTAATATCCGTCGATCACGATGAAATAAGTGCCGGCCTCAAGGCTGGTGACGATCTCCTCTTCGCTCCCATAGTCGTCCGAATAGGCGAGGCAGTTATCCGGGCACGCCCCGGACGCACTGTCACCTACAAGTAGCAGGGCGAGGTCCTCTGCCGGGTCGGTGCCCGAGAGAGAGATCGTCACGTTGGACGATTGGCCGATCTCGAGCTCGTAGACATACTCCGGGCCGTTCAGTACCCAGGGTACGCAGTTCCAGAGATCGATCCTGCCCGAGGCCCCGATGGTCGTGCCGACGATTTCTTCTCCGCACGGAGCCACCTCGTCGGGGGGGAGGCAGCCGCTCCCGCAGTCGAAGTCCTCGAGGTCCGTGAAGCCGTCGCAGTCATTGTCGATCCCGTCGTCGCAGATCTCTTCGGCCTCGGGGTACACGGTGCCGTCCGTGTCGTCGCAGTCCGTGCCCCCGCACGCCTCGTCCAGAAAACCGTCACCGTCTGCATCCGCACATTCATCGAAGGCGATCGTGAGGGTGTAGTCGCTCGCGGCTGTAGCGTAATCTCCCGTGACGAGAATCTGCCAGTCGCTGGCTTCGAGGAAATAGCCGCTGATGGACTCAGGGCATTCATACGTGGCGCTCGCAATCACATAATAGAAGATCCCCTCTTCGCAGAAGCCGATCCAGAGGTCGAGGTCGTCCGTACAGTCGAGGGTGATGGTGAAAATTCCGGTGCCGACGGCGATCCCGAAGTAGTCGTAGATATCCTCGACCGGATCGCTGCTCCCGGAGACAATCAAGGAATCGCCCGAGACGAGGGAGCCGAGCTCCTGGACAGAATTGCAGTCATCATTCGGCTCGACTTCATCGATAGGGATGTCGGCCCTCACGCTCCCTACACCCCCAGAGCTCCCCACGCCCGCAAAGCCGATGGCGAGACTGAAAGCCGCTAAAATTGTCAGAATCTTATTCATCTCTGAATTCCTCCATTAATCCGAAAAATGCAGTAGTCACCTACTGCGGCTTGAAAAACCTTGCTGCAACGCTTGTTTCGCTAAGGTTTTCTGCGCCTCGCTACGGCGCCTACTGCATTTTTCGGGTTTAACTGGCTTGCGTATACAGAAAGCCACTTCTCTATTTTAATCTATGAATACAAGAGACGTCAATGAAAAAAATCGCAGATCTTTTCAGACACTCTAGGTTTTTGATATTGTTCACAGGAGCATCTCGCTTGCAGAAAGAAATATAAGGAGAGCACCATGGACCATTACAAGCTTTTCATCGGAGGAGAATTCGTCGAGGCCGCCTCGGGCAAGAGGGCCGAGACGCTCGACCCGGGCACGGGGCAATCCGTCGCCACCCTGGCGATCGGCGCCGGGGCGGACGCAAAGGCCGCAGTGGAGGCGGCGCGTCGGGCCTTCGACTCCGGTGAGTGGAGCGGGATGGGGCCTGCCGGGCGTGCCGAGATCCTCGGTGAATACGCGGAGCTCCTCATGGCCGAGATCCAGCGGCTGGCCCTTGTGGAAGCCCTGGACTCGGGGGGGCTGGTGCGGCGGACCGGAGCGGACATCTTCACCGGGGCCCGGCTGATCCGCAACCTCGCCCGCTACGCCGTCGACTCCTTCCCCTGGGAGGAGACGATCGAGCGCTCCGGCAATCCCTTCATCCCGAGCCGCAACTACGTACGGCGTGAGCCAATCGGCGTCTGCGTGGGGATCGTGCCATGGAACTTCCCCTTCTTGATGGCCAACTGGAAGGTCGCCATGGCCATGGTCATGGGAAACTCGGTTGTCCTCAAGCCCGCCTCCGACACGCCCCTCTCGGCTCTGATCATGGCCCAGGTAGCGGCCCGCAGCCGGATCCCGGCGGGCGTGCTCAACGTGGTGACCGGGCCCGGCGGGGAGGTGGGAGAGACCCTCTGCCGGCACCCGGCGGTGGACAAGATCGCCTTCACCGGTTCCACCGAGGTGGGCCGGAGGATCATGGCCCTGGGTGCCGAGTCGATCAAGAAGGTCACCCTCGAGCTCGGCGGAAAGTCGGCGAACATCGTCCTCCATGACGCGGACCTGGACCTGGCCGTGGATGGGGCCTTGCTCGCCACCTTTCTGCATAGCGGGCAGGTCTGCGAGTCCGGCACCCGCCTCCTCCTGGCCGAATCGATCTACGAGGCCTTCGTGGAGCGTCTCGTGGCCAGGGCCCGCACCATCCGCGTCGGCTACCAGCTCGCTCCGAGGACCCAGATGGGCCCGGTGGTGAGCGAGCGCCAGCGGGCGGCCGTGGAGGAGTACATCGCCATCGGGAAGGCCGAGGGGGCCGTGCTCGCCTGTGGCGGGGGCCGGGCCGAGGTGCCGGGCTTCGATGGGGGCATGTATCTGGAGCCGACCATCTTCACCGAGGTGGACAATGAAATGCGGATCGCCCGGGAGGAGATCTTCGGCCCCGTCCTATCGGTGATTCCCTTCCGGGACGAGGACGAGGCCGTGGAGATCGCCAACGACAGCATCTACGGCCTGGGCGGGGCCGTCTGGTCCCGGGACGTGGCCAGGGCGGAGGGAATAGCCGCACGGGTCCGGACAGGCACCATGTGGATCAACGACTACCACATCTTCTCCGACTTCGGCCCCTTCGGCGGGTACAAGCAGAGCGGCGTGGGCCGCGAGCTCGGCCACCACGGCCTGGAGGAGTACACCGAGGTGAAGCACGTCCACGTGGGAGGCACGGGCCACCCGTCGGCCCACCCGGTCATGAGGATGGTGGTGAGCCGGGAGCCCGGGCCGCGGGCCTTCCAGTACCGGGGGAGCACCCGGATCCGGCACGGCATCGGAGAGGTGGCCTCTCTCACTGCCGAGGTGGCCGAGCTTGGCAGGAAGCGGGCCGCCCTGTTCACCGACAAGGGCATCGTTGGTGCGGGTCTGCTTCAGCCGGTCCTCGGGGCGCTGGGCCGGTTCTGCGCCGGGACCTTTGATGATGTACCCCAGGACTCGAGCCTTTCGACCGTCGACCGGGCCGCCGACTTCGCCCGCGACCTGGAGGCGGACCTGGTCGTGAGCGTTGGAGGGGGGAGCGTCATCGACACGGCCAAGGCGGCATGCCTCCTCCTGGCCAACGGAGGCCGCGCCATCGAGCACGTGGGCTTCTCCATGCTGGTCGGGCCCGCAGTGCCCCACATTGTGATCCCCACCACGGCCGGCACCGGAAGCGAGGTCACCAACGTGGCGGTCATCAAGAGCCGGGCCATGGATCAAAAGGTCTATTTCGTGGATAACCGGAACGTCCCGGTCCTGGCGATCCTCGATCCCCGCATGACGGCCACCCTGCCCGCCGGCCTGACCGCCTCGACCGGGATGGACGCCCTCACCCACGCCATAGAGGCCACGGTGAGCCGCCGTCGCAATCCCATCTGCGAGGGGATGGCCCTGCAGGCCGTCCGGCTGATCGCCGGGAGCCTCCCGACCTGCGTCGAGAACGGAAGCGACCTGGAGGCCCGTTCGACCATGCAGATCGCGGCCGCCATGGCCGGGTGGGCCTTCAACATCGCCCAGACCGGCCTGACCCATGCCATGGCCCACGCCCTCGGGGCAAAGTGCGGCGTGCCCCACGGCACGGCCAACGGAATCCTGCTGCCCCACGTGATGCGGTTCAACCTGGAGAAATGCATTCCCCAGATGGCCCTCGTCGGCAGGGCTCTGGGTGCGGCCGGTGGGAAGAAGGGAGAAGATAAGGGGATGGCTGGGGATGAGGGGATGGTCGGGGATGAGGGGCTGGCAAGAGAAGCGCCCGAGGCGGCGGCCCGACTCCTCCAGGCCACCAACCACCCGACCCGCCTGAGAGAAACGGGCGTCGACCGTGAGGACCTCGCCGCCTGCGCTGCCCTCGCCGTGACTGACCCGGCGGGATTCACGAATCCCAAAGGCGTCCGATTCCCGGCGCAGGTCCTGGAGCTCTACGAAGCGGCCTGGTAAGAAGGGGATGGGAAGGTTCGGATTCGATTTCTCCTAACAGTAATCTTATCCCGGTTGGTATTTCAATCACGAAGGACACGAAGAGTTCACGAAGGTCACGAAGAAATGTTGAATATGACAATTATTGCTTTTTCTTCGCGCTCTTCGTGACTCCTTCGTGCTCTTCGTGTTGAGACAACAGAGTTTGTTTTACAATGAGCGACTAAGCGCCTACCTCATCGATGAGGTAGGCGCTTAGTCGCTCATTGTAAAACAAACTCTGTTGTCTCAACACGAAGAGCACGAAGGAGTCACGAAGAGCGCGAAGAAAAAGCAATAATTGTCATATTCAACATTTCTTCGTGACCTTCGTGAACTCTTCGTGTCCTTCGTGATTGAAATACCAACCGGGATAAGATTACTGTTAGGAGAAATCGAATCCGAACCTTCCCATCCCCTTCTTACCAGGCCGCTTCGTAGAGCTCCAGGACCTGCGCCGGGAATCGGACGCCTTTGGGATTCGTGAATCCCGCCGGGTCAGTCACGGCGAGGGCAGCGCAGGCGGCGAGGTCCTCACGGTCGACGCCCGTTTCTCTCAGGCGGGTCGGGTGGTTGGTGGCCTGGAGGAGTCGGGCCGCCGCCTCGGGCGCTTCTCTTGCCAGCCCCTCATCCCCGACCATCCCCTCATCCCCAGCCATCCCCTTATCTTCTCCCTTCTTCCCACCGGCCGCACCCAGAGCCCTGCCGACGAGGGCCATCTGGGGAATGCATTTCTCCAGGTTGAACCGCATCACGTGGGGCAGCAGGATTCCGTTGGCCGTGCCGTGGGGCACGCCGCACTTTGCCCCGAGGGCGTGGGCCATGGCATGGGTCAGGCCGGTCTGGGCGATGTTGAAGGCCCACCCGGCCATGGCGGCCGCGATCTGCATGGTCGAACGGGCCTCCAGGTCGCTTCCGTTCTCGACGCAGGTCGGGAGGCTCCCGGCGATCAGCCGGACGGCCTGCAGGGCCATCCCCTCGCAGATGGGATTGCGACGGCGGCTCACCGTGGCCTCTATGGCGTGGGTGAGGGCGTCCATCCCGGTCGAGGCGGTCAGGCCGGCGGGCAGGGTGGCCGTCATGCGGGGATCGAGGATCGCCAGGACCGGGACGTTCCGGTTATCCACGAAATAGACCTTTTGATCCATGGCCCGGCTCTTGATGACCGCCACGTTGGTGACCTCGCTTCCGGTGCCGGCCGTGGTGGGGATCACAATGTGGGGCACTGCGGGCCCGACCAGCATGGAGAAGCCCACGTGCTCGATGGCGCGGCCTCCGTTGGCCAGGAGGAGGCATGCCGCCTTGGCCGTGTCGATGACGCTCCCCCCTCCAACGCTCACGACCAGGTCCGCCTCCAGGTCGCGGGCGAAGTCGGCGGCCCGGTCGACGGTCGAAAGGCTCGAGTCCTGGGGTACATCATCAAAGGTCCCGGCGCAGAACCGGCCCAGCGCCCCGAGGACCGGCTGAAGCAGACCCGCACCAACGATGCCCTTGTCGGTGAACAGGGCGGCCCGCTTCCTGCCAAGCTCGGCCACCTCGGCAGTGAGAGAGGCCACCTCTCCGATGCCGTGCCGGATCCGGGTGCTCCCCCGGTACTGGAAGGCCCGCGGCCCGGGCTCCCGGCTCACCACCATCCTCATGACCGGGTGGGCCGACGGGTGGCCCGTGCCTCCCACGTGGACGTGCTTCACCTCGGTGTACTCCTCCAGGCCGTGGTGGCCGAGCTCGCGGCCCACGCCGCTCTGCTTGTACCCGCCGAAGGGGCCGAAGTCGGAGAAGATGTGGTAGTCGTTGATCCACATGGTGCCTGTCCGGACCCGTGCGGCTATTCCCTCCGCCCTGGCCACGTCCCGGGACCAGACGGCCCCGCCCAGGCCGTAGATGCTGTCGTTGGCGATCTCCACGGCCTCGTCCTCGTCCCGGAAGGGAATCACCGATAGGACGGGGCCGAAGATCTCCTCCCGGGCGATCCGCATTTCATTGTCCACCTCGGTGAAGATGGTCGGCTCCAGATACATGCCCCCATCGAAGCCCGGCACCTCGGCCCGGCCCCCGCCACAGGCGAGCACGGCCCCCTCGGCCTTCCCGATGGCGATGTACTCCTCCACGGCCGCCCGCTGGCGCTCGCTCACCACCGGGCCCATCTGGGTCCTCGGAGCGAGCTGGTAGCCGACGCGGATGGTGCGGGCCCTGGCCACGAGACGCTCCACGAAGGCCTCGTAGATCGATTCGGCCAGGAGGAGGCGGGTGCCGGACTCGCAGACCTGCCCGCTATGCAGAAAGGTGGCGAGCAAGGCCCCATCCACGGCCAGGTCCAGGTCCGCGTCATGGAGGACGATGTTCGCCGACTTTCCGCCGAGCTCGAGGGTGACCTTCTTGATCGACTCGGCACCCAGGGCCATGATCCTCCGGCCCACCTCGGTGGAACCGGTGAAGGCGATCTTGTCCACCGCCGGGTGCCGGCAGAGGGTCTCTCCCACCTCCCCGCCGGGCCCGGTCACCACGTTGAGCACGCCCGCCGGGATCCGGCTGCGGGCCGCTACCTGGGCCATGATCAGAGCCGAGAGGGGCGTGTCGGAGGCGGGCTTGAGGACAACCGAGTTTCCCATGACCATGGCCATGGCGACCTTCCAGTTGGCCATCAAGAAGGGGAAGTTCCATGGCACGATCCCCACGCAGACGCCGATTGGCTCACGCCGTACGTAGTTGCGGCTCGGGATGAAGGGATTGCCGGAGCGCTCGATCGTCTCCTCCCAGGGGAAGGAGTCGACGGCGTAGCGGGCGAGGTTGCGGATCAGCCGGGCCCCGGTGAAGATGTCCGCTCCGGTCCGCCGCACCAGCCCCCCCGAGTCCAGGGCTTCCACAAGGGCCAGCCGCTGGATCTCGGCCATGAGGAGCTCCGCGTATTCACCGAGGATCTCGGCACGCCCGGCAGGCCCCATCCCGCTCCACTCACCGGAGTCGAAGGCCCGACGCGCCGCCTCCACTGCGGCCTTTGCGTCCGCCCCGGCGCCGATCGCCAGGGTGGCGACGGATTGCCCCGTGCCCGGGTCGAGCGTCTCGGCCCTCTTGCCCGAGGCGGCCTCGACGAATTCTCCTCCGATGAAAAGCTTGTAATGGTCCATGGTGCTCTCCTTATATTTCTTTCTGCAAGCGAGATGCTCCTGTGAACAATATCAAAAACCTAGAGTGTCTGAAAAGATCTGCGATTTTTTTCATTGACGTCTCTTGTATTCATAGATTAAAATAGAGAAGTGGCTTTCTGTATACGCAAGCCAGTTAAACCCGAAAAATGCAGTAGGCGCCGTAGCGAGGCGCAGAAAACCTTAGCGAAACAAGCGTTGCAGCAAGGTTTTTCAAGCCGCAGTAGGTGACTACTGCATTTTTCGGATTAATGGAGGAATTCAGAGATGAATAAGATTCTGACAATTTTAGCGGCTTTCAGTCTCGCCATCGGCTTTGCGGGCGTGGGGAGCTCTGGGGGTGTAGGGAGCGTGAGGGCCGACATCCCTATCGATGAAGTCGAGCCGAATGATGACTGCAATTCTGTCCAGGAGCTCGGCTCCCTCGTCTCGGGCGATTCCTTGATTGTCTCCGGGAGCAGCGATCCGGTCGAGGATATCTACGACTACTTCGGGATCGCCGTCGGCACCGGAATTTTCACCATCACCCTCGACTGTACGGACGACCTCGACCTCTGGATCGGCTTCTGCGAAGAGGGGATCTTCTATTATGTGATTGCGAGCGCCACGTATGAATGCCCTGAGTCCATCAGCGGCTATTTCCTCGAAGCCAGCGACTGGCAGATTCTCGTCACGGGAGATTACGCTACAGCCGCGAGCGACTACACCCTCACGATCGCCTTCGATGAATGTGCGGATGCAGACGGTGACGGTTTTCTGGACGAGGCGTGCGGGGGCACGGACTGCGACGACACGGACGGCACCGTGTACCCCGAGGCCGAAGAGATCTGCGACGACGGGATCGACAATGACTGCGACGGCTTCACGGACCTCGAGGACTTCGACTGCGGGAGCGGCTGCCTCCCCCCCGACGAGGTGGCTCCGTGCGGAGAAGAAATCGTCGGCACGACCATCGGGGCCTCGGGCAGGATCGATCTCTGGAACTGCGTACCCTGGGTACTGAACGGCCCGGAGTATGTCTACGAGCTCGAGATCGGCCAATCGTCCAACGTGACGATCTCTCTCTCGGGCACCGACCCGGCAGAGGACCTCGCCCTGCTACTTGTAGGTGACAGTGCGTCCGGGGCGTGCCCGGATAACTGCCTCGCCTATTCGGACGACTATGGGAGCGAAGAGGAGATCGTCACCAGCCTTGAGGCCGGCACTTATTTCATCGTGATCGACGGATATTACGACAGCGAGGATGACTTCACCCTCTCCGTCGACTGTGTTGCAAAATTTACACTCGAAATGGAGGCCGCCTACATCGAGGGCTATCTCGGGATGGACTTTACCCTGGGCTCCCTGGAGGAGTTCACGTGGGCGACGTATTTGATCCTGTTGGCCCCGGAGGTGAGGATCTTCCCGCTCTGGGCTGCCCCGCTGCCGGCGATCGATCCCCCCGTCGACTATTTCATCGCTTTCCCCTTCCACAGCCTGGGCTGGATCGGGCTCTATAGCAGTCTATCCACGGAAGCGGGCGTGCAGGCATCTGCTCTCGCCTGGGTCGATACCGCACTCCCGGAATAAGAAGGAGCCGATTCACCCGGCAACACGATCAAGATTTGCAAAAAGAACGGGCCCCCGAGGGGGCCCGTCTTACGTTTGGCCATTTTTCGGTTTATTTATGGTGTCCCCGTATCCACCCAGCTGAGAATCTTCGCTTCCTGTCCGTCCAATGTGTAGAACGCAGACCATATCCCTACATAGCCCTGGCCACTGGTAAAGGGGAAAGAGATCGTCTGCAATGCGAAGGGAGGATCGATGACAGGCAGAGGCGTTGTCCAGAGGTGGACCAGCTGTATGGTCGGGGTTATTAAAACCGCATAGTTGATCCAGGTGGCCGGCTCCGGTGTACCTACCGTAAAGTCCAGACTGAGAGTGCCTTCGCTGTAGGAGGCATCCAGTTCAAGTGTAAATTCCGCAGCACCGGTACAGATCGGATCGTCCATACAAGGTTGATAGTCACAACAGACATGTTCAGGGTCGGTGGCAAGGCATGGGTTGTCGCACTCACTTGTCTCTTCGATGCATTCGTCACCGGTGCATGGATTCTGATCGTTACACGGATCGCCTGTGTGGTAGCATTGATCCGTCGGCTCGTGACATTCTTCAGTGCCGTTGCAGAACAGTCCGTCGTCCGGGCAGGGTGGGTCAGTTTGGTAGCATATATCATACTGCTCGAGGCAGTACTCGGTACCGTTGCAGAACAGTCCGTCATCAGGCGGGCAGGGGTTGCCGGCATGTTCGGAACATAAGCCGGTCTGGCACGTGTCGCTGCCGTTGCAAAACAGGCCATCGTCGCAATCTGTACCATCCTCTATGAACGCATCGGCGGGACAGTCCGCCGCGGCGCCCGTACACAGCTCGGCCACGTCGCAGTCGCCCGCCGCAGCCCGGCATTCGGTTGTCGACGCCAGGAACCCATCGTCGGGGCAGTCGGCCGCGACGCCTGTACACATCTCCGCCTCGTCGCAGTCGCCTGCAGCGGCTCGGCACTCGGTTGTCGACGGCAGGTAGCCATCGTCGGGACATGTTGCCGTCGTTCCCGTGCACGTCTCTGCCAAGTCACAATCGCCCGCAGTGGCTCGGCACTCCGTCGTCGACGGCAGGTAGCCATCGTCGGGGCAGTCGGCTGCGGCGCCCGTGCACATCTCCGCCACGTCGCAATCGCCCGCCG